>JAOZTN010000123.1:0-7307 GCA_029942245.1 Bacteroidales bacterium | reverse complement strand
GCAGTAGGCAGTAGGCAGTCAACTCTGAACTCTGAAGTCAGAATTTAAAGAAAAGGGATGTCGTCTCAATGGATAGCATCCTTTTTTAACAATACAAACTTGTGGTAAAATCACCAGCATCATCTGCTTGATATTGACATAGGCTTTCAAAAGCATCATCTTTATCAATAATTAAAATCTCCTTATCTTATCCTTGAGCTTCCTTTATAACTAAGGCTGGAGCCCATGCCCCAGTATTGGCATGCATTTGTAAATGTTGAATAAGGAGGTTTTATGAAAACAATTTTATGTTCATTTCTGGCAATATTATTATGTATTGCTGTTTACAGTCAAACAATTATTCCCGGTGGCCCGATCAGTGGCACCTGGACGCTAGATGGATCACCTTACCTGATCGAAGGAGAAACAATCATTGAGGATGGGACTATCCTCACCATTGAACCAGGAGTAGAAGTCATTTGGCAGAATGATAGCAGTAGCATGTGGGTCCAGGGACAGATCCTTGCTCGTGGGACAGCATCAGATTCAATCATCTTTACCGCAGCAGACCCACAGACGGGATGGAAAGGCATTCGCTTTGATGATACTCCACCATCTAATGATTCATCAGAATTCGTGTATTGTATGTTTGAACACGGGGATGCATACGGTGATAATCCTGAAAACTCCGGAGGTGCAATTGCTGTATTCAATTTTGGCAAGATCCTTATTGACCATTGCTCGTTCTTCAACAACAAGGCAATCGATATCAGCATTCACCCGATTCCCATGGGTGGGGCAATTTCCCTGGAAAACGCCAGTCCCATCATCAGAAATTGCTTATTTAAGAATAATAAATCAGGCGCCGGCGGTGCGATAGGTTGCTATTTGGAATGTATTCCTGAAATTGAGAATAATATTTTCACAAACAATGACGCTATATGGGAAGGATATGCGCAGGGATACGGTGGAGCAATTTGTTGTTATGTATCCTGCAGTCCACAAATAAGAAACAATACGTTTACCGGCAATACAGCAAAAAACGCTGGTGGGGCAATTGCGATGGTAAGTCAGTGTAACCCTACGATAGATCATAATCTGATCGTTGGCAATACGAGCGAGTGGCTTGGGGGTGGAATCGAGATTCAGGATACTTGCTCTCCGGAAATCATCAACAATACCATTGCACATATCGAGGCAGATTATGGGGGCGGGATAGACTTCTGGGACAAGTCAGAGGCTAAGATCAGCAATACCATAATATGGGGGAACACAGCCACTACTCAAGGAAATCAGCATTGAATGCTTTCCGAACCCATCCGGTGGGATTTTCGATATCCGATATTCGATATTCGAAGTGTATTTATTGCAGTTTATGATATTACTGGCAAGCAGGTCATTTCATTGGCTGACGAAACCCAAAATGCCGGAGAACATGTTGCTCGGCTTGATATTACTGATCTGCCGGAAGGGATGTACATCATTCGGCTGCAGGCAGGAAATGAAAGTGCCGTTGGGAAGTTGTTGATTGTACGATAATAAGCTGGCAGTTGATGGCAGGTAGCAGGATGAGGATAATGGCATTATAGAAAAGCTCTCACTCACCAATTTTTGACGAAGGAATATCTTTTTCATATCCCTTGGCAATGTGGTATGCGGCCCTGTCAAAAAACAGCATCATTCGCCGCTCCAGTTCAAGTGCCATGTATACGTCTATGGCCTTATTCCACATCCCTTGCGACAGAGCAAACTCCCAGATATACTTTCGATTCAGGCTCAATGCACTTAAGACTTCACTTAGCGCAAATCCTTCTTTTTTCCGGTCATTTCCAAGTTTCCGGTAAAAGCGCTTCATTTCTTTATCCGTATAACCACCGCCCAGCCAGTTGCCAAATTGTATGATCACATCTTTATTCCTGGCGAATGTAGTTTCCGGGTCGAATTTTACATAGGTTGGGGTTGATTTTCTTGTTGTAACATCTTCCAGCCATCGCCGGGTGATGACCTCGGCATTTTTTTCGATCAATCCGATCAGTTTATCCGAAAGAAAATCGCCCTTTTTATGAATAGCTCCCTTCTCCCCTACTGAGCGAGAGAAAGAATCAAGGATGGTCCAGTATTCATGCCTTGAGCTGATAAACTTTTTTATGGCATTAACATTTGACAGAAAGGCCATGTCAGGCATATGATCAAAGGGGAAAAAGTTTACCTCTGAGGCATCATCACCAGCCATAAGTTTTCCTCCTACCCATTCTACTTCAAAACTCAGGAATAGAAGATCTCCGTATGTTTCAGAATTTCCTGATTCAACATCTACCAGATCAACAACTTTGCCATGAATCCCTGTTTCCTCTTCCAACTCCCTTAAAGCAGCTGATTCTATACTCTCGCCTGATTCGGCAAAGCCCATTGGAAGACACCACAATCCCTTGAATGGGTCGTTTTTCCTTTTTACAAGCAAGATCTCACGCTCCTTCATCACAATGTTAGAGGCTACAGGCAAAGGATTGTCGTAATAGTAAACACCACAATTCTTGCAGTAATCTCTCTGTATCCCGCCTTCATCCTCCAATGAAAGGGGAAGGCCGCAATGCGAACAATGTATCCTATGCTTGATCATTATCGTTGACTATTAATGGGCCCGGAGCAAACAAATATAACATCATTTTTAGTGATCCTTATCAGCTGGCTATCATTCAAATCATTCTTTATGCTTGAAATGACTTTATTATGCAATTCATCGTCCGGATCGATGATTTCCGGGATGAAAAAATGGTGCTTGAAATTAAAATAACTCACCAGTGCATCTTGATCACCAATGCCAAATTCAAGGTGTCCTGTATATTTTTTCACCTTGACATTCGAAAAATCTGACTGGAGCAATTGATAACCGTTTGCATTTGAAAATCTGCTGATCAGAGATTCATATGGCAGATCGATGGTGATGATCAATCCGTGTCTTTTCAGGACACTTCTGACATACGAAGTAAATTCAGCCATATGTGGAATTGCATGGGTAATGACAATAAATACGCCATCATCCTTTAATATTCTGGATATCTGGGCGATGACCTCTGGAAAAAAGTAAAGCGCATAGCTGCAGAGGATCAGATCGAAAGATCTATCCTCCATTTTTTCGATCACATGAATCCCATTGCTCAAAAAGTCGGCCCTAATACCGGCCTTTTCACATGATTGAAAATAAAACCATTCGTATTCCGGAAATCTGTCAAGCCCGGTGATCCTGGCATCAGAATGGACGCGGTCTTTTAAAGCTTCGGTAAAAAATCCAAACCCGCATCCCAGATCCAGTATGGATTTCGCCCCGCTAAGGTCGATTCCATTCAGGGCATACCCTCTTATGTTCTCTCCATCGCGAAGATGTCGAGAGATGATATCTGCTATATTCCGATGCTTTTCTGCATCTTGAAATATTGTAGCCAATGATAACTCTTCACCACTCATCCTGGATCCTAATAACGTGCTACTTTAACAATACGAATACGATCAGAACTGTCCCCAACAGTCAATACAGCAAAATATACACCTGCAGAAAGACCAGGAGCAACAAAATCAACAGTAAACGTTCCGGCTGACTTCTGCTCGTTAAGCAGTTGAGCCACCTCATTGCCGTAGATATCATATACCGACAGCCTAACATGGCCATCTGCCCCAAGTGTGTACCGTATACTTGTTTTATCCGTAAATGGATTGGGAAAATTGGAGACTCTGGCAAAAGAACTTTCTCTTGCAATATCATCAATGCCAACATCATCCGGTGTGATGTAGGAATAATACACATCCTGCTCACCATTCAGGGTATTGGCCCATGCAAGGTGCGCACCACCGTCATCAGAAACCATATCGAAATAGTCACCCATTTTTTGTTGTTGCGGCCAGCCCAGGTGCGGGTCAAAAATAGCCGACATCTGTTCGTTCTCTGACCATGTTACACCCTGATCAACTGAAAAGGAATAATAAAGCACCGATTTAAACAGCCCTGCAGGGTCGGCGCGTGTATCCAGCCATATCACATCAATACGGCCATTGGGGGCTACCGACATGGTAGCAAACCACTGATGATTATATACTGATATGTCGTTATTGATACGTATCGGATCTTCGAAATTCAGCCCTCCGTCAGTACTTCTTGCAAACATCACATCGCCGGGGTCTACACTGCCATACCTGTCGACAGAAGCGCATATATACACATTGCCTCTCCCGGATCCGTCAGACCTGTCACAATCAACCCATACCTGCCCCATCAAGCCTACCGGGTTGACTTCCGGTTGTATCGACAGTTGCCCGTCGAGATCGACAGCGGTAAAATGCTCCCATACGATGGCGGAACCCGGAACCTGTGCATTGGTAGATTTGGCAAGCATAATATGAGCGAAATCACCCCTGCCAACTACATACAGTTCACCATCAGGGCCTATATTCTCTGTTCCCCAGAATGGTTCTCCCGGTATAGTGGTACAGGTCTCATATACATTTCCATCATCAGTTGATCGCGTAAAATATTCAGGCCAGCAGTAGCTGTAGGACATGGTCCAGTTCGAATAGATATTCCCTGAACCTGTTCCGCCGGTATTATCGATGCGCATCCATTGTTTATCACCTCCTTGTGCAAAAGTACCCTCATCCCACTCCACGTTTCCGGCACCGGTTTTGTATACAGTACACAAATAATCACCGGATCCATTTATAGTAAGACTATTGTAAAAGAATATCCCGTCATTATTGCAATCCAGTACCGGGTCGGAACGAAAAACGCCCGCATCGATGGATCCCGGAAATGTCCAGCTTTGTCCTGCATCAGTGGAATATGCATAACCTGCCTGCCGGAAATTGCTACTAACATTATCAAACTGCCTCCAACCGATCATGATCCGGTTCGGATCTGTCGGATCAACAGCGATGGATGGTTCGTTAGCGGCATCCCCCAAAATGTTATCACCATCTTCATCAACATTGGCCTGAATGGTAAAGATACCGGATGCCTCAAAAACATAACCCGGTGAGGTTTTCACCTCTTCAAGCGGCATGGGAACAGATTTCTCATCCGGAGCCTCATTGTGCATTTTAGAAATTGAACGATGGTCAATCTGAGCGTATATGGCAGTGCTAATAGCCAGGATAAGGATCAGAAGAAAAGCAGGTTTAATGTAGTTCATTGATTATGAATTATGGATTATGAATTATGGATGTATTGTATAATTAATTATTCGTGAAAAACTAGTGCTTCGTAAATATATATTTCGGCCTCCTTCCAGCCTTCCCAGCCCAATTTGGCTTTATCTCTTGCGCAGTGGCCCAGGAATTCTTCGAGCGACCATCCGGTTTCAGTAGCCACCTGCGGCAGGAAAGTGCCGCTGGACGATCCATTAATAATATATATACCGTGTTTGCCCAATTCTATCTCATCGACAGATGATATCTTTTTCATTGGGGTAAGAACGGAAATCTCCAATTCGATATCTTCAAATTCTTCCTTTTTTACTTTCGAAAAGCGGTGATCCCTGCTTGCTGCGGCCACCGCCATCTGCTGCACCACGCTATACAATGCGTCCTTTGGTTCAAAGTTGCCGATGCAACCCCTGAGTTCGCCGTCTTTGGTAAGGGTAATAAATGCTCCACAGGGTGATTTAAGATTCTCAGAAAAGGCCTCTGTTTTAAGTTTGGGTGTCTTCCCTTTTTCCACATACGTTTCCATGCTCAGTCGGGCGATTCCAAGCAGGTCTGACTTATCCTTTTCAGTAAGTGAAAATCTACTACCTGCAGGCATCTCATTAGCTGCAGTTACAGCAAGGGCCCAGTAGCCTACTACCCTGCTCTTGTCAGGGCTTATGCCTGCATTGCCCGAATTCAAATATTGTACCTGGTGATAAGAGTACTCCGTTTTATCTTCCGTCAGGTTTAAAAGGGTCAGCACCGAACTCCACCCGCACATGGCGGTGGAAAGGTTCGAAATGCCGGCAGCCTCATTCGTTTTCAACACTTCCAGGAACATATCTTTCGAATTCCCTGTCACTGCATCAGCAGTTTTTTGGTCTACTTCCCGGGCGTCCTTGAAATTCGGAAAATGCGAAAAGTCAGTGCTGATCACAAAGAGGTTTTTCGCTGTAAAGTACGGTTTGAGTACGGCCGCAATATCCCGGCAGGCCGACTTATCCTGCGTCCCGATCACGATGGGAATGATCTTAAAGGCTTTTTTCAAATAATACTGCAGAAATGGCAGTTGTACTTCCAGGCTGTGTTCGGTAAGGTGAGCTTCTGGCTGAAACGAAAACATATCGCTCTCAGCTATCAGTTTTTCTGCAAGTTCAATATCTACTTCAACTTCTCCAAGTGGCGTTTCATAATTCCCCTTGCTATAGATGGATGCCCCCTCGTAATGTGCTGTATGGCTGGTAGCGATCACAAAGATATGTTCATACTTCCTGTCAGGATCCAGCTGTTTATATCCTGATGCTGCCACAATGCCTGAATAGGAATAGCCGGCATGTGGAACGATGATAGCCCGGACATTTTCGTGACTTTTTTCTTTTGCCTGTTCAAAAAGCTTTTGCAGATCTGATTCAAGCACAGATTTACTACCCGAAAAGAACATCCCTGCTGCGTATGCCTTTCTGTTTCCCATGGGTTTTTCTGGCCCTTTGGATTGTCTGCCGGATGAAAATATAGACATCATGATCATGAAGCGGAAGTTAAACTTATTGTTGCTTTTTGGCCTCATCATGGCCAAGGAGTATAACAAAGATAAGAAATGTGGCAGTTCATGACAGGGCTGACAGGAGATTTGTTATATTCGTTATCGAATAAGAAGACAATTCTAAGAATACCCTCCTGAAAATGGACAGAAAAAAAAAGGTACTTTTCATTGGCGACAGCCTGACTGAGTGGTTTCAGCTGGAGAAATATTTCCCTGATGTCGGCATTATAAATGAGGGTATCGCAGGTGATACCACCTACGGAGTGCTGGAACGCCTGGATGGGATCATCGAGAACCAGGTAGATATGATCTTTCTCATGATCGGCATCAATGATGTGTTTAATAGTTTTCAGAAGGATGATATCATCGAGAACCAGGAGTTGATCATTGAGCAGATATTCACTCATGTGAACGGTACAAAAGTTATTGTACAAAGCCTGCTGCCGGTGAATGAAACTATGCTGGGCTCACCGGGTTACCTGAATAAGCTGATCCGGTATATCAACCAAGAGCTCAAGTCCCATTGCGATGCACGTAAGCTCACTTACCTTAACCTCTTTCCTGACTTTCTGGAAGGGAAAGAAATGAAAAAGGAATATACCACTGATGG
>JAOZTN010000122.1:0-7371 GCA_029942245.1 Bacteroidales bacterium | reverse complement strand
AGCTCGCGGCAAGCCACGAGGAATATTTAAATTTACGATTATTATTAAAAAACAGGTAGTGTTTGTTAATTGTAGATTGTCAGCATAAAGGTGTTAGGTGTTCCGCCTACGTTAAAACCTACGCTTGCGCTGAATCTAAGGCGACACGCGGACAGCGTAGGCGAACGGCGAATAAAGTAGGTGGGATGCTTTCAGAGGCTTAGGTGCAAATTGCATGGGGGTCCTTCCCCCGATTACTCGGGGTCAGGATGATCATGTCACTCAACTGGCGTTTGATAAACTTCAAATTTCGAATTTCGGATATCGAGTACCGGATACCAAATATCATTCATTGTCCATTTGCGGTAATGTATATCAATTGACTTTGGATATATAATATTGTATCTTTAAGTGGATTACACTATAAGAGTTAAACCTAAGTGCTGAAAATTACTTTGATCACACACATAATTTACACAATTCCCAATCAAACTATTATAACTCAGGATTGTTTATAATTCTGATAGCATAAGATTAAGGTGTTTTGATCCACCCTGAGTGGACGTGAGTAAAAAAATCTTTGAAATTGATTATCCTCGGGGCAAGCCACGAGGAATAATTTAATTTAAGAAGTGATCATATAAACATTTAGCAAACATTGATAAAGGCATTAACCAAAATTAGAAATATGAAAACAAAACTTTCGATTTTAATCCTATTACTGGGAATTATGATGAGTTGTACCACTCCTCAAGACAATTCAAAAAATGAATTGGCAGGAACATACGTAATGGATCGTACCGTTTTACCGATTCATCCGCCAACAACAGAAGCCGTAACTGAAATGGATGCCAGAAACGTTGAAAAACCGGATATCTTTGAAGTAAAAGCACCTGAAGGAGCTCCAAATATTGTAATCGTTATGATTGATGATATTGGTTTTGGGGCAACAAGTACATTTGGTGGGGCTATAGAGACTCCTACCTTTAGTCGATTAGCAGATAATGGGTTAAAGTTTAATCAGTTTCACACAACGGCATTATGTTCTCCTACCCGGGCTTCATTGCTTTCCGGCAGAAATCATCATAGGATGAATGTTGGTTCCGTTATGGAAGTAGCTACCGGTTTCCAGGGTAACCAGGGAATCAGACCTGATAATGCAAAATATGTGGCTGAGACTCTTCGTCAAAATGGTTATAGTACAGCTGCTTTTGGCAAATGGCACGAAACTGCAACCTGGGAAGTTTCAGTATCCGGACCTTATTTCCGTTGGCCTACTAATTCCGGATTTGATAAATTTTACGGTTTTATTGGAGGAGAAACCAACCAATGGGATCCTGTAATTTTTGATGGCGTTACCAAAGTGCATAAAAAGGACGACCCTGATTATCATTTCACAACAGACATGACTGATGAAGCGGTCGAGTGGATCAAGTTTCAAAAGGCTATGACGCCTGAAAAACCTTTTATGGTGTATTATGCTCCCGGTGCTGTACATGCACCTCATCACGCCCCCAAAGAATGGATAGAGAAATACAATGGAAAATTTGATGCAGGTTGGCAAAATCTACGTGAAGAAACATTTGCTCGACAAAAAGAAATGGGCATTATTCCACAAAACACACAACTTGCTCCTATGCCAAGCGATATTAAGGACTGGGAAAGTTTAAGTGACAATGAAAAGAAATTATTTGCTTTACAAATGGAAACCTTCGCAGGTTTTATGGAGCATACTGATAATGAGGTTGGTAGACTGGTTGATGCCATTGCAGAAGTGGGCGCGCTAAATAATACCTTATTCATATACATAATGGGTGATAATGGTTCAAGTGCAGAGGGCGGACTGGAAGGAACCTTCAATGAATTAATTCATTTAAATGGAATATTTGATGAGGAAACCATTGAAAGCATGCTAGATCATGCAGATGATTGGGGTGGACCCAACTCATTTCCACATATGACTGCTGCCTGGGCTGTAGCCACAGATGCTCCTTTTAAATGGACAAAACAAATGGCAGCCGATTTTGGAGGTACACGAAATGCTATGGTGATGCATTGGCCAGATGGAATTAGTGCAAAAGGGGAAATACGGTCTCAATTTCATCATGTTAATGATCTAGCTCCAACTGTTTTAGAGGCAACACAATTGCCGGAACCGAAAATGATCAATGGTGTAGAGCAAATTCCAATGGATGGGGTGAGTATGCTATATGCTGCAAAAGACAAAGATGCAGAAGACCGTCACAAAGTCCAGTATTTTGAAATGTTTGGCAATCGTGCTATATACCACGATGGATGGTTGGCACGCGTCGTACATATGGTACCCTGGGTAGGTACACCAAGAAATGCATTCCAGGATGAAAAATGGGAACTGTATAACGTAACGGAAGATTTCAGCTTAACAAATAACCTGGCAGAGGAGAACCCTGAAAAAGTCAAAGAAATGCAAGACTTATTTGAGAAGGAAGCCATTGCAAACAATGTGTATCCTCTTGATGACAGATTATATGAGCGCTTTAACGCTGCCATTGCCGGGCGTCCTGATCTAATGGGAGACAGGAAATCCTTAACACTGGCCGATGGCATGGACGGAATATTGGAAAATACTTTCCTGAATGTTAAAAATACTTCTAAGACCATTGTAGCCAATGTGAATTTGAAAGGAAATGATAGAGGAATCATTATTTGTCAGGGAGGAAAATTTGGTGGATGGGCATTATATATGAACAACGGAAAGCCTGCCTACACATACAATTACTTTGGAATAGAAAGCTATACAGTTGCATCTTCAAAGAAAATAAGCATTCCAAATGCAGAGATCAAATTAGTATTTGAATATGATGGAGGCGGTAATGGAAAAGGAGGTATAGCTACTATTTTTGTTGATGGAGAAGAAGTCGCTAAAGGTAGAGTTGAGAAAACTCAACCAGCGGTATTCTCTGCCGATGAAACAGCAGATGTTGGTTTGGATGACGCAACACAGGTTGCAGATAAAGTTTTTAAAGATTTAAATGATTCCAAATTTACTGGTTTCGTTAAAGATGTAACTATTAGCATCCCGGAATAGAACATTTGCCAACAATGTAGCAAAATAATAGCCTATTCGAATTTCGGATATCGGATGTCGGATATCAAAAAAGGAGCATTCCACCTCCGCCAAAGCTACGGCGGACAAGGCTGTGCTTCCTTTTTTGATTACTTTAACAATTAAATATAAAAGTGATGTTGAAATTTCGCCTTACTTACTTAATCCTTATCATCTTACTTACATCTTTTCTAATTGAAAGTTGTGATACTTCAAACATGGATAAAGATGAGAACACATTACATAAAAATGTGCAAATTGAAGATATTGGTGTTATACCCGGAGAGAAAACACTCGAAGAAATATTTACTGATAATTCTTCTGTCAAAAGGGATTTAAATGAAATACAAGAAAGTGGTGTTCTTAAAGCCGTAACTATTTATAGCAGTACCAGCTTTTTTATATACAGGGGGCAAACGATGGGCTTTGAATATGAACTACTTGATCGTCTTGCTGAGCATATTGGGGTTGAATTAGAGATTCTAATAGCAAAAGACATTATAGAGTTAATGAGTTTTTTAAATGAAGGTAAAGCAGATATAATGGCCAATGGACTGGCTATAACAGAGCATCGCAGAAAGTTCATCAATTTTACAAATAATTTATACCTGAGTCATCAGGTTCTGGTTCAGAAAAAACCTGATAACTGGCGTAACATGAAATTACATGAGATAGAGGAAGCGTTAATTTCCGACAATGTTGAATTAGTAGGGAGAAAAGTATCTGTTCGTAACAATTCCTCTTATATGCTAAGGCTTGATAATTTGATGGAGGAATTAGGTGATGTAATCATAATTGATACTATGAACTCTGATATGGAGACTGAAGAATTAATAAGAATGGTTGTTGATGGTGAGATAGAATATACGGTGGCTGATTATAATATTGCATCAATTAACGCTTCCTATTACCCTGAATTAGATATAAAGGTCCCTATGAGTTTTTCACAACGGATTGCCTGGGGAGTACGTAAAAACTCACCTGATTTGTTATCTGAATGTAATAAATGGCTTGCAGAAATAAAAAAGACTCCGGATTTTAACGTGATTTATGACAAATATTTCGAAAATGAACGGGATTTCAGAAAGCGGATAAAAGATGATTTCTACAGTTCAAAAACCGGTAATATCAGTCAATACGATGATCTGATTAAAAGACATGCTGATAATATGGATTGGGATTGGCGACTTTTGAGCTCACTTGTTTATCAGGAGTCAAGGTTTGATCCTCTTGCTAAATCATGGGCAGGAGCACAGGGGTTGATGCAATTGATGCCTGCAACGGCTGAAGAACTGGGCGTTTATGATAGAACTGATCCGGAAAAAAATATAAAAGGAGGAACAAAATATCTTGAACAATTGTGGGATAGATGGGAAGATATCCCAGACTCTACCCAGCGTCTTAAGTTTGCAATGGCATCGTTCAACTGTGGCTACTATCACATCAGAGACGCAGCAAATCTCGCTTTAAAGTTCGGACATAATAATTCCATTTGGGATGACAACGTCGAGCTATATATTTTAAAACTTTCTAATCCTGAATTCTTCAATGATCCTGTGGTGCATTATGGTTATGCCAGGGGACTTGAACCATTTACTTACGTGTTAGAGATATTTGAAAGATATGATCATTACCTTCAGTTTACCTCATTGTAAAAGGGATATAGTAAAGGGATAATTGTTATGCGGGGCAAGGTATAGGGGATTGGGAATTGATTTTGGATTTTGGGGTCTGGAACTTGGATCCTGATGGTTTGGAGCTTAACTGAAGGAGGTCCTTCCTGCTTTTGTTCGCTGGTGCTAAACAATTTATAATGGATTGTTGTTAATATACAATAATTGACATGTCACGAGATTTTTTGTACCTTGTCAATCCCAACAGCTTATTAGCTGGACACGCCAAAAGTTAAACTGACCTGATCTCTTATTAAAACGGTACTCCCCTGAGACAAGCCCGGGGCATAATGTTTATCTTTTATATTGAACGAACACTAATTTTATTAAAATGAAACACCTGTCTACTCAAAGCTATCGCTGGCTACAAATGCATGTAGTGCCTTTTATTGCTTTATCCTTCTTTTTGATTATTGGTATTGCCTCCCCTGCAACTGTCTTTGCTCAGCAGGGTGTTGCACCAACAGAAACGCCCTCCGGAGGATTTGCCGTTGACGGGAACCTGCTCGCACGCACCCCGGATTTTGCACCTTTTTCTGCCGACGATGGTGACTTCCTTCCCAACGAAAGTGCCGCAGGAAGTGGTGGATATGTATTTACACTCACAGGTTTACCCCTGGACACCTTAACAGCTTTTCATATCATAGATGAATATGATGCCGCTGACATGAATATATTTACAGAAGGATCAAAATTCAATATGGATCCGAATGACTGGGTATGGAAATCGGGAAAGCCAACCGCTAAAGACGATATGAATCATGTATTGTTCTTTTTCTCGAGCGACAGCCTGGGAAATATATGGTTTGTAGGTGCCGGTGACCGCAAAAAACCAAAAGGAAATACCTACCTGGATTTTGAATTACTCCAAAACCCACTTTATCTCAATGATAGCAGCTTTACCTCTTTAGGGCCTGATGGTGGCAGAACCATCGGTGACCTTGCTATCACCATGGAGTTCACCAATGGGGGTATACAACCCGGGCTCCATATTTACAGGTGGGATGTTGACCCACAGGGAGGATATGATTATTTCCCTCTTACTCCGGCCGATGGAACAACTTACCTGGCAGCAAATAATGACAGCGCTGTTGTGGTACCCTATGGTGCATTCGGAGAATATATTTACCCCTTGCACACATATACCGAGGTAGCCATCAACATTAATGAGGTGATGCCCGGCTCTTATGAATGCATGGGTGTTAAGACCGTCATTGCCAAAACAAAAGCATCGCATTCAATAAATGCCGTTTTAAAAGATTTTATCCACCCGGTTCAGGTTGATATCAACTCAGCACCTGTGATCAGCGTAAACGATACAGCGATATGCCAGGGCGATTCAGCAACGCTTACTGTAAATGTAATATCAGGGAACGGCCCGTTTTCGTATTTATGGAATACCGGTGATACTACCCAATCCATCACTGTATCACCAGATACAACTACCCATTACACCATTATAGTTACCGGAATAAACGGGTGTCCCTCACCACCGGATACTGCAACTGTAACCGTGACGCCTTTACCTGCTTGCTTTATCAACGGTCCCGATACAATTTGTCCGCTGGCAACAGAACAGTACTATGGCCCCGATACCCTGAGCAGCTATGCCTGGACCATTTCCGGATCAGCGGTAATTCTTGGAGATACAAATATGCAAATGGTAGAGGTACAGGGCACCGGAAGTTGTGATTCAAGTTTCATCCTTGAGTTGATCGTGATGGAGTCAAGTGGATGTTCAAGCACCTGCACCGGGATGTTTTATATTGTCGACACCCTACCACCGGTCTTCACTGATGTCCCCGATACCCTGATGCTGCAATGTGCTTCGACGGTGCCTGTTGCATCAATAGATTCGGTAACAGTATCTGACAACTGTGTCGGTGACATTGTCGTTATGGTTTCTGATTCTATAAGCAATGATTCCTGTCCGAACCAATTCAACATCTTCCGTACATGGATAGCAACCGACCCCTGTGGGAATACGGCAACAGCCTCACAGTATATTTCGGTATTTGACAGCATCCCTCCTGTGTTGTATGGCGTTCCGGCTGATACCGGTGTCTGCTGTGCTGATTCCATCCCGCTACCGGCAAACGTAACAGCTATCGACAGCTGTGATGGTTCCTTAGCTGTTACATTAACTGAAGTGGTGAGCGACAGTACCAGCCCACTCTATTTTACCCTGACACGGATCTGGACAGCCACAGATATCTGTAGTAACATGGCAACCGATACCATGGTAATAGAGGTGAATGATACACTTTATCCGGCAGGCGGAGGTACGATGAATATCTCTGATCCGGATGCGATAACACTTTATTTTACCGTGGCACCCAATCCGTTCAGCAATTCAACGAACATTACATTCAGTCTCAAAATGGATGCCGATGTATCATTGGCATTGTATAATTATACCGGTATTAAGGTTAAAGAGTTTTACAGCAGATATGTTTCAGCCGGCGATATGGTTTCTGTACAATTATCGCCTGAAGCAAATATGCAAAGCGGTATGTACTTATTGGTACTGCAGTCAAAATACGGTATTGAAACACGGTCTGTTATCCTGAAAAGGTAGCGAGGTTTATTTCTTACCTCCATGCAATCAAAAAAGGGAGCATCCGCCTCCGCCAA
>JAOZTN010000121.1:0-7478 GCA_029942245.1 Bacteroidales bacterium | reverse complement strand
CTCGCGGCAGCGCCTCCGCTGAGTAGCTATGGCGCTCGCGGAAGCCACGAGGAATTATTTAATTAAAAAAGATATTATGAAACTAAAAACTACCCTTTCCTTATTCATGATCCTGCTTGCATCGGCTTTGATGGCACAAAACTATGTAAGTACCGAGCCACTAAATAAGAATGCGATCCTGGAAGAGTTCACAGGTGTAAGTTGCCCCAACTGTCCTGCCGGGCACACAACATTGGCCAACATACTTGCTGCCAATCCGGACCGGGCTTTTGCCGTCGCTTACCACCCTTCTAATTCCAGTTTCACCACGCCCTATCCGGGCGATCCTGACTTCAGAAGAACCTATCCAAACGCCTTTTATTCAACACCTTACTGCGGGAGCAGCCGGTTTATGCCGAGTGCCTTCATTCAACGCAGGATATACGGAGCTGATCGTCTACAGAGCCGGACGGTTTGGGCAAATTATGCCAATACCATCATGACCGAAGCCTCACCTGCTAACATGGGCATGGCCACAACCTATAGCATGATGAACCAGATCTTATATATTACCGTTGAGATCTATTATACAGATGACATGACGGATGACAATCACATTTATGTTATGCTATCCGAAAATGACCTTGTTTCTCAGCAATCAGGTGCTTCCGGGCCATATACCCATAAACATACGTTCAGGGAAGCATTTGTTGGCCAATGGGGTGATCTGATCACCGAACCAACTACACAGGGTAGTCTGGTTACATTGGAATATGAATGGAACACAGCCGGTTCAGGTTATGCCATGAGCAATTGTGAAGTACTGGCCTTTATTGAAAATCAGGCTACAGGAGAGATCATCACTGGCGTTGGGGTACATGTAGGTGATCAAACTTATATTGAACCTACAGCTGCATTCTCAGTAGAGGATAATACCATTGGTGTAGGCGGACAGGCGATCTTTACAGATGAATCCACAGGCGGACCAGCCACCTGGGAATGGACCTTTGAGGGTGGCGATCCAGCAACTTCTACCTGGCCTTCTCCCGGAGCGATCACATACAACACTCCAGGTCAATATGACGTAACCTTAACCGTTACCAACCCTGCAGGAACCAATACCACGACCATGACGAATTTTGTGGATGTTGATTATGCTCCTGTCGCAGATTTTAGTGCAAACGTGACCTATGTTAATGTTGGCGGGTCAGTTGATTTCACTGATGTCTCCATCAATAGCCCGACCGTATGGGAATGGACATTTGAGGGTGGAACCCCTGAAACTTCCAGCGATCAGAACCCAGTAGGTATTACTTATAATAGTATGGGAAGCTATGATGTTGTTCTTGTTGCCACAAATGAATACGGCAGTGACACATTGACCAGGGACGATTTCATTGATGTGGGCAACATAGGTATCGATGAAAGTACGCAGCAGCTATTTTCTGTATATCCGAATCCAAGCAATGGAAATCTCTATATTAAATCAGTACAGCATACATATGTTCAGGAGATCGTAGTCAGAAGCCTGAACGGACAGCTTGTTCTATCTCAGAAAGCAGATGGAAGTATCATCCAAAAGCTTGACCTTAGCAGCCTGAATACAGGAATGTACTTTGTTGAGATCAGAACAGCGGACGCTGTTTATCTGGAGAAGGTTATACTGAAATAAGAAGGAGTGTGGTATATGGTATGGGGTGTGTGGATTTAAATAATCCCGCGTATCCTGCACCGCGTACCGTATCTAGAACGGCCAGAAACTATTATCATGCCAGACCTGTTCTTTCAGGTCTTCATTGAGTTTATGCAGGAGGTGGTGATGGGTACGCTCCCAGTCAGCCAGCATCTGGTACATATCCTTTTCATTCGGATCGGTGGCTTCATCTGCCCTGCCCTGGTATACTTCAATGGCACGGGTCTCGAAATCCATCGCAGCTGAAATGGCTGCAGCCTCAAAGCCTGCAGCAGAGATCTCTTTCTTCACCTGCTCACTCAGTATCATCACAGCCTCAGTATCATCAACGGGCTGCTCAATATCGTTCATGGAAAACTTACCATTTTTCTGATACTCAACATATTGCTTCGAAAGAAACTCGATATGCTCATCTTCTTCCTCTGCCATCATGGTAAAGATCTTGCGAGCCGCTTCGCTCTCGGTTTGCCTGGCCGCGGTAGTATAGAATGCTTTGCCCCTGCGCTCAAGCAGTATGGCGGTCTTTAGAATGTCTTCTGCGCTTTTACTCATTTTTCCTAAAATTAAATCAATAACTTTGTAAATATAACAAAGATATAACGTGATAGTTCAACCTGAAAAAGATATTGCAAATTTATTTCTCGCATGGTCGGGAAATGAATCGGACAGCATTCAACCTATAGCTGCATCGGGCTCCCCAAGAAAGTATTTCAGGATACAATTTGGTGATCGCTCTGTTATCGGGGCTTATAATCCCGATCTGAAAGAGAATGAGGCTTTTATCAGCTTCACCAAACACTTTCGTGCTGCTGGTCTTCCTGTTCCCGAGATACTGGCAAGCGAGGATAAGAAAGGAATATACCTTCTTTCCGATCTGGGCAGCAGAGATTTATTTGAAATGATCATGGCGAGAAAAAGCCTTGATGATATCCCTGATGAGCTATATCAGCATCTGGCTGCCAGCGTACGCATGTTACCACATTTTCAAATCAATGGCGGAAAAGGGCTTGATTACAATATGTGTTATCCCAGAAGTGTATTCGACCAGCAATCGATGCTATGGGATATGAATTATTTTAAATACTACATCCTTAAAACAGCAGGGATCACTTTTAATGAGCAACTGCTGGAAAATGACTTTCAGCGATTTGCCGAATTTCTTTGCCAGGCTGGAAATGAGCATTTCATGTACCGCGATTTCCAATCCAGGAATGTGATGATCAAAGATGAAAAACCATACTTTATTGATTATCAGGGAGGAAGAAAGGGCCCTTTGCAATATGACCTGGCATCTTTCCTCTACCAGGTAAAGGCACGCTTTCCGGAAGAGGTGAGAGAACAGCTGATTGAAGAATATCTCGAAGAACTGGCGAAAGTGAATACAGTAGACAGGGATGTTTTCATGAAATATTTCTACCCCTTTGTATATCTGCGCCTTTTTCAGGTTCTGGGCTCCTATGGTTTCCGTGGTCTGTTTGAGAAACGCCCGCATTTTGCAGAGAGCCTCGAACCCGCCATGGCAGTGCTGGCCAGGCTGCTGAATGCCCACCCGCTTGAGCCGGATCTGACCGAATTGAAGTCGACCCTTAGAAAACTTACCCAGAGCAGCAAATACCTGCCGGTCCACCACCAAAAATCAGACCTTTCGGTTGGCATCAGTAGCTTTTCCTATAAGGCCGGGCTGCCGGATGACCCTTCTGGAAATGGTGGCGGCTTCATTTTTGATTGCAGGGCCCTCCCCAATCCCGGCAGGCTGGAAAAATACCGTGAGCAAACAGGAAGAGATAAGGAAGTGATCGACTATTTGAAAAGATATCGGGAAGTGGATAAATTCCTGTTTAACATTTTTGAGATCTGCGATAGCGCTGTAGAAAATTATATCGAACGTGGCTTTAAAAATCTGAGCATCAATTTTGGTTGCACAGGCGGGCAGCACCGTTCGGTTTATTGCGCTGATAAACTGGCTGAACATTTAGCAAATAAATATGTTATACATATCAATCTACATCACAGGGAACAAAAAATAACTGAAAACAGGAAAGCTTCACATGAGTAAGAAGATATGTAAGAAACTGAATGAGGGCAGCAAGATCAAGCAATACGAGAGTCCAAAATACCTTTGCAAAACATGTAATGCAGAGTCGGTCAAAGAAAATGAGCTCTGCAAGCCTAAGAAATCAAAACGAGCATGAAAGCAATGATCCTGGCTGCAGGCAGGGGTACCCGGCTGCAGTCACTTACTGAAAACACTCCCAAGGCGCTGGTCCAGGCCGGCGGTATGAGCTTGCTGGAGCGGCTTATCATCAAAATGAAAGTACAGGGGGTGAGCAGCATCGTGATCAATGTGCATCACTACGCAGATCAGATCATCTCCTTTCTTGAGGAAAAAGATTACTTCGGCATTCCCATAAGCATTTCGGATGAAAGCGATACCCTGCTGGAAACAGGTGGCGGTATTCTTAAAGCAGCTCAATTCTTCGATACCGAGGAGGCATTTATTGTCCATAATGTGGACATACTCTCCGACCTTGATCTACGTAAACTCTTTGCTGAGCATCAATCCAGTAAAGCACTGGCCACACTTGCTGTTAAGGATCGGAAAACATCACGTTACCTGCTTTTCAATGAGGATATGCATATGCAGGGGTGGGAAAACCAGCAAAGTGGAGAAAGGATCATCCCGGGATCACCTTACAATCTATCACCCCTCGCTTTCAGCGGAATACATGTTATTAGTCCGGCTCTATTCCCCCTGATCACAGAAAGCGGCTCATTCAGCATTATTGAGACCTACCTGAGGCTCTGCAAAGAACACAGGATCAAAGGCTTTATACATACTGAAGGACTTTGGATAGATGCAGGAAAACCGGAAGGCCTGCAGATGGCTAATATGTTGCTGGGCGGACTTTAAGGAACTTCGATGCTTGCAGTTTGAAGTTTGAAATTTGATTATCTTTAATGCGGCCAAAAACAATGCCACATGCCTGCATTTCTTAAGAAACTTACCGAACATATTTATTCAACCTATGGAGATCGTCTGGGAGCAAGTTGCATTGTGCTCCCAAACAGGCGAGCAATACTATATATCAAAAGCTACCTGGCCGGTATGCTTAAGCAAACAACCTTCCTTCCGGAATTCTATTCCATTGAAGATTTTGTAGCGCGATGTTCAGGTCTGGTCATAAGCGATTCCCTGGCTGACCAGTTCAGGCTGTATGAATTGCATTGTGAACTGGAAGGAAAAGATGCACGAAGTGTGGAAGAATTTTTTCCTTACGCTGCATGGATGCTGTCGGATTTTAATGAAATAGACATGTACCTGGTCGACAGGCAAAAGTTATACACTTATCTGACAGAGGTAAGGGCCATGAAACTGTGGAACCCTGATGGTAGGCCACTCACCGACTTCGAGAAAAACTACCTTGAATTCTACCGCTCGATCAAACAATATTACGACGGTCTGCATGAGAAGACTTACGCAAAAAAAATGGCTTACCAGGGGCAGGCATTCAGACAACTGGCTGAAAATATTGAGAAAGAGGCCGAGGGCTGGCCCTGGGATAAGGTGATCTTTGCCGGCTTCAATGCCCTTACGCCGGCAGAAGAAAAAATCATTAAATACCTGTTGAAAAGAGAAAAGGCAGAAATATTCTGGGATGCTGATGATTATTATCTGAACAACAAGGACCAGGAAGCCGGTTACTTTCTCCGTAAGTATTTCCATGACTTTGACAAGACTGAGCCAAGGTGGATAGGGAACAACTTCATGAATAAGAAGGTCCGTATTATCGGGGTCCCGGGAAACACCGGTCAGCTAAAGTATGCAGGTGAGATACTTCTGCAACTGATCAAAGAAAAGGGATCCCTGGACAGGACTGCCCTCGTTCTCTCGGATGAGAGCCTCCTGCTGCCCATGCTAAACAGTATTCCTGAGGAAGCCGGAGACTTTAATGTGACTATGGGCCTGGCACTGAAGCACACCCCTCTCTACTCCATGATAGACACTATCCTCAGTTTGCAACGCAATGCAGATCGCTTCCGGGAGATGCGCCAGGGAAAACAACGTGCTTTCTATAGTAAGGACCTGCTTCGGCTTATATGCCACCCATGGTTCAACATGCTTCTGCCGGGAGGCAGCGTCAACCTGGCCATGGAGATCAATGAAAAGGTCAGGAACAGCAACAGGATATTCATCCCGGCAAACGAAATAAAAGAATTATTCCATGAAGTTGAAGGTGATAAGATCATGGAGCTTTTTCCCGGCAAGGTCAGTCCGGAAAGTATGATGGAATCACTAAGCCTTCTGCTGGGCACGCTGCGCCAAGGCTTTATTGAATTGAAGGAGAATGGCAGCCATGACTACGGCCTGGAGTTAGAATACGTATTTCGCTTTAACAGCCAGTTTCAGCGGATGAAAGACCTCATGAAGTCCTATGAAAGTATCTCTTCACTGAGAACCCTGCAAATGATCTTTCGTCAACTGGCCCAGCAGGATCGCATTGCCTTCCGGGGAGAACCTTTAAAGGGTTTACAGGTGATGGGGATGCTCGAGACCCGTACACTGGATTTTGACACTGTCATCATGATATCAGTAAATGAAGGCACCCTGCCATCCGCCAGGTTACCTAATTCCTTCATTCCTTTTGATATAAAAACCGAGAGCGACTTCAAGTTGCCAACCTACAGGCATAATAACCGCGTATTTGCATATCATTTTTACCGCTTGCTTCAGAGGGCAGATGAGGCCTACCTCCTCTACAATGTTGA
Source organism: Bacteroidales bacterium (assembly GCA_029942245.1). Taxonomy (GTDB): domain Bacteria; phylum Bacteroidota; class Bacteroidia; order Bacteroidales; family B18-G4; genus B18-G4. The sequence continues at coordinate 1,039 of JAOZTN010000121.1, read as the reverse complement.
ATCCAACGCTCTGGGGGGAGGGGAAAAAAGCCGCTTTATCACGCAGTTACAACATGAGGGGCCAAAATACAGTCCGGGAATAGATATTTCGGAAGAGCTGCTATCGATCTCTCCACCAGCAGGAATCAGGGATACCACCATCACCATAGATAAGGATGAGCATGTGATGCGTCTGCTCCGGGAGGAGGCAGAAAAAGGATTCCATCCAAGTTCTCTCAGCAAGTATATTAACTGCCCGCTGCAGTTTTACCTGGCACGGCTTGCCAGGCTTGCCGATACAGATGAGATTGAAGAAACTATCGACGCCAGGACACTTGGGATTGTCGCCCACGAAAGCTTGCAAAAACTATTAGGTGAATATCTTGGAGTAAAGCTAAGCAAGGATATCTTCAAGGGTTTCAAGAAGGAAACCAGGGCTGAAGTCAGGCGTCAGTTCCAGAAATTCTACCATGAAGATGACATCAGCTATGGCAAGAACTACCTGGTGGTGAATGTGGCAGAGCATATGCTGAATCAGCTGTTCGACAGGGAGGCACAATGGCTGGATGATGGGCAGGAAATGATCGTTTCTGCGCTTGAGTATGGCCTCAGCACGCTCCTGCTTGGCGCAGATAATACCCAGGTGAAGTTCAAAGGAACCGCAGACAGGATAGATAAAAAAGGTGAAAAGGTCAGAATAATTGACTACAAAACAGGCGGTGTAGATACAAGTAAGCTCAAGCCGGCTAATTGGGATAAACTGTTTTCAGATCCGGAATACAGCCAGGCCTTTCAACTGATGATGTATGCCTGGTTATATCATAAAACAAATCCTGAGGCAAAAGATATGGATGCCGGAATCATCTCCTTAAAGACACCCGGGAATGGCCCTGACATGGTGAAGCCTCCAGACTCCAAAGCCATAGATTTAAAGACCTTACAGCTTTTTGAGGAACATCTGATCACACTTATCCAAGCGATCTTTGATCCTTCTGTTCCTTTCAAGCAAACGGAAGACGACAAACGCTGTAAATATTGCAGCTATAAGGAGATCTGCAAC
>JAOZTN010000120.1:0-7704 GCA_029942245.1 Bacteroidales bacterium | reverse complement strand
GAATTTCCAGCGACAGCAAAAGCGATTATTTCATGGGCTCCGACTTTACCTACGATGACCTTGGCGACCGCAAACTGGATGATGACGCCCATCAATTGATTGGAGAAGAAACCATTGATGGCGTAGATTATTATGTGGTTGAAAGCACACCAAAAGAAGAAGATTATATATACTCCAAAACAAAAACATGGATACGTAAAGATAATTTCATCGGTTTAAAAAAGAAGTTTTATGACGAAGATGAAGACTTACTGAAAATCTTAAAGATTAAAAAGGTTGAAGAGATCTCCGGTTTTCTGGTAATCACAAGATCCGAAATGGAGAATGTGCAAAATGACCATAAAACAACAATGGTTTTAAGTGATATCGAAATCAACACTGGCATTTCCGATTCAAAATTTTCCGAAAGAATGATGATGAGAGGGATGTAGCAGTGACCTTCCAGCGTCTGAAAGACGTGGAAAAGCTACTATCTAATGCGAAATATTTAATCTGGTTTTGGTTGGTAACAGAAATCCTAAGATCCTGACAGAATAATAGACACTTAAATAATTAAACTGAAAAAAAGTGAAAACTAAAATCTTAATATTAGCAACAATGCTTTTGGTGAGCCAAATGTCATTTTCTCAAAAAGTTGATATCAATGGTTTTGTAAGGAATTACACAGGGCTGGAATATAAAAGCGGAGACTTCAATATGCTTCAAAATACGCTTAACCTTAATTTTGACATGATGGGTGACAGGGTTGCCTTTAAAGCAAATCCCATGGTTTATCTATATGGGATTGACAGCCTGGATTTTCGTTTGCGAGAGATCTATCTCGATCTATACTTTGACAATTTTGATATCCGGCTTGGTAAGCAGCAAATTGTTTGGGGAAAAGCTGATGGGGTGTTTATCACAGATATTGTTTCGCCTCTAAATTTAACCGAGTTCCTGTTGCCTGATTTTGATGAGATCAGGATTGGCGTTTATGCCGCCAAAATTGATTATTATTTTGGCAATAGTGCTCTCGAATTAATTTGGAAACCAATTATTGCCGGCAATGAACTTCCCGGACCAGGCTCAATATGGTATAAACCGCCCGAATTCCCGGTCCCCCCAACTTTCGATTATTCAAAGGAAAATATAAAACCCACCCTTGCAAACAGTGAAGTTTATCTGAAATATTCGTTGTCTTCTTCTGCCATTGACTTCGATTTGATGGGAGCTTATACCTGGGATGCCACACCAAGCATGTATACAGAAAAGGAATTTCAAATGGATTCGATGGGAAATCCTGTCCTTAGCGGATTACTCATCACTCCAGAACACCACCGCTTGTATGTTGCAGGCGGTTCATTTTCATCCACACTCAAAAGTTTTGTTATTCGCGGAGAAGCTGCTTATTACAACGGAAAATATTTCCAAACAGCAGATCCCATGGCAAACGGCGCCCTCACACAAAAAAATTATTTACACTATGTTGTCGGTCTTGATTATGCTGTTGGTCATCTGAAACTTAGCGCCCAGTTTATTCAGAAATATATTTTGGATTACAATGATTTTATTGAAGAAAAAGAGTTTGGCAATACCATGACATTTCTTGCACGTTACGATGCAATGCGAGAAACACTTCATCTGGAACTCTTTTCTTATGTCGGGTTAAATTATGGGGATGCACTTATCAGGCCCAAAGTAACCTACGATTTCAGCGATAGTTTCAATATATTACTGGGTGCAAATATTTTTGTTGGTGACGAAAGGGGTATGTTTGGCCGTTATGATGATAACTCTATGATTTATACGAAAATTAAATACAATTTCTAAAAGATGTTAAGACTATGTTTTTTGGTATACGTTTTCATTTCTATTTCATCAATTTCAATTGCGTAACAAGCCGATGAAAACCCAACGCCTAATATATCACCAACGGCAAATGATCCACCATAATATTGGTTGTGATCCTGAGAACATAAGTACCTGACTTGAGGTCACCAACGGAAATAGTCCATATGCCTGAGCTTGCAGCTGAGTTTGTATATTTTCGTGCTATCCTGCCCTGCATGTCAAACACTTCTACTTCGATATATTCCACCTGGCGGCGTCCGAAGTCAAGGGTTATCTTTTCATTGGCGGGATTTGGATATAAATTGGGGGTAACCCTGACATAGCCCTTACGAAGAAGGGTATCTGACAATAATCCATCCGCAACAATGAGGCTTACATTCCATAATCCATAGTCGTTATAAACGATCCTGTAAGGGTTTTGAACGTTCTGCAGGGAGGGATCGCCTCCTGAGAAAGCCCATGCCCATGATTCCGGTTCTCCTCCCGAGCGATCAGTAAAAGAAACCTGACCACCAATACTGACCACCGTAGTGTCGGCATCAAAATTAGCAATGAGGCGATTGCCATATCCAAAGCCATTTAAGCTCTGAGCTCCCGTATTATCGGGATCCAGGTATGGCCTGAGCTGTGCTCCGCCGGGGCTGCCATTGGAAGACCAGTGATAGGAGAATTTGCCATAATAATCGGGGCCAAGTAAATCCTGGCATGAGGCCGCACCACCGGTGAGGGTACCGACGATCCTGCCGGTATTATCAAAGATAGGTGAACCTGAAGAACCACCCTCAGTCACACCATGTCCGCTGGCGGTCTCTGACCAAACCACTTTCCAATAGTATCCATTGGGATCCTGGCTGCTTGTACCATACTGAACAGACAGCAGGGGGTTTGTAAAGGTAGATATCTTTTTGATATCACCCTTGGGATGATGGATGCCGGTACCTGACGGACTGGCCACACCATCCCTGTTCCAACCTGAAAAATAAGGATTATAGTTCTCCGGGATATTATGATTCAGCTCAAGCAATTTAAAATCAGAACCTGCAGTGGTGCCCGATGGCGCCTCCGCCAGCAATGTTGATCCCGTAATAGTATTCGGGGGTGGATTTTCATCAGGATCTTCGCAGCCGAGGGCTTCATAATTAAAATGAAAGACCCATTGAGAATAATCACTCAATGAGGCTGATGAACCGCAATGCCGTGCAGTTAAAAAATAGGGGGTGCTATCCTGCCTGACATTATTAATCAGTGCTCCGGTGCACAGGTAGGTACCCAAGCCAGCCTTGATAACGATCTTGCCGACACTCCTCTTCTCATTTTGCCATGATTCGCCTTCAGGGCAATTTACATTTACCTCACATGCCCCGGACGGACCCTTTTCCATAAAATCCAGGTCACGGTAAACATAGTGTACCTGGTAGATCTCGATCCTTGGTTCTTCAGTATTCAGTCCTGGCGCATCGTATTCAAGCAGCAGTTCGTCTCCAATAATTAGTTCAGTGGCAAAATACCCACCCGAGGGATTGTTACGGGAAGTGAAAGCACCTATGAGTTGCGATTTGTCTGCTGAGTAGATAAAAAGTCTCCCTCCTTCCGGGATACTGAAATGGCTATAATAAAGTATTATGCCACTGGCTTTCTCTGCCTTTATGCCCAGGCTGAGAAAACGGCCTTTCGAACCTGGATTCGACCAGGCTCCATCCCTGCTTAAACTTATATCGACCGGGATACCCACTGCGATACGGTAAGGTGGCGTTTCACCGGTAGCCGACAAATCTTCTTTAAGCTCTACATCCAGATTCGGAACGGCAAGTTGTATAGTCTTCACATCCATCGATCCACGATCGGACACGAAACCCATCGGGATGCCTCCCTCACTAAGCTGAGCGTATAATGTGACCGAAAGTAAAAGAAATATTATTGCAAATAATTGCTTCATCTAAAAGCAAAGATAATGATTTGGAGCATAAAAATAATTGCAGTAAAAATAAAACTGCCCCGATAAATTATCGAGGCAGTTTATATTGTATTTTATTAGGTATCCTTTAATTAACCATTGTAACCTTACGGTCGATATGGATATCACCTGATTGTACCCTCAGCATATATATACCGGCAGGATATTCACTCAGGTCGATGAGCATTTTGTCATGCTCCCCGGAATAGAGTCGTTGATAAACGACTTTCCCTTTTGTATCGATCACGTTTACCTGTACATCCTTCATGGTATGGCCAAGGTCGAGTGTGAAGCTACCCTGAGCAGGGTTCGGATATACCGACATACTTTCTTCCAATGTGGCTTCATCTACGCCAACATCACCTACAACGATATAATCGGTTTTGGTTGTGTAATTCGAGCCCAGATCATTGAAAACGGTAAGCTTGACATTGTAACTACCGGCAGAACTATAGGTCACGGCTGGAGGATCCTGTCCATTAAAGGCAGGCGGGCTCGCGCCGAAGAATTTCCATGACCATGTGGTTGGATTATTGATCGACATATCGTTGAAGGTTACTGAGCCGCCAACTTCGATATTTGTTACATCTGAGTCAAATTCAGCGAATGGTCCGTCTACAACCACATAGTCTTCCTTTGTGATAGCATCACTACCATAAGCATTGGTAGCAAGCAGTTCCACATCGTAAGCCCCCTGGACATCATATTGTATTCCTGTAGGATTTTGATCTGTAGATGTTTCCGGAGTTCCACCATAGAAAGTCCATTCCCATGAAATTGGGTCACCGGATGTTTCATCGGTAAAATCGGTAGTCTGTCCTGATACCAGGTAGGTTTCCCCGGCACTAAAGTTAGCTGTTGGCGCACCCACAATAATCATCTCAGTACTGTCGAGGGTGGCGGTTCCTATTGTATTTGAGGCCTCCAGGGTAACATCGTACGCTCCGGGTGTATTATAAGTGACCGACGGTGGAGTTTGTCCGGTATAGCTGGCCGGTGTACCGCCTTCGAAGGTCCATTCCCATTCAAGTGCGTTGCCCGTGGTCATATCAGTAAATTCTACTGCATCACCTAGCTGTAAAATCGTTTGGTCAGCAGAAAAAGCCGGTGAAGGAGTCGTTCCGCCATAGGTACCTTCCCATGTTTCAGGACCATAATCACCCGGGTCGAGCCATGGCTTCAGGCGTTGATTGTTTGCGGTTCCCATCTGATCCCAGGAATATGACATTTTTCCATACAGGCTATAAAGGGGGTTGTTGCAATTGTCAGCCGGTCCACCGGTAAGGTCTCCAACAACAAGTCCGTCCTGGCTGAAAATTGGTGATCCGGAAGAACCACCCTCGGTAATGGAAGTACCGTTTGGTGTTTCAGCCCAATGTGATTTCCAGTGCGATAATACACCGTTTCCATTCCATTGTGAAGATGACAACTGATATTTATAAGTAGAGATTTTCTTGATGTCTCCAGCAGGATGATGAATGCTCACACCGCTATCGGCACCGATATTTCTGCGGTCCCAGCCATTATAATAAGCATTGTATGAAGCCTGAACATCATATTTTAACTCAAGAAGGAGAAAGTCAGATCCCGTTGCATATGGGCCTTCAGATCTTTTCCAGCATCCGTTCATGGAATTTGTTGACGGGCCCCAGTTTCCTGCGCAGGTCGATGATTCATAGTTGAAATAAAAGATCCACTGGTTCATGTCTGCAGCTGTTGCACCTTCACCGCAATGCCATGCTGTAAGTATGTATGGTTTAAGGTCCTGCTCAGTGTTGTTGATCAGGGTTCCGGAGCAAAGGTAGTAGCCCCAGCCGATCTTCATGTATTGTTTTACAACACCTCTTTTTTCATCCTGCCAGATATCTCCTTCAGGAGAGCAGTTGATGTTGATCATACACCAGACTGATTTATCTCCGGGACTATCCTCGAAATATATACCACGATATGTATAAGCAACTTCAGAGATACTGATCAGTGGCTCTATGGTTTGCTCAGCAGGCTGATAATATTCCAGTGTGACCATGTCACCACCTGTCAGCTGTGTTGCAAACATGCAATCGGCATTGTTGTTTTGTTCGGTGAAAGCACCAATGATTTCAGATTTATCTTCATTATAGAGATAAAGCTCGCCGCCATAAGGAAGCCAGAAATTATCATAATATACACCGAGTGCCAGGGCACCGTCAACCTGAATGCTCAGGCGCCAGATCTTACCTCCGTCAGGAAGTTCAGTCCATTCACCGGAATTATCAATATCCAGGTTCACCGGAACTGCAACACCCGCCCTGTATGGAGAAGGATTTTCAAGGTCTTCAGCCTCTATCTTCACCATATCGGGAGCATCAAATTCGTGAAAGTCTACCTTCGCAGGAAGGTCTTGATATAAAGAGCTTTGTGGAAGTCCCGGTACGCTGCGCTGCGCGTGCACGCTCAGTGTTAATGTCAGTGATAATGCCACCAGCACTACCATCATTGTAAGGATCTTTTTCATGTGTAGGTTTAGTTTATCATATTGTTTATCAATCGCGAAGTTAATACTTATTTGTTTGAATTGGTTAAATCGGTTGAATCAATTGAATTGGTTTATCGGTTAAAACGATTAAATCAGTTTATGGGAATTCATCCAAAGATCATAGCCTGGCAATCGATGCCCGAAGCCTATGCCTGACGCTTTTTTCTTGCAATCCATGTCATTACAGATTAAATTTGCAGAAAAACCAGTACGCATGATTATTGTAACAGGTGCCGCAGGATTTATCGGAAGTGTGATGGTTGGGAAACTCAACAACAAAGGCTTTACCGATATTGTCCCGGTGGATGACTTTTCCAGGCCGGAAAAAGAAAAAAATCTTTCGAACAAAGCTATCCTCGAAAAGGTTGACAGAAATGAATTTTTCGACTGGTTGGAAAAGAACCACAAGGAGGTTGATATTATCTTTCACCTTGGGGCAAGGACAGACACTACAGAATTCGATATGGCTGTCTTCGACAAGCTAAACCTCAACTACTCAAAAGCAATGTGGAATGCCTGTGTAGAATATGGGATACCGCTCGTTTATGCTTCATCAGCAGCCACCTATGGACTCGGCGAATTTGGTTACGACGATAATCAAGATATCATCCCCAAGCTAAAGCCGTTAAATCCATACGGGGTATCGAAGAATGAATTCGACAAATGGGCACTTGAGCAGAAAACAAAACCGGTATTCTGGGCAGGTCTGAAATTCTTCAATGTTTACGGGCCCAACGAGTTTCATAAGGGACGTATGGCCTCAGTGATCATGCATGCCTTCCGTCAGATCAAAGAAACCGGCATGGTGAAACTCTTCAGGTCTCATAACCCGGACTATGAAGATGGCATGCAAGTTCGCGACTTTATTTATGTGAAGGATGTAGCCGATGTGATGTACTTCCTGATGACCTACCGTGAGAAGTCAGGCATCTATAACCTTGGTACCGGTCAGGCACGCGCTTTTCTCGACCTTGCAAGGGGCACTTTCAAGGCAATGAACATAGAGCCGAAGATCGAGTTTATCGACACCCCGGAAGACATCCGCGATAAGTATCAGTATTTTACCGAAGCCAACATGAATAAATTACGCGCTATCGGCTACAATAAAAACTTCTACACGCTGGAAGAAGGCATCGAGGAATATGTGCAGGGATTCTTATTAAAAAATAGGCATTTTTGATATTCGATATTCGATATCCGATATCCGATATTCGAGGCCGGATCTATTTTTAACCTGCCAACTTTAAATACTCTAAGTACTCTAAATACTTTAAGTACTTTTTCCTCAGGTTAGAATTGTATTATAACAAATATTATCCTATTTTTGCACCCTCAAAAATCTGAAGAAAATTAATTTAAACTAAAACACATGCAAAGTAGAGGAGCCATTATAGTTTTTGCAGTA
>JAOZTN010000119.1:0-7812 GCA_029942245.1 Bacteroidales bacterium | reverse complement strand
CCAGCCCATCCGGTGTTGTGAACTTTAAAAAGTATCTGGTCACTGCTGTTGAGCACCTCAAACTCTCCACCTGTAGCAAGGGTATTTTTAATACCCTGTGCCTGTATTGTAAGGGCCAAGCTTGCCACGATAACTAATGTGAGTATTTTTTTCATAACGCTATTTATTTCTTAATAAATTAAAGTTTATTTAATTGCTACCTCATGAGCAATCGCAGTAGTCTTTAATATACGGGCAATAATCCGATAAGGATCGGCATTGGAAGCAGGCCTTCTGTCTTCAACATATCCTTTCCAACCGTGATCCGGAGTATAACTTGGTATCCTGATCGAAGCGCCTCTGTCGCTAACACCAAAACTATAATCGGTAATGGAGGCTGTTTCGTGGATGCCGGTAAGTCGCTCATCGTTAAACGCACCGTATTCCGCAATATGCTCATCATGGTATTTGCCAAACTCTGTCAGGAACTTTTCAAAATACTCCTGTCCTCCAACATTTTTCATGTATGGGAATGAGAAATTTGTATGCATACCTGAGCCGTTCCAATCACCTTTCATTGGTTTTGGATGAAGTTCAGCTACCACATGATGTTGTTCTGTAACCCTGAAAAGCAAATACCTGGAAATGATGAGGTCGTCACAGGCTTTTAAGGCACTCATTGAGAAACACTGGTATTCCCATTGTCCCAACATAACTTCTGCATTAATACCTGTAATTCCTAAGCCGGCATTAAGACAAAGATCAAGGTGCTCTTCAACAATATCTCTTCCAGTCACATTCTGATATCCAACAGCACAATAGTAAGGGCCCTGGGGCTCAGGATAACCACCTGAGGGGAAGCCCAATGGCCTGCTATTTGTATCCATTAACACATATTCCTGTTCAAAGCCAATCCAAAAATCTTTTGATTCGTCTTCATTGATTAAATGGCGTGTATTTGTTTCATGAGGAGTCCCGTCAGGATTATATACCTCACAAATAACCAGGTATGCATTTTCACGGCCCGGATCTTTATATGCTCGTTTTGGCATGAGCGAACAATCTGAAAAATGTCCTTCAGCCTGTTGCGTTGAACTTCCATCAAATGCCCACTTTGGCAGTTTGGCAGCATCCCCGTCAAAGGAATCCATATTTACAACTTTTGTTTTACTCCTCAGGTTGGCTACAGGTTTGTATCCGTCAAGCCATAAGTATTCAAATTTGAAATAACTCATAATGCAATTTTATTTATTGTTAATATTAATTGTATGCAGTTTCTCCATGTTCGGTTATGTCCAGTCCGAGGGTTTCATCCCTGGCGCTGGCTCTCAGGCCGATGGTCTTTTTCAAGGTATAGAACATGATAAATCCAAGCGATAAGGCCCAGGCAGCAACAGCAAGTACGCCTATCAATTGTGAAATTAACAGGCTTGTTCCACCACCATAAAACAGGCCACCATCCGTTGCAAAAAATCCGACAAGTATTGTCCCCAAAGCGCCATTTATCCCATGCACAGAAATGGCTCCTACAGGGTCGTCAATTCGCAAAATTTTATCAAAAAATTCAACACTGAATACCAGTGCGACACCTACTATTAATCCAATAAGAACAGATGCCTCGGGAGATACAATATCACACCCTGCCGTTATGGCAACCAAACCTGCCAGCGCTCCATTCAGTGTCAGACTAAGCCCTGGTTTCTTATGTCTGATCCATGTAACAGTCATTGCTGCTATTGCTCCTGCCGCCGCTGACAGGTTGGTATTCACAAAGATAGAAGCTACCGCAGTAGCATTCTCCTCACCACCGATGGCAAGCTGTGAGCCGCCATTAAAACCAAACCATCCAAACCACAGGATGAAAACACCCAGTGCACCTATGGTGAGGTTATGCCCCGGGATAGCATTCACTTTTCCATTTTTTCCGTACTTCCCAATCCTTGGCCCTATAACAACAGCACCGGCAAGTCCCACCCATGCACCTACAGAATGGACTACTGTTGATCCGGCAAAATCATGAAATGGCGTTGCCATAGTTGACAACCAGCCACCTCCCCATATCCAATGGCCGGCAATAGGATAAATAACAGCCGTAATTATGATTGTAAATACGATATAAGTAGAAAACTTGGTTCTTTCTGCAATTGCACCTGAAACGATGGTAGCAGCCGTAGCTGCGAAAACTGTCTGAAATATCAGGCTCGCCTTATTGGCTATGCCATCAACACCATTATCATTATAAAACAGAGTTGGCATCCCTATAAAGCCTCCGAGATCAGTACCGAACATGAGGTTATAGCCTATGAAGTAAAATAATAAAGTCCCCAGGGAGAAGTCCATGAGATTCTTCATCAATATATTAATAGAGTTTTTACCGCGGGTGAAACCACTCTCAACCATGGCAAACCCAGCCTGCATGAGCATAACCAGAACAGCGGCGATTAAAACCCATAAGGTATCTATTGAAACTGTATCCATTTTATTAGTTTTTATTCCTTAAGAAAATTCATTGATCACTACACCGCTATTCTTTTATCGGAATAGCTTCATCATTGCCATCTTTTGTTTTTAGCTGGTATGCTTCACTGACCTCTGAAATAAAGATTCGGCCATCACCCTCCTCTCCGGTTATTCCATTATCAATGATCAATCTTATCACATCTGATTGCTTATTGCTGATACAAAATGATAGATGAATCCTCTCAACAGCGGAGGTTTCATATTCCACCCCCCGATATACCCTGGCTTCTGTGGCTTCACCCACATTCCTCACCAACCAGTAGGAGAAGTTCTCCACACCGGCCTTTACAAGGGCATTTTTAACCTCCCTGAACTTTGATTTTCTGATTATTGCTTCAATTTTTTTCATGATTGATTCTTTTCTTCTTCCTATAGTAAATATCTTACGTTCATTATTCAATATTCTACTCCGATGATACCCTTAAAAATCCCCGGTATGCTCCAATGTAAAAGCTGTTATTTGGACCTATTGTAAAAGTTGCCCAGATATTATTAAATACCTTACGATCGTACTGCTTGGAACCCAATGACCCCCATTTCAACAAAAAGCTGATGTTATCTCCAAAATCACCTTTCTCGAAATACGGTTTAATGTAGAATACTCTGAGTCCGGTACGAAAATCAATCCCGGTTATCTGCCAGTCGTAATGATCCTCATAATCTTCTTCTGACCGGTTATAAACATACATCATACCCACTGGTGTTGAAAGTTTCGGTGTAGCCGTTTTGCAATCATATGTACCACTGGCAGGCCAGTTTTTCACCCATTCAAAAACTCCTTTTTGCTCATTTAGATCAAAACGCATAATTCCTCCCGAGGTGGTATTATCCTTAAAAGGGTCTTCGTAACCATATGTATTTGCAACAATGAAACTGTTTCCGTAGGCCACCACTGAATTTTCAACAGCCCCACCATTATTGGTGAATAATTTATGTTTGGAAATCAATTCCCCTGATTCCTGTGAATAAATACAAAGGTTAACCTGGAGGGAATCATTATCACAAATTGCCACAAAGCGATCATCCATCAGGGTAGGAGTCGTTCCGCTTCCGGCATTCAATTGTCCGGGCTTCACTTTCCTGTCGTTATTATAAACCAGGTTTCCTTCCTTGTAAGTTTCGACCCACTCAGGATCAAGTTCTATTTGCTTGTTTTCTTCATTAAAGCGAAGTTTATACAGTGCATAATTAGATACAATATATACCCCGTCTTTACCGATTGAAAATGAATTCTGGATCTCTTCACGGGTGTCTTCCGAGGTCATAAATAATTCACGAAATTTATTTTTAAATTCCAGGTTGAAATTTTCAATTTTTCTGTATAGTTCAATGTCTTCGAAACTCTTAAAATGCGTATCGAAATGTTTATTGATCTTGTCGATAGTTCCGAAAAACCCGATGTAAGACGCATAAACTCTCATGCATCCTTCCTCAGTGAGGTCGTCACGATGAATTAAACCTACAATACCATGGCGTGAGGTAAACCAGATGTTTCCATGAATATCAGGCATCAGGGCGGTAAGTAAATTTATCTTGTCTTTTTCCGACAGATGTTCATCTACAAGATCTCCTGCTTCGATCTGGTTTTTGATATTCACTGATTCAATTATTTCGTCATCAAACGTCCTGTTTTTTATCTTTATCCTGAGAATATTATTGTTTGCTCCGGGAATATAATAATGATCCTTATCTGACAAGTAGGAATATGCGCCACCGGCAGTATTATGAAAGATCTTTTCGCGTCCTTTTTTCCCGATCAGTTCCATCATTTTGGTTCCACGACCGGGCACTTCGATCTCATCAAGAACCTTTATAGAATCTCCAACATGAAGCAACAACAAAGTTGTATTTTCACGGCCAAAAGAAAGTGTAACCAGAGTTGTATCGTCAACAAAATCAAAGGCCGGGCACATACCGGAAAACCCTCCTTTTTTTTGCAGTACATGGAAATATTGGGCTTTAACATTTTCAAGCAGCGGACCCGGCAAATTGGTTACATCCGAAGAGTGTGAATCCTCGTGCATAGCACTGGGAAAACCATATTTCATATATGGATGGTCCCATTTCTCCTGTTCCGGCAATGGATCAGGTAAAACCATTTCTCCACCTGTATGCTGTAACCATTCATCATACCAACCTGTTTCGATGTGTGCTGATTGTGTGAAAAATTTAAATTCAGCCGGCTCCATTACTTTGTTACTGCAATGTTGCCCATAACTTAGAATTGTAGTAAGCAACGAAAAGATTAGAGTTATCAGTAAATATCTATTCATATTATTATTTGTTTTCAGCGATTTATTAATTACTCACTATTTTCTGCCTTATCCTCAGATAATTCTTCAAGAAGTTTTCTTAGTGTTTCATTTTGCTTATGCAAATGCTCACTCAGCTTTTTGAGGCTTCGTTTCACATCATCAGGTTTACTTAATTTTTCGCTGCTCATACATTACATTTTATGCATGGGGCAAAATTAACTGTCTAACAAGTAGATGCAATATAATCCGGGGTGACAAAAAGTATACAAACGACAATGTTACCCCACAAGGAGGTATACACAAGGGATACAATAAGTATACAAAAGGCTAATTAGCCTTCTTGGAGGAAGATTCTAACTGATTCAAAAATGCTGAAAGGTTTTCACTCCGTGTCAGGCCGAGTTTTTTCCTGAGGCGATAGCGGGCAATCTTTATACTCTGAGGTGATTGGTATGTAATTGATGAAATATCTTTACTAGACATATTCATTAGGAGGAATGCACATAGTTTCCTGTCATTCGCTGTTAATTTAGGATAGCGGGAAGTCATGGCAACATGGAAATCCTTATGTACTTCCATATAGGTTTTTTCAAATTCCTGCCAGAGGTTGCCGGAGGTATTCTTGTCGATCTCTTTCACCACATCCAGAATGGTGTCTGTTTCAGTATTATCATCGGTATTTTGTAATTTCTCCGATAGCTGGTTTATAAATTCATTCCGCTCAATTAAATGCAGAACATTAGTGGTAAGTTCTTTATTTTTATAATCCAGGTCAATTTGCAACTGGCTTCTTTCCAATTCAAGATTTTTTCTTTCCAGTTTTGACTGTCTTAATTTATTTTTTTGATAATACCAGAAGAAAACAAAAATCAATAATGCCGTGAAAAGCGATCCAATAATAATTAAAAAGAAGAGTTTTTGATTTTTTTGATCAGCTATTATTAACTCTTTTTCCTTTGCCATTAATTGTTTCTCACGCTCTAGCTGATATTGGTAATCAAGTTCGTCTATTCGTTTGTTATGGATTTCTGCTTCCAGGCTGTCATGAACTATTAAGTACTTCTTCATAAAATGAAATGCACTATCAACAATATGAAGTGCTTCATAACATTTATATAATCCTGAGTAGGATTCTCTTTGCAAATGAAGAGATTGCATCTCTATCCCCTCCTCAAGTGAAAATTGAAAATACGGAATAGCTCTATTGGGATTATTAAGATAAAAATAGATGTTTCCTAAGCCCTTATTTATTATGGCGCTGCCATACCTTTTTTCAGGTTCAGAATAATCTAGCAAATTTGCATACTTTTCGGCATTCAGGTAATAGTTCAGGGCTGAATTATAATCTTTCATTTCAATATCCAAACCCCCTATTCCCATATATAAATTCATCAGTCCATAATAATTATCCATATCCAACTGAAGTTCTTCAGCCTGAAGAAATAATAAACGAGCAGTGTCAATTTTTCCAAGAGTACTATATAAAATACCCAGGTTAACAAGTGAATTCGCATAGTAAAGATCATGGTCTAAAAGTTTAAATATAGCCGATGCCTTACGATTATAATCAATGCTCATTCTAAAGTTGCCTGTGAGCTCATAAATTATTGATACATTATTATAGAAATAGGCCATTCCCATTGAATCTTCAAGAAATTCTGCCGTAGCCAATCCCTGAAGGTAATAATGAAGTGATTGATCATAATTTTGCTGATTTTCATAAACAATGCCTAATGAAATAATAGCTTCCAAATAAAACTTGTCTTTCGTAATATTTTCATATTGCTCAGATGCCTTTTGGTACGACATAATGGCCTGGTCAAGATTGGATTCAACTTCTTCTATCAGGCCTATTCTAAGATAGTTTAAAGCCATACCGGATTGAAAATCTATTTTTTTCGATAATTCAAGTCCTTTATTTGCAAAATATTTGGCCGTATCAAGGTCGATATCAATATAACTTTTTGCCAATTTCGAAAAGGCGATAGCCTTAACAGTATCTTCTGAATAGATATCTGCTGTAATTTGAAATAAACTATCAAGATTATTCCGGTCAATTTCCTGAGAATTCAAGTTTACCGAAAGCATCAGCATAATGCAAGGAAATACGATTGCAAATAATTGCGACCGGAAAATATGCTTTTTGTTTATATAATAAAATATGATATTGATATAAGCTCCAGGACTCATTTTTCAAAAGTACAAAAAATCATATGGAAGTTTACTTAAAGCAGGTAAAATCAAACATCGGGATTCACTCCTTAATTACCTTTACATTAGACAATATGCAACTGTATTAAATAGATTCCAGCACTCCCAATCAATGAAATCCAATGTAACTATTCCTGGACCTTGAAGATTGTGCAATAAAATTTCCTCTAGGGTATAGTTTGCCCCATGATCAGCAAGACCACAAAGGGCACAGCATTAAAAAAAATAAAAAAGATCTTGTAAATCCCCAGGAAGAGATAAAACACCTGGTTAAACTTCTCTTTTTCCATAGGGAAAAACGCTGTTTGCGTTTTATAAAGCAGCCTGGGCATCGCCATCTGGCATAATACCCAGAGGATCAGCAGTCCACCATTGATAATGGTGCACCACATAAAGAATTCAGTCCAAAAATGTAGGTTCATAATATCGAGTTTGGTTTTTCAAAGATAATGCATGGAAAACCAGAAGTCCAATATCTGATGTAGGATTTTAAAAAAAACCCGCTCGAACCACTGAACAAGGAGATTTCTCGCAATGCTCGAAATGACAGAGTAATTTTGTGATTAAAGAGAAGGGCGCGGTGCTCAGTATTGAATTTATAATTGTACACCGCGCCCTTCTCTCACATTAAACTCTGCGCTGTGTCATTTCGACCCTAACGTAGTGCAGGGAGAAATCTCCTTGGTTGAATATTTATTATCAATTCATATCAAAACGAACTTCAAAACTCAAACTTATAACTCATATTAATATCTTTGCCTTCACTTTTGCAAAAACCTAAATCAAAGAGCTATGTTTAAAGTTAATGAATATTACGACGGAAAGGTAAAGTCACTTGCTTTTAAAA
>JAOZTN010000118.1:0-7862 GCA_029942245.1 Bacteroidales bacterium | reverse complement strand
GGCATTTTAGGATAGTTCTGAAGAATTCTCCATAATCTAACAAACACCCACTATTCATAACTTTCCTGAAAGAATGGATTATTTGATATTACATCCAATCAGATGTAGTAAAGGAATAGGTGACAGATTCCGTTTGCAGTGAAACTCCGCTTGAAGGTTCCATCAACAGCTTCCAATGATACTCCGTTGCAGGTTCAAGCTCTTTCACGACTTCAGTAAATACAAGTCTGGGGTCTTCGACAAGCTCCTCATCTTGCTTTTTACAGGACAGGAGCAGTATCATACAAATAAGTAGCAGGAAAAATGTTTTGACTAGTTTCCGCCTGAAAATCAGGATAAACGGAAATAAGAGTAAGGAAAAGTACAATGGGTAATGTCCAACATGCTTATCGGATGCGAATTTGATGCTCCTTTCCAGCTTCACATTCCCTTTCTCATCCGAAAGGACTACATGGTATGTACTGCCGGGCAGGCCACTCCATGTCAGGGTGATGGAATCAGAATAAACTATTTCCTCATGTGCAGGAGATATTAAATTAACCCTGGAGAACAGGGGTGGTATATTGAAAGATGCTGAGTCGCCGGATAAAAACTCATCAAACTTGATCAGGAGGTACTCCTCATAATTCTGATAATAAAACAAATAAATCTGCCTCAATTGTGGATCGAACAGCAAAGAGTACTGCGTTGGAAAGGAGCCATTCTGGCAGGTTGAAGACAATACACCGCCGGCATAGTATTCTGTCAATGTATCACAGTTTTCCAGCATGTCCGTAGCAGTATTATATCTTGAGCATGGATGTCCTCCCAGAGCGGGATTTGACTGGTGGAAATTAGTAAGTACCTGATATGATTTATCATTATGATGATAATAATCTCCATCGATAATAACTGAAAGCCCATTCGCGCCCCCGACAAGATATTGTCCACGGTACTGGTCCTGGCAGTAATACAGATCAAAAATGCCGGTCACCTCGGAAATGCTACTGCTCTCTTCCATCACCTTCTGCATCAATGCGCCCTCATAAAACTGTTTATTTTCTTCAGAGTATGGCATACCTTGCCATGGATTGGATGTACCATCCCAGAAGATACCTGAATCATTCATCCCTGCCTGCGGAAAGCCACCGGAAAATCCAAACTTAACCCATGCATGCTTTCCTTCTGAAGCAGGATAGAACCAAAATCTGGTATTGGGATCTTTCCAGTCTTCATTGCTTCCGCCCAATACTTTGCCGTTTTTATACATATAAAACACTGTACAGGCATAGTCTGAACAAGGCCTGAAGATCAGGAATACTATGAGGAAGGTATAGAGGTATGTATGCGATCTTTTCACAGAAACTGCTTGTATATACAAATATAAAAAAATCTTTGAAATTGATTGTCCTCGCGGCAGCGCCTCCGCTGAGTAGCTATGGTACTTATCAGTTGTCCGACGTCAGTTCAAGTACCGCTATTTCCGGCAGAATGCCGATACGGCCAGGATACCCGATCATACCCAACCCCCTGTTAACGTACAGGTATTGAGGGTTGTCGGTGGCCGGATTTGAATAAAGTCCTGCCCAGCGTTTATACATATACTGAGCCGGGCTCCATCGGAAGTTTTTCAATTCAACACCAAACTGGAAACCATGGGTATGACCCGAAAGGGTGATATTCACGTCGGGGCGTTGCTGGCTTACAACTTTATCCCAGTGTGACGGGTCATGTGAGAGTAATATCTTAAAGCGGGCTTCACTGCCGCCATCGAGTGCTTTGTTCAGGTCTCCATATCTGGGAAAGCGCTCATACATGCTCCAGTTTTCCACACCGGCAACGGCCACAGGGATGCCGTTCACCTGTATCAATTTGTGTTCATTTCTGAGCAGTTGCCAGCCCATTTCGTCATATAGTTTTTCCAGGTCGCGAAGGTTTTGTTCTTTCTCCGCCCTGATTTCCCATTTCACATAATCCCCGTAATCATGGTTTCCCAATACAGCATACACTCCATATTTGGCCTTCAACTCTTTTAAGATGTCTTTGTATATATAAGCTTCTCTTGTGAGGAAGTTTACCAGATCACCTGTGAAGAAAATAAAGTCAGGTCTTTCATTATTGATCACTTCAACAGCTTCCTTTAAGGCATCTTTGTTTGTCCAACTGCCAAGGTGCAGGTCAGATATCTGTACCATCTTCACACCTTCCAGTTCACGGGGTAGCACAGGATAACGCAGCGATACCCTCCTGATCCTGAAATCATAGGCCCAGCGTACCGCCCCGATGATCATACCACTGAGGACAAAACCACCACCTATTAATCCGATGTTCCTGAGAAAATTTGCCCTGCTGATTCGCTTAGCCGGATCAGGGCAGGGCTTCTTCCGGCTTTTATGATATGTGAATCGGATCACATGTCGAATAATCTTGATCAGGTCGGCCAGAAGGAAAAATGCGATCGAAAAGAGTTTTGCGCCGTAAACAATGAAAATGACACCACCCACGTAAGTAACAAGATGAGGCTTCCAAAGGTAGAGGTTTGCAAACAGGGAAGCGATTCCTAAAACGATCATCAATGCAAAAGGGAGCCAGTAAATAAAGGTAAAAGCAAATCGTAGTATGCGTTTCCATGATCTGAGCATTTTCCTGATAGATACCCACAAATACAGGTCAAGCAGCAGGCCCAATACAAAAATTGGGAAACGGCTTGTTTCTTTCGGAAATGTCTCAGCTACGACAAACCAGGAAGCAACGATCAAGGCCAATACAGCCAGGATTATATATAAGGTTCTTCTTGCCATTTAAAACGAGCGGCAAAGGTCGTACAAAAATTAATAAGCGGGTGTTAATTATTTATAAAAGGTGTTGGGTGTTGGGTGTTGGGTGCGGGGTGCGGGGTGCGGGGTGCGGGGGGCTGCTTACTGATTACTGTTAACCAATTCCAATAACTGCGTTCCCAGGGGGTTTTCGGGATGATACCGGATGATTTCGTTTGCGATCCTTTTTACTTCTTCAAAATTCTGCTGTCGATAATAGTACTCGGCCAGTGCGTAGAGGTAATCCATATTGGCCGGTTCAAGTTCCAGAGCAACATCCAGCGATTCTATGAATTCATTGGTCCGTCCAAAATGCTGATACAGCATAGCCAGATTATACCAGATACGGGCATAATCAGGCACCAATTCAGAGGCAGTTTCCAGTGACTCCAGGGCTCCCGTATAGTCGCCTTTTTCTGCCAGCAGCAAACCCAGGGAGTAATGGGCATCGTGGTAGCCCGGGAAGTCTTTAATCATATGTCTGAGCACAGCTTCTGCTTCATCATTTTTACCAAGCTGGTTATAGGTAACTGCCAGATTGACCATAGAAGGATAAAACTCATCATCGATACGGATGGCAGCCAGGAAGTTTTTCTCTGCCAGTTCATACCTCCCGGTATTCTGGTATATCACACCAAGGTTATGCCTGCTTGCAGCAAATTCACCGGTATACTCCATGGCATACCTGTACTCTGTCAGTGATTCATTAAATTCCCTGTAAAGCGATGAATCCATTCCCTCCACCGGAATACTGCTCATCCGGAATGCAGCCTGCATCCTCACAGCCTTAACAGGGTCGTTCAGCATAGGGCTCATCAGTTCCAGCATTTCTTCCATTGATGCCGGCAAATAACTCTGCAGGGCCTGGTACCTGATCAGTGATTCAGGATCATCGAGGGAGGTGATTATGGCTTGCATGCCGGTGCTATCAGGAAATCTTTCCAACTCATAGATGGCCGTTGCTCGTACGATAACCGGGAAGAGCTCATCGAGGGCAATGTTTACAAGTCCCGGCACGGCGCTCTCTTCTCCACGACGGGCGGCTGCGAATACCGTTCCGAAATGAGGCCTGCGGCTTAATCCATACCACTTATCAATATAGGATGCTGCCCATTCAGGCGTATTATTTGCATGGCATTCGTTGCATGCATTCGGGTTTCCGTCAGACACACTCAGGTCAGGCCTGGGAACACGAAAGCTGTGATCACGCCTGAAATCCACGCCCATATAGTAACGCCCGGGCATATGGCAGTTGACGCACAGGGCACCACTGCCCACTTCCCAGCTTTTCTCCTCAAGCTGAATTGCCTGCCCTTCCTCACCGGTCTTTTTATGGAAATGATGATCATATACATCATAGATATCTGCCCTGTGACATTGCAGGCACAGCTCATTGGAGGTGACTGCCTCAAACTTCAATTTCAGGCTGTGTACGTCATGACAATCGTTACACATCACATCCGTCATATACATCTTGCTATGTGTAAAAGAGGTATACACATAATCTTCTTCCAGTATCTGTCCATCAGAGAAATAATAGGGTTCTATAAGGAGTGTTGGTGCCATATAATCCAGCAGGTCACCAAAATAGCCATCAAAGTCACTAAATACTGTCCTCCTGGCATGGCAGCGTGCGCAACGGTCAACATAGCTGCGGTTATCCAGCTCCCTGGTCTGTACGAGCAAGCCCATGCTTCCGTCTGCAAGACGCGCCATCTCCGGTAATTTAGCCCATTTGACGTGCTCGGACCCGGCACCATGGCAAGCCTCACAATGCACATTAATATCCTTCCAGGTAGTGTTAAAGGTATCTGCCTCAAAATCAAAGCCTTTCTGAAGGTGTGTGGAGTGACAATCGGCACACATGCCGTTCCAGTTTTGAGCCTGGTTAGTCCAGTGAAGCCAGTTCGTATGATCAATATCCTGATTACTGTAGACGGTATCAACCAGATGGTACCACTCTCCCTTGTCAGTATTCCAGGTGAGCGGAAGACATTGTAATCGTCCTCCCTCAAAAGGAATCAAATATTGTTGCAGCGGGCGGTATCCGAAGGTATATGCCACTTCAAACTCCCCCATTTCTCCATCGGGGCCGGATGTCCAGACAAAAAAGCGTCCGTCTTTCCTGTAGAAACGATGCAATTCCCCTTCAAACTCGAAGGCGGCATCATTGAAATCACCCAGCACTGATTCATCCGTAGCGTGTGCCATGGCCAGGTCATGATCAGATCCTTTCCAGAGGTCGAACTCTTTCTGATGGCATTCAATGCATGATTCTCCTCCTGTATAAAAAGGTTCTCCGTATAGAGCATCAGGACCTTGCATACCCGGGAGGTGATACATCAATAAATACAGCGGAAAGGAAAGCACAATGAGCATGGCAGAAGCCAGTGCCACCCTGTTCCAGGCATTCCTTTGTCCTGTATTTATGTGCTCTGTCATGCGTATGTCAATTGCGACTGGGTATATGAATTTCTCTTAATAGATTTGCTCAGATCAACCTTTAGCTGTCCTCCTTCTACGATTAGACGATACGTATCCAGGGCCCTGGGGGCTGGTGGGCGGATCACATCCCCTCCCCTGTTAAATGAGGACGCATGGCATGGGCAATCAAACTGCCCGCTTTCTTTGTCCCAGCTGATGGCACATCCCAGGTGTGTGCATTGCAGGGAGAGTGCGAGTAGTCCGCCATCATCCATCCTGACCAGATAGAGCTTATCACTCCTGAAAGCCGTAACAGATCCATTGGGTATATCTTCAAGTTTGCCCAGCACTTTGAGAGCCGGCTTTTTATAAGTCGACGACTTCCTCCCACCTGAAGTAAGAAAGGCAATGGCCGTCCCGGCTATCTCCAGCAGGGAAATAGTTATCAGCGCAATCCAAAGGGTCTTTATAAAACCCCTCCTGGAAAGCTGTGAGCCATTGTTTCTATCTGTTTTGCTGTCGTCCATTATTATGTTTTAAAATGCCCAGACCAGCGACATGGCCGCTCCTCTGAATAATATCCCGGTAAACATGAGCACCAGGTATGCCACCAGCAGGTAGGTAAAGATCCATAATTGCATTTCAGTCCTTCCTGCCCTGTATTTTCTTTTCACAAAGTAGCCCATTCCCGTCAGGAAAAGGGTCCATATTAATAATGGTATCAGTCCGTTAGAGATCAATTCCGGCCAGGAAGGCAGCCAGGCCTGAAAGTCAATAAGATATTCCCCTGCCAGTATTCCGCCAATGGTCAACACCAGTGATGTAGCAGCCGCAAGGTAAACCATCTTCAAGCCTTTAGCCGTATAAAACCACATGCCGGGACTACGTTTCTCGGGCTTCATATATGGAAAGCTGAGGAGCCATACTACAGCCAGCAAGGGTATAACAAAAACAGCAACCGTTGGGTGGAAATGCAGCAGCAGTTCCTGAACACCGGAAAAATACCAGGGGGATTTCACCGGATTAGGACTGAATGAAGGATCAGCTCTTTCCAGTAATGGCGCATTCACAAATACACTCAGTAAAAGGATAAAGGCCATGAGTGCCAGGCCTACTGCAACTTCACGGTCAAGCAAGTTAGGTATGCTGGAGACCATTTTATTTTTCTTATCATCTTTTTCCTGGGGAACGATCACACCGCCGGCCTTTCGTATCTTCCAGAAGTGGAATACCAATAGTGCCATCAGAATCAATGGTAATACGCCTGTATGCAGGTTATAAAAGATCAGCAAGGTAGGCCCGCTCACCTGCTCCCCTCCCCTTATGGCAGTCTTCAGCCATTCCCCGGCCAGGGGAACATATTCCAGCATATTGGTGCTTACAGTAACAGCCCAATATGAAAGCTGGTCCCAGGGTAAAAGATAGCCGGTGAAATTTAGCAAAATGGTGAGGGCAAGAAGGAAGATGCCAATGATCCAATTGAACCGGCGAGGCGGATAATATGCCTGCGTATAGAACACCCTTAGCAGGTGCAGGAATACGATCACCACGATCAGCATGCCGCTCCAATGATGGATGTTGCGCACAAAATTTCCAAAAACAACTTCAGCCTTGATGAAGAGTATTGAATCATAAGCCCCCACAGGGGTAGGCTCATAAACAAAGCGCAGCAGTATGCCGGTAATGGCCTGTAATGCAAACAATAACATAGCCATTCCGCCCAGGCCAAAAGTTCTGCGAAATACAATTGATGACACCCTGACATTTTCGGGGTGAATCATTAAGACAACGCTATGCCAGAAAGAAGTTTTTTGCTTCATTATTATGCTCGCGGGTATCCCTTTTAACTGCTTTTAAACGAGATGTAAAGGTAAGGAAATTGGCCCTTGCGATTTCTTGGATTTATTATAAATAACAAGCCTATCCTTGAATCATTCCTGAATTTATCATTAATTTAGCCATGCAGAAGGTAGCACTGTAAACTTCACGAAATTTATAACAATCAATCTAAACACCTAAGAAATCATGAAACATCTGAAGATCATCATCAGCCTGGCAATCCTTTTCTTTTTCCTTACTGAAACGAATGCTCAGAAAATTAAGGTAGAGCAAGGGGAGCTCAGCAGCTTCAAAGGCATCACTGAACTGAATGTCGAGTATGACTATAGTGATATGGGTGTGGGCAAATTCAAGACTGAAGAAGCCTACATTGAGAAAAAGAAAAATGACTACAATGAAGATGAGCCCGGCAAGGGCGATGCCTGGGAAGAAGAATGGAATGCCGACAAGGAGAATACTTATCAGATGAAGTTTGAGCAATTATTCAACCTGATCATGCTAAGTGAAGAAACAGGGATTGAAATTGGATTTTTCCCTAGTGCAGAATACACACTTATTCTGAAAACTACTTTCCTGGAGCCGGGATATAATATTGGCATCTCAAGTAAAAATGCTTCCATTAATGTTGAAGTTTTTCTGGTGAAGACCGAGGATCCATCAAATGTGATCACACAGCTTGATATGGACAAGGTACCCGGCCGCGGATCTTTTGGCGGTGATTTCGACACCGAATACCGTATTGGTGAGGCCTATGCCAAAGGCGGCAAGGAACTGGCACAGATTATTTGTAAGAAAGGGCTGTAA
>JAOZTN010000117.1:0-7909 GCA_029942245.1 Bacteroidales bacterium | reverse complement strand
ACCAGCCGGTAATAGGTCTGTTTTTCCGTAATATCCATATTAATAATATCGAGCAGGATGAAATTTACCAGTATCTTTTCTGCCAGGAAGCGTGGGATACCGGCATGCCTGCTGAAGGCAGACAAGGTGATAAAAGCATTTTCGTGCAGGTAATGCAGAAGGAGTTCTTCCTGTTCACGATACCTGATCTCTACACCTTTGCCGCTCTTCTGATGTTTCCACAGCAAAAGCAGTATCCTGTTGGAAAGCAAATTCTGGTCCTTGACCCTGACGAAAACCTTCCAGTTATTATCCTTGTCGGGGGCTGAGTGGGGTTTTTCGGGACTCTTGTTAACGATAATTTCGAGTACAAGTTTTCCTTCAATCCTCCATTCTTTGGTGCTGAAGCTGAGCTCAGGCTTACAATACATGGAAGCGGCAGCCTCCACCATATAATACTCTTCCTCAGACCTGACACCGGCGATCACGCCGTTGTCCTTTACACCTACCAGCAAGCGTCCGCCATTGGTATTGGCAAAAGCCGCCAGGGTCCGTGCGATTTTCTTCGAATCGGAGATCTCGAACTTAAAATCGAGTCGCTGATGTTCACCCTCAGCAATAAGATCTTTGATATAGCTGCCCATCTGCTTCATTTTCGGGCTTTTAATATGATATCCTAAATAAAAGTAAAGTTATCCTGTGCCGTAGATTTTTCGCAGTACAGGCACTGAAGCTTCACCTTTTTCTTATCGAGAACCTTGAATTTCGTGGCCACGTTTTCGTGATTGGTAATGCAATTGGGATTAACACATTTTACAAAGGTGCTCACTTCATTTGGAATTGAAACATTCTTTTTCACGGTCACCTTATAATTCTTGATCTCGATCAGGGTCGCAGTGGGTGCAACCAATGCGATCTTGTTCACATCTTTAGGAGCGAAAAAGCGTTCACTTACTTTGATGATACCCTTCTTGCCATATTTCTTGCTTTCAAGGCCGGTGCCAAAGAGTATCTGATTTTCACACTCCTGAAGATTCAGGATATGGATGACCTGGAATACACTCTGGGTAGGGATATGGTCGATCACTGTTCCATTCTCGATGGCGTTGACCTTTAATTCTTTTCTTTCTTCCATGATAATTAAATTGAGGTTAAACCACTCCGAGGATAGAGGCCAGCAATGCCATCCTTACATAAACACCATTCTTGGCTTGCTGGAAATAGTATGCTTGTGGGCTGTTATCCACATCTTCATCTATTTCGTTCACACGTGGCAGTGGATGTAACACCTTCATATTTTCTTTTGCATTTTCAAGCATTGGCAACCTGAGGATATATGCGTCCTTCACCCTCTCGTATTCAATAGGGTCTGAAAAACGCTCTTTCTGTATCCTCGTCATATAGAGGATATCAACCTCCGGTATTACCTCATTCATCTCTGTATACTGATGATAGGTGAGCTTCTTATCCTTGATGTGCTGCTTCACGTAGCTGGGCAACTTAAGCTCTGTTGGTGAAACCAGATGGAAGGTGGTATTAAACTGACAAAGTGCTTCTACCAGGGAGTGGACCGTACGTCCGTATTTCAGGTCTCCGACAAAAGCGATATTGAGGTCGTCTAGTTTACCCTGGGTCTTCATAATGGAATACATATCCAGCAAGGTCTGGGTTGGGTGCTGATGAGCACCGTCACCGGCATTGATGATGGGTACAGGGGCCACCTCTTCGGCATATTTGGCGCTGCCTTCCCTGGGGTGTCTCATCACTATGATATCGGAATAACTTGAAACTGTAAGGATGGTATCTTTCAAAGATTCTCCTTTCGACACGCTTGAGGTTCCGGCCTCGCTGAAACCCACGATCTTGGCACTCAATTGTGCTGCAGCGCTTTCAAAGCTGAGTCGTGTGCGGGTAGAGGGCTCAAAGAAGAGGGAAGCAACTACATGGCTTTCAAGTATCTTCTGTCTGGGGTTCTTTTCAAACTCTGCAGCAAGGTTCAGGATATTGAGCTGCTCTTCGATGGTGTAATCGCTGATGGATACAAGGCTTCTGTCTTTCATTTCTTCTATATTATTATTGTTCAAAATTAACCATTAAAAATCCCTTTGAAAAATCATTGACCGAAAAGCTATCCAAAATTATTAACAATGCGTTCAGAAATCTGAAATCAGAAATCTGAAGTCAGTGGATCATTCCCTTTTCCATCTGCCCTATGCCATTTCCCCTCTTCCTTATTCCACAGAATACTCATCCCAGCTTTTTATACTTATGTCTTCCATGCTGTACCTGCAGAAGGCAATAATAAAAGCACTTGCAAGTCGGGCATTGGTAATCAGGGGGATATTATGATCTACAGCCGCCCTGCGTATATGATAATCATTGTGCAATTCATCTTTTGTCAGGTCTTTCGGGATATTGATCACCAGATCGATCTTGTGTTCTTTGATATATTCAAGGGTGTTGGGAGTTTCTTTAGAATCCGGCCAATGAAGTACGGTGGCATCAATGTCGTAGCCCGCCAGGAATTTTGCTGTTCCCCTGGTAGCAAACAGCTTGTATCCATTCTCTTTCAGCAGCCTTGCGCTGGTCAGCAATTCTATCTTTGACCTGGGTGGGCCGGTGCTCAGCAGAATGTTCTTTTTCGGGATCTTATAACCCACTGAAAGCATTGCTTTTAAGATGGCTTCGTAATAATCCTCACCAATACAGCCAACCTCACCGGTGGAAGACATATCTACCCCCAGAACAGGGTCGGCTTTGGCCAGCCTGGAGAATGAAAATTGTGGAGCTTTAACACCAATATAATCGAGGTCGAAAAGTGATTTGTCAGGTTTTTCAACTGCAATGCCGAGCATGATCTTTGTGGCCAGTTCAATGAAGTTTGTTTTCAGGACTTTTGATACAAAAGGGAAACTTCTGGAGGCACGCAGATTGCACTCTATCACCTTGATATCATTATCATCGGCGAGGTATTGAATATTGAACGGACCGCTGATATCGAGCTCCTCAGCAATTCTGTTGGTAATCTTTTTGATCCTTCTTATCGTCTCTACGTAAACTTTTTGGGGAGGAAACATCATGGTAGCATCCCCGGAGTGCACTCCGGCAAATTCAATATGCTCAGAGATGGCATAAGCGATCACTTTCCCATGGTCTGCTACAGCATCCATTTCAATCTCTTTGGTGTTTTCCATAAAGCGGGAAACGACAACGGGATATTTTTTGGAAACTTTTGCTGCCAGTCCCAGGAAGTGTTCTAACTCCTCTTCATTAGATACAATATTCATGGCTGCACCTGACAAAACATAGGAGGGGCGTACAATAACCGGGAACCCGACCTTTCCGGTAAAGGCAAATATATCCTCTACGCTGCTTAACTCTTTCCATTCGGGTTGATCCACCTTTAGCTCATCAAGCATGCTGGAAAACTTATATCGATTTTCTGCCCTGTCGATCGATATGGCTGTGGTGCCCAGGATTTTTACTTCCTGCTGATATAAGCGCATGGACAGGTTATTGGGTATCTGCCCGCCCATGGATACGATCACGCCTCCCGGTTTTTCAAGCTCAATGATGTCAAGCGTACGTTCAAAGGAAAGTTCATCGAAATATAGCCGGTCGCAAATGTCATAATCGGTACTTACCGTTTCGGGGTTGTAGTTGATCATAACTGAACGATAACCTTCATTCTTCACCGTTTCGAGTGCATTTACGCTGCACCAGTCAAACTCAACACTGCTACCGATCCTGTAAGCTCCTGAACCCAGCACGATCACCGATCTTCCATCGTTTTCATACTCAATGTCATTGGTATCTCCATTATAGGTCATGTAGAGGTAATTGGTCATGGCCGGGTATTCTGCTGCCAGGGTGTCGATCTGCTTGACCACCGGCCGGATTCCCTTTGAGATCCTGTATTTCCGGAGGCTTGTGATCTCTTCATCGGAACCCTCGAACTGATCCTTGTAAAGGCTGCGTGCGATCTGGAAATCGGAAAACCCTGCCTGCTTTGCCTTTCTGAGCATGCTGTCAGGAAGTTCTTCCATCGCTGCATATCCCTCAATTTCTTTATTCATAAGATGAATATTATGCAGCTTCTCAAGGAACCATCTGTCGATCTTTGTTTCATGGAAGATATCTTCAACGGTCCAGCCTGCCTGCAGTGCCTGGCTGATCACAAAGATCCTCATATCGGTTGGTTTTGAAAGCGCACTCTCAATATCCATGATCTCGATCTCCTTGTTTCCCGTAAATCCGTGCATAGCCTGTCCAATCATACGAAGCCCTTTTTGAATGGCTTCTTCAAATGTCCTGCCTATGGCCATGACTTCCCCAACGCTCTTCATGCTGCTTCCGATCTCTTTCGAAACCCCCAGGAATTTATTCAGGTCCCAGCGGGGAATCTTACAAACGATATAATCGAGTGAGGGCTCAAAGAATGCAGAGGTGGTTTTAGTCACCGCATTTTTAATCTCCGGAAGAGCAAAGCCCAGGGCCAGTTTAGCCGCAACAAAAGCCAGCGGATAGCCGGTGGCCTTGGAAGCCAGTGCACTCGATCTGGATAAGCGCGCATTGACCTCTATCACTCTATAATTCTCTGATTCGGGATCGAGGGCATATTGTACATTACATTCGCCGATGATACCGACATGCCGGACGATCTTGATCGACAATTGCCTTAATTTATGGTATTCAGAGTTGGTGAGGGTTTGTGACGGGGCCACCACAATGCTTTCCCCTGTATGAATTCCCAGGGGATCGAAGTTCTCCATATTACAAACGGTGATGCAATTGTCAAACTCATCCCGCACAACTTCATATTCAACCTCTTTCCAGCCTTTAAGTGATTCTTCTACCAGGACCTGCCCTGAATAGGAAAATGCTTTTTTTGTGAGATTTGTCAGTTCATCATCATTATTACAGAATCCGCTTCCCTGACCTCCAAGGGTGTACGCTGCCCGGATAATCACAGGGTATCCAAGTTCTTTGACAGCTATTAGTGCTTCTTCGGGAGAATGGACGGCAATGCTTCTGGGTGTTTTAACATCGATCTCCTTCAGCTTATCGACAAAAATTTTCCTATCTTCAGTATCTATGATGGATTGTATGGGAGTTCCCAGGACTTCAACATTGTTGTTTTTGAAAACGTCATTTTCAAATAGTTCAATCCCACAGTTCAGGGCTGTTTGTCCACCAAACGAAAGCAGCACGCCCTGTGGCTTTTCTTTCTGGATCACCTTTTCAACAAAGTAAGGCGTAACCGGAAGGAAATAGATTTTATCGGCAATTTTATCCGAAGTCTGAACGGTGGCGATATTGGGATTTATGAGGACGGTTTCTATGTTTTCCTCTTTTAATGCTTTTAATGCCTGGGAACCTGAATAATCAAATTCACCCGCTTCCCCGATCTTAAGTGCACCTGATCCCAAAACGAGGATCTTTTTTATTGCTTTATTCATATCGATCCCTTGAGTAGTTTGATGAATTCATCGAATAAATAATCAGTATCTGTAGGCCCGCTTGAAGCTTCGGGATGAAATTGAACTGAAAAGAAGGGTTTCGTCTTGTGCCTGATGCCCTCATTGGTATGGTCGTTAATATTCTCAAACCATGGTTCCCAGTCTGCTGAAAGAGATTTTTCATCCACGGCATAGCCATGATTCTGGGAGGTGATATATGCTTTCCTTGTTCCCTGGATGATGACCGGTTGGTTATGTCCCCTGTGGCCATATTTTAACTTATAAGTTTTACCACCAGAAGCAAGTGCAAGTAACTGGTGTCCCAGGCAAATGCCAAATATGGGCTTGTCTTTTTGAATGGCTTTTGCAAGATGATTGATGGTCGCTTCACACATCTCAGGATTCCCCGGCCCATTGGAAATAAACAGGCCGTCAAATTCTTCATCTGCAAAGTCATAATCCCATGGCACCCTGATCACGCTGGTCCCTTTTTGAAGAAAATAGCGGATGATATTATTTTTTACCCCACAATCAATCATAAGTACTTTCAGGGGCCCATCTCCATATGTGATTATCTCCCTTGTGCTGACATCTTCAACGAGCTTGATGGTGTTTGGATCGACCTGCTCACAGTCCTTTCCGTCGATGATGACCTTTCCCAGCAGTGCACCTTTCTCTCTGATAATTTTTGTCAATGCCCGGGTATCGATGCCATATATCCCTGGAACCTGATGCGCTTTCAACCAATCATCCAGGCTTTGAACTGCATTCCAGTGGTTGTACTTAAATGAATAATCGGAGATGATCAATGCAGTAATATGAACCCTGTCAGATTCAAAATACTTGAGCATTTGATTTTCTGTTTTTTCTCCGGGTACACCATAGTTTCCAACCAGGGGATAGGTCAAGGTCAGGATCTGGCCTTTGTATGATGGATCGGTCAGGCTTTCAGGGTAACCCGTCATGGCTGTGTTAAAGACCACCTCACCGGCAACGGAGCCCTTATGTCCAAATGAGAATCCTTCAAATACGGTACCATCTTCCAGAATCAGCTTTGCGTCAGGCTCTTGTTGCATATTTTTTTATTATCCGGGTTGATTAAAGATAAAAAAAAGCGGCTCATATGAGCCGCTTAAATAATTATTTGAGGTTGTGTTTTTTGACGAAATCGTCGATGAGGCCTTTCAGGTCTGGATATCCGATCTCCTGCAGGTCATAATAAACCCTGGTGTTGGGCTTATTGATATTGATGATCCTGTTCAGGTCGATGGGCGTTCCGATCACAACGGTTTCACAATCAGTATTCTCAATAGTAGCTTCAAGGTCTTTCAGCTGCTCTGCACCATAACCCATGGCAGGAAGCAGTGTTCCAATGTTAGGATAGATCTTAAAAGTTTCGCTGAGTTTGCCAACAGTGTAAGGACGTGGGTCGACGAGTTCAGCAGCACCGAATTTCTTGGCGGCTACCGTACCGGCTCCAAGCTTCATTTCACCATGGGTGAGTGTTGGGCCATCTTCAACCACGAGTACTTTTTTACCTTTGATCAGGGATGGGTCATCAACTTTGATTGGAGAGGCAGCATCAACCACTATTGCATCTGGGTTAACCTTGGCAATATTATCTCTTACTTCCTGAATGCCTTCAGGTGAGCTGGTATCCATCTTGTTGATAACAACGACATCGGCCAGTCGGAGGGTTACCTCGCCGGGGTAATAGGTCAGTTCATGACCGGCACGGTGAGGATCCACTACGGTAATGTTCAGGTCTGGAGTATAGAAGGGGAAATCGTTGTTTCCGCCGTCCCAGATCACGACATCACATCCATCAGGATCTTGCTCAGCTGCACGCAGGATGGCCTCATAATCGACGCCTGCATAGATCACGTTTCCGCGAACTACATGTGGTTCATATTCTTCCATCTCTTCAACGGTGCACTTGTGTTTAGCAAGGTCTTCAACAGTAGCAAAGCGTTGTACTTTCTGTTCAACCAGGTCGCCATAAGGCATTGGATGACGAACAGCAACAACCTTCAGCCCTTGTTCCATCAGGAGTTCAATTACCCTTCTGGAGGTCTGGCTTTTACCACAACCGGTCCTGACAGCGCCAACTGCGATCACTGGCTTGGTGGATTTCACCATAGTGTCTCTTGGGCCCAGGAGCATGAAGTTTACACCGGCAGCATTCACGATCGCACTCATGCTCATTACTTTTTGATAAGTAACATCGCTGTATGAGAACACACAACCGTCAGCTTTAAGTTCTTTAATGAGTCTTGGGAGGTCTTCCTCTGCAAAAATCGGGATACCATCAGGGTAGAGGTCACCAGCAAGCTCAGCCGGGTATTTCCTACCGTCGATATCGGGAATCTGCGCAGCAGTGAAGGCAACAACGTTGTAGACTTCATTACCGCGAAAATAAGTGTTGAAATTGTGAAAATCTCTTCCCGCAGCACCGATAATGATTACATTAC
>JAOZTN010000116.1:0-7983 GCA_029942245.1 Bacteroidales bacterium | reverse complement strand
AACCAGTTATTATGAAAAAAATCATCATTCTAATCTTCCTACTTGCTTGCATCAGTGTAAGCGGGCAGAACCATTTCCTTGGTGTTCGCTTGGGCAGCAATTTCAGCACCACCCAATCGTCAACAGATATTTTAAAGGATGTAGAGACCAAAACAGGTTTTGTTGGTGGAATAACCTATGAATACCACCTGCTTAAATTCATCCGCCTGGGGGCAGACCTCATTTATACTCAGAAAGGATATAAATTGCCGGTAAGCTTTACAAATGAGGTGGGAATAGTCATTGGTGAAGGCTATCTCATAGCACATAACGACTACATTAGTTTGCCGCTGAAGGCAGGTGTGAGTTTTGGTAGCTTACTGTCGTTTTTCGCAAACATTGGAATAGCTCCTTCTCTTCTGACAAAAGCAATGTATAAATCAGATTTCGAAGTAGAAGGGGAATTCAAGCATGATGTGTCGGATAGAGTCAAAAGCTTCGATATTTCTGGTCTGGCAGAATTGGGTGTCGGCCTTAATTTTGGCAGGTTCAATGTATTCATTAATGCCTCTTATGAACATAGTTTTACCGACTATCCCGATGATGAGTATTATGGTGACACTGAATTAAGAAATACCGGCTTTGGGGTTTCAGCCGGATGCCGCTATGCGCTAAAAAGTAGGCAGTAAGCAGTAGGCAGTAGGCAGACTGTAGTGAAATTTAAGTTTTGATATGAAAAATATATGCCTCTCGGTACTCATTGTGTTGCTACTGCTTTCTTGTAAAAAGCAAGAAGCAGAACAATTCCTCAATCATATCAGTGCCGGGCAGAAATCAGGACCAGGCATTTTGTATTCCGATATTCCTGATATACAGATAACGTTCTATACTGACCCTAACGGTATATACAAATCCTCGGCAATTGATTTAAACAGGGATGGAATCAATGATTTTAACATTATTTATCAAGCATCGGCATCTCCCGGGCATTATACAAATTACCAGGGTATTACTCCTCTTGTTGTTGGCAGTGCTATTGCAACTCCTGGTACAGGAAATCTCGCAGATACAATTGCGGGAAGTGCTATAATCGATGATCATTTGAACTGGTCGTTTAAAGAATGTATAATTTATTATTATGCTTCCCCTTCCACCGAAGAAGGCCTATGGAAAAATGCTAAGAATAAATACATAGGTGTAAAGACCACAGATGGAGTAAATGTAGTTTTTGGGTGGATAAGAATAGAAACGAATGGATACACATTCACCTTATATGACTATGCCGGGACGATAGGGTTTTAAAGTTGGCTAGGGTAGACTATAGTAATATGAAATTCTTGCTTGCACCCGGGAGATCAAAAGGGATAAATTTCTAAATTTATATTAGCAAATGATAACGAGAATAAGCCAAATATTACTTTTTGTTTTGGTCATAGCGGCCTGGAAACCATGTTCGGCACAGGAATTTATAGTTGGCGATACACTTGGTACTTCAATTACATTCTCAGATATTCCTGATACGTCCCTCCCACTGATTTTTCAATCCACTTCGGAGTACAAAATCGACATTGACAATGACCAGAAATTCGACATCAAATTTACAAGGGCACATATTTCAGGGCAGATAAGCTGGCATATTTGGCACTTTGTTCACCCCTTGGATTCGATTCAATTTGCCTGTGACACTTCTGATTTCAATGCAGAAACACTTGCCCGAGGGTCAATCATTGATAATAGTCTGAATTGGAAATACAATTCCGCCGGAGCCCGACTGTTTGAACAATTCAATTCCACAGCTCCACCACCCTGGGGCCCGCCGAGTTATAAAAAAGGACTTTTCAGAAAGGACAGTTTGTATCTTGGATTCAGAAAGTTATATGAGGGAGATACACTTTATGGATGGTTTTGCCTGGAATGCACAAGCTCCAGTCTGGTGATCAGATCCTTTGCTACAAACAGGAATTATAGCAGCATCCCGGGTGATCACCCAGAACATGAGCTGAAAATATTTCCAAACCCTGCAAACAATATACTTCATATCGAGAGTACAATCAAACCGGGGGTAATAAGGATTTATAGCCCTGATGGTACAATTCACCTCCAAAAACAAATTGATCCTGCCACAGACCGGATAGATGTCAGCAAGTTCCCCAGCGGAATTTATTTTATCGTACTTGAATCTAAGGGCCGATTGACAGGAAAAAGCTTCATTAAGCTATAACCCCCGGATATATTCTTTACAAAGTGTGACATTTTTTGGTTTTTGGTATTAATAGATAGGAACCCTTCTTAAACAATTGCCAATTTCCTAATCATATGAATGCTAAAATATTCGCTGAAAAATGTTGCAATTTTCTTTTTAAGTACTTATCTTTGTACTTATATAAGGACTTTAATAGAACTATCATGATTGCAGCAAACTACACAGAATTTCGGGAAAACCTGAAAAAATTCCTGGACACGGTCGAGGACGATAATGAAATTTTGATCATCAAGAGAGGTACTGGAAAAGGAACAGTTATGATGTCATTGACCGAATATAATTCTGTTATGGAAACTCTTTACCTACTTGGGAGCAAGGCTAATGCCGATTGGCTAAGGGGATCAATCAGGCAGATGGGCGCCGGAGATTTCATTGAGAAAAAAATATTTGACGATAAATGAGGCTGATATTTACTCATAATGCCTGGAAGGACTATATTAGCTGGCAGGAAGCCGACAAAAAAATGGTGGGTAAGATCAACGAACTGATCAAGGAAATCAGCCGGACACCTTTTGAAGGAAAAGGAAAGCCGGAACCACTAAAATTTGATATGACCAGCCTTTGGTCAAGAAGAATAGATAAAAAGCACCGCCTTGTTTACCAGGTCCTCGACGAAGATATCCTGATTTATAGTTGTCGATATCATTATAACAAAGTAAATTAGCACCCTCTACCAGTGACCAGCAACCAACAACCAGCCTTATGGCTTAAAACAAAAACTCCCCGGGATGATACCCACTTTCATTGTATCAACAGCCAGGCCATTGGAACGGAATCGATATACTATTCCACGCTGCACATTATCGATAGCATCAGCCACATAGATGTCTGACCTGACAGGATCAATACCCAGTCCGTAATACCCTCCGATATTGCCATTCAGATAGGGGCTTTCAATAAATATTTCAGGATCTGAAGTTGAGCCTACGGCATGGCGATACACATGCCTGTTGAGGAAGTATAAGGTATCCCCACCACCATTGATCATAAGCTCTGAAGGCAGGTCGTCCAACTCGAAACGAAAAACCTTCTCGATCTCATACGAATCTGCATTGATCCGCATTAAGCCTGGCTGCTCATACCCATAAGGATTACCATCAAATCCGCCATCTGTCAGTACCCAGAGCTTATTGTACTTATCCATGACCATACTCTGGGGCTGGATGAGTACTTCAATTGAATCTATCACTTCATCAGCTTCGCTGTCGATCACCAATATCTTATTATCGAAACTCCAGCAATTTGTAAATATGTATTTTCCATACTGCAGCATCTGCTCAGTGGGATGCTGATAGTAGCTCGGATCATTATTATTCACATCGATGGAACCGGTAATATAGTGCAGTTCGGGATCAACAATAGCGATAGACCTGGCATACAGCTCACTGACATAGGCCTTGTTATCACTCAGAAAATGAATATGCCGGGGAGAAGTAAATCCTGTGATCTTTCCTGTCAATTGGAAGGTATTCACATCCATGGCATAGATCTTCCCGCTACCATTTAGTACGATGTAGCCAATGCTGTCGCGGATGTTCATCGACAGGGCTACATCACCCAATGGCAAGGCATTGGTGTTAAAGAAAACATCATTGTACAACTGTCCTGACTCGATATCATAATATGAAAGTGAAGCATTTTCATAGCCAAAATTTCCCTCATTGATTATGAATACACCTGATGAAGCCGGGTCATGGTTTACCGGCTGCCGCTTCCACAACTCATCATCCTTCATACACGAAGTGATGACCAGGACCAGGAACAGCCATATGATATGTTTTGCAGCCTTCATCTTATATTTTAAACATCAGCATCAGCATATAATTTCTTCCGGGCATGGGACGATACAATACTGTATGATACGTTTCATTGAAGAGGTTATATATTTTGAATTCTGCAGCCAGGCTCACCTTATTTATGTGAAATAGCTTACCGAACATCAGATCATTCATGAAATAAGGATATAGCCAGTCCCGCCTGCTTACATCATTGCTGGAAGTGGTATAGCGCTCGCTATACGAATTGTGCTGATAGGTGGCATAAAAACCATGATAAGAGACATTCACCATCAGGTTACCTGAATGCAAAGGAATATATACAAGTTGTTTGCCGTAGGATTCATCGCTCCATTCAATCGGATCACCATAATTTTCAGAACTTGTATAGGCATAATTCCCGGCAATCCTGAATTCCACTTTACCAATGCTGCCATCAAATGAAAGATCGACCTCCACGCCCTTTGATTCAACCCTGCTGATGTTCCTGGGTACCCAAAAACCTTTATAGCTTGGGGTCCATATGATCCAATCCCTTATATCGGAATAATATCCGCTAATGCCTGCCTTAAGGCCAAACCTGCCCCACTCGATAGAATAATCAGCACCCAACTCAGTACTTATCCCCTTTTCCGCTAAGAGGTCAGGATTTCCTCCCGGCTGCCAGTAAAGATCGTTCAGCGAAGGCTGATGATAGTTCCTGGCAATATTCCCCCTGATGATCAATTCTTTACCCCTGATCACCTGCCAGTCAAATCCAAAATATGGCACAATAGGAACAAGTTTGTCATCCACCATATCCTGTCTGAGCATAAGGTTCAGGTTCACCCTTCCTGCAAAGCTTTTCCTTACTGCCAGAAATAGCGACATCTCCAGCCTGTCTTTATCATAGCCCGTATCCCTGACAGAATCCCCTGTCACTACATCGTGATAATTGATATCAGCAGATGCTTCCACCGACAGGCCTTCCATGATGTCATAGTTAAACGAGGCCTTGTTCAGGAAGCTATTGAGTTTGCTTTCAGAATATATCACGGGAATCTCACCCAGTCCTGACACATTGTTGTCGAGACGGTAATTCAGCTTTTTAGCGGCATAGCCTGAGCGTAGCAGCAGTTGATAGCGTTCTCCAAAATTTTTCCATTCGGCCATCACACGATGATCGGTATTGTCCTGGCTGTTCAGGTTCGAATGATCCGGCCCTTCATAGCTGGTGGCCTGCGGAATGGTCCTGTCGGATTGTTGGAACCAGTAGCGGGCAGAGAGTACATTCTTCTCCCCTGCCCTGAAATATACCTCCTGCAGAAGGCCGTAGCGGGTATATGCTGCATTCTTGTTGGTGTCTTCAGGGTTAGTGATCGCTCCGCTCTCCGGGTCAATCTCTGCAATGCCCCTGTTGATAAAGGTGTAATCATTCTTCGAATAATTATAATACAGCCTTGTTTTAGACTGTATCTTACGATTTCCGATCCCAAACTGCAGAAAGTCATCAATGGTCGTATAACTACCCAGACCCTGAATAAACTTAACATTCAGCTTATTATCCCAATCCACCGTATTGTTGATGTTCACACTCCCTCCAATGCCTCCACTTCCATTCGCGATAGAGGCTGCACCAAAATCAAGACCTACATCATCAGCAATATAAACCGGTATTTGTGAAAAATCAACCATTCCCGTCATGGGTGAGTTGATTGGCATACCGTTCCAGTTTACCTGTGTATGCGAGGCAGCAGTTCCACGAAAAGAGGCCGTAGCCAGCGCACCGCGACCATGGTTCCTGATAAAGACCGTAGTGTTTTCCGATAGTAGCTCCGACAGGGAAGCATCGATATTATTCATCAGAACCAGGCTGTCGACGCGGGTCTCCTTCATGCCGGCACTATTCATCCCGGACATGCGAGATGCAGACACTTCCACTGTTTTTAAGACAAATACCGAGTCTTCAATGCCCTGTGAGCGGGATTGTGCTGCGAAAATCAGCAGGAAGATGAATATGCCGCATGCCCGGAACATGCTATTGCTTTATAAATTTCACAGTGGCAGATTGATGTTGTTGAGAAATGCGCACGAGATAGAGTCCCCGGGGGAAGGCCTCTACATTGATCAGCTCATTATTCGAATACCTCTCAGATTCAAATACCTTCATCCCGCTAACATCAAATATCTCCACTTTTGTGTTTGCAGCACCGGCAATAGTTATATGCGTATTAGCCGGGTTCGGGAAAGCGTGGATTTGTGAGTTTGTGAATTCCGGAATCCCGGCAGGAAGTTCGATGGTGGTGCTTGCGCTAGCTATAATATCCGGATCAGATACCATGGATGCTGTAATGAGCAGTTCACCGGATTGGCTCACCGTCAGAAGATTGTTTTCATCGATACTGGCCCAGGACACATTCGTTTCCCATAAAATTTCAGCCTCAGGCTGAGGATGCCCTGCGTGAAACACAAAGGCTTCTATCTGAAAATGAGCTGTATCGATTACTATGGGCAAGTCCCTGATCACTATCATATCAAGATCATAATTCGTCCCGGGTTCCGGTGATACATCCACAGCACCGGTGATCTCTGTAGATATCTCACCCAGCCAGCCGGCATCGCCCATCATTCCTGTTTGCACCTTGATAAAATGGATACTTCCAAGTTCAACAAAATTTCCGTTGCTATCCACAGCCCATGATATATCAAAAGCATCTCCGCCTGAGCCCTCGAGTTCAATCGTATAAGGATTGTCGGGAAAAGTGTGGAAAGCCCCCCCCCTTAATCGGTTATCGGCATATCCAAATGCCCTCTGAGGTGATTTTACAAAAGCAGGGCTGGAGCTGTCTATGGCCCCACAAATCATTTCGCCCTGCAACATATATTGATCCGGGCTGATCGACGGAAAAGAATCAGCATCGGGGTAATAAGGCTGTTCATGGATTGAATTGGCAAAAATATATCCACTGTTGCCCAGGTTATCAGTCCACGGAACATCATCATGTGATCCGGGGTTGCTGTATGTCACTTCATAATTGGTCACACTATTTGAAAACCAATAATCACTTCCGGCTAAAAGGTACCAGGTATCATCCGGGAGGCCATTCCAGTTCTCGTCTTCCATGACATATACCTGTCCTGGTTCTGAGGCGTCTTCCATGGGATTGCCAAAAATGCTAAAATCAACACCAAAAGGATTATCAGGATGGTTTTCTACCGCATGATCGAAACGGAATGTGGTATATCCCCCAAAGGCTCCAAGGCTCAATGATCCATCAATACCACCTATAATGGATTGAACCGAAGCAGGAAGTCCCCAGGGTGCAGCGTTGATCTGCTGCCCGGGGGCAGGTGTATATTCAATCACATCTGCAATATATTCACTATAAGCTGAAGGGTCATAAACTACGGTGAGGTTATCGATACAGAAATATGTGGGAGTGTTGATACCAAACATTCCTATGTCGCTGGATTCCATTGAAAACATAAGCTTGTCTACTTCACCCAGGGATTCCAGGTTCACCCATTCCCAGGACTTTACAATATAATCGTTGGCATTATCAGGAAATCGATAGTCGGCAAGGAAAAAGTCGACCGTATCCGTTGGCTGACCATCCAGCATCCCCCAGATCATCAGTTTGAAATAATCGGGATCGTCACCGGTATCACCGCCAAACTTTTTAGATACCTGATCCCCTTGTTCCATCGACAGCGCTGCAAAGGTGGTGTTGGTAACATAAAACCCCTTCACTTCATGCGCTTTCCAGTCAAGAAAATCTATTGAGATAGGAATAAGATGAGTGCTTATAAAGTCAGCAGAGACAAAAGCAAGCCCGTAGTTTTTACCCCCAGAGGCCAACGGGTCGTATCCTTCTGCAGTGATGGCACTGAACTGATTCATCCATCCGGCTGTGGTATCATCCCCCATATTAGAATAAGCCCAATTGTTCCAGGCTCCCCAGGTACTGTCATAATCGTTTGGGAAAT
>JAOZTN010000115.1:0-8228 GCA_029942245.1 Bacteroidales bacterium | reverse complement strand
GGATAAAGCCATCGGTAGTTTTGAAATTGCAAAGCCAAAGTGATGGGGGTCCTTCTCCCGCCAAAGGCGGGATCAGGATGACAATTTTTATCTACAGACCTTTTAGTGAAATCCCCCGGGCGAAGTCAAGTGAAGACTGAGGACCGAGAATCGAAAATCGTGGATCGAACACCAAACACCAAAGATCGACTATCATATTTCAAATACAGAATACAGAATTGAAAATCATTCCCCCAGTACCCTGCACCTTGCACCCTGAACCCTGTACCTAACAATAAATTCCCTAATTTTGCACCCCAACATCAATCAAAATGATCCGCATTGAGGAAGCATATAAATTAGTAACCGGAGCTGTGGAGCCCATGGATACGGAGATCATCGACATTAAGGATTCGCTGTACCGGGTACTGGCTGAAGACATTGTTTCCGATGTCGACATGCCTCCATTCGATAAGTCGGCCATGGACGGCTATGCTTGCCGGCAGGAAGACCTTGACCAGGCCTTAAGCGTGATTGAAACCATCCCGGCAGGAAAGGCACCTGAAAAAGAAGTAGGCAAAGGAGATTGTTCTGAGATCATGACAGGAGCACCGCTACCCAAAGGGGCCGATTGTGTGATCATGGTGGAGCATACCGAAAAAGATACGAATGGCAAGGTGATCTTTACTGGAAAAGGAACAAAAGCCAATATTGCCTACCAGGCAGAGGATGTCTCAAAAGGCGACATCCTGATCCCGGCAGGGACCTATATCGAACCGCAACATATTGCTATACTGGCAGCATGCGGGTATGCAAAGCCAAAAGTAGCTGTTAAACCCAGGGTCGGTATCATCTCTACGGGTGATGAGATCGTGGAGCCTTCTGAGCAGCCCGGCATATCCAAGATCCGAAACAGCAACGCATACCAGCTGTTGGGGCAGGTACAAAAGTGTGGTGCCGTCGCAAATTATATCGGCATTGCCAAAGATGATGAACAGCTCACTTTTGATATCATCAGCGAAGCATTGGAAAACAATGATGTGGTTATGCTCACCGGCGGCATCTCAATGGGACAATTCGATTTCATTCCCGAGGTATTCCAGAAGCTGGGAGTGAATGTACTTTTCCAGACCCTGGCTGTGCAACCAGGCAAGCCCACCCTGTTCGGGAAACTGGGCAAGAAAAGAATTTTCGGCCTTCCGGGGAACCCGGTGTCTGCATTCAATACCTTCGAGCTCCTCGTGAAACCTTATCTCCGCATCAGCATGGGCTCTACAAGTGGATGGAGCATCATCAAATTACCGATGGGAGCACCCTATTCCAGGAAAAAATCAGGACGCGATTCATTCGTCCCCGTGAAGATCGAACAAGGGAAGGTTTATCCCAAAGATTATCACGGCTCAGCACATATACAGGCCTTAACCACCGCCGATGGGTTCATCATGATCCCATTGGGCATTACACAAATTGAAGAAGGAGCATCGATAGATGTTAGACAGATATAACAGAAAGATAAATTACCTCAGGGTGTCGGTGACCGACCGCTGTAACCTCCGCTGCACCTACTGCATGCCGGAGAGCGGCATCAAGTTGATGACTCATAAAGATATCCTGAGCTATGATGAGATCACAGAAGTAGTAAGAACTGCAGTCGATTTAGGCGTTGACAAGGTCCGGATCACCGGAGGTGAACCATTGGTAAGAAAGGGAATTGTTGATCTCGTCAGAATGATTACCGGCATCCCCGGGATCAAAGACCTGGGCATGACAACCAACGGGATCATGCTTCCTAAATATGCAAATGAGCTGAAGGCTGCAGGACTACACAGGGTAAATATCAGCCTCGACACCCTCGATCCTGAAAAATATAAAGCGGTAACCCGCGTCGGAAGCCTGCAGGATGCGCTCAAAGGAATTGATGCCGCCCTGGAAGCCGGTCTCACTCCTGTAAAGATCAATTGTGTGGTAAAGGAGAATGGTTTCGAGCCGGAAGCGCAAAAGGTGAAAGCGTTTGCTGATGACAAAGGCGTTGAAATACGCTTCATCCCTATGATGGATCTTCACGAAGGAACCTTTGGAGAAGTGATCGGCGGATCAGGTGGCCATTGCGCCAGCTGTAACCGTTTGCGCCTCACATCCGACGGACTGGTCAAACCCTGTCTGTTCAGCGATGAAGCCTTCAGCATCAGAGAGATGGGTGCCAGAGAAGCACTTTTGGCAGCTGTCGAAAATAAACCAAAGTGCGGGTCGAGCAGTCAAAAGAGCGACTTTTATAATATAGGAGGTTAGAAAAGTAAGCAGTAGGCTATACGCAGTGCGCAAAGCCAGAAACCAGTAACCAGAAACCAGTAACTAGTGACTAGTAAATAGTAACCAGTAACCAGCAAACATGAACAAACTATCACATATCGACGAGGATGGCAAAGCACGCATGGTGGATGTGGGCGACAAGCCCAATCAGAAACGCACAGCTCGTGCAGAAGGCTTTATCCGGCTTGCTCCCGAAACGCTTAAGCTGATCAGCGATAATGAGATCAAGAAAGGTGATGTGCTTACGGTAGCAGAGATCGCCGGCATACAGGCAGCAAAAAAAACCAGTGAGCTGATCCCGCTTTGCCACCCACTGCAACTAACAAAAGTGAAGGTGATTACTGAAATTGTTGATGATGGAGTAAAGGTCGTTGGAGAAGCACACTGCCTTGGCCAAACAGGTGTGGAAATGGAAGCCCTGACTGCTGTTCACGTCGCCCTGCTAACCATTTATGATATGTGCAAGGCTGTCGATAAGAAGATGCTCATGGGAGGAATCACACTGATCGAAAAAACAAAAACCGACATTTAACGTTTCTGTAGGCGTATGAAAGCCCGATGGACCTTCCTTCTTTTTGTTTTGCTTTTCCCTGTAGTGCTCACCGCACAGGTAAACATTTCGCACTTTATGCATTCAGGCCGCTATGAGCTCAGCCAGGCCAATTACGCAGAGTCTATCAAGAAATTTAATATCGTAATCACCTATAAGCCCGATCTTTTCGAGCCTTATTTCCTTCGTGGTATTGCCAAGTTATACCTGGGGGATTATAAAGGGGCCGAGGGGGATTTGAGCACGGCAGTGATCATACACCCGCTGTACTCCCATGCTTATCATTACCGTGCCATCGCGCGAGCGCAGATGTACAACTACACCAACGCCCTGCACGATTTCCACAAGGCCCTGGAGATTGATCCGTTTAACCCTGAGATATACATCGACAGGGGCCTCACAAGGATCAATATGCGGGCATACAGGGCTGCCATCGAAGACCTGGATGAGGCGATGAAGTATGACAAGACCCTGCCGAACGCATACCTCTACCGTGCCATTGCCAAGAGCTACCTTGAAGAAAACGAAAGTGCCATTGAGGATTGCAACAATGCACTTATGCTCGACTACTTCAACATAGATGCCTACCTCAAGCGGGGGCAGATCTATTTTGAGATGAAAGACTTTGACCTGGCCATTGCCGATTTTGAACAGATCCTTGACCTGGATGCCGGTAATTCGCTTGCATTCTTTCACCGGGGCCTGGCCAGGATCAGTGTGGGTGACACCACGAATGCCCTGAAGGATTTCGACAGGGTGATCCGCGACAACCCCTACAACGCACTTACTTATTACAACCGTGCCTGGTTAAAAGCCAGTCAGAAAGATTATGAGGGCGCGCTGCGCGATTATAATATGGTAGTAAGCATCAACCCCAATAATGTATATGCCTATTATGGCCGTGCCTATGTGAATGCCGTATCGGAACACTTAGAAGCAGCCATTGAGGATTATTCCAAATGCATTGAGCTCTTTCCTGATTTTGCCGGTGCATACCTGCAGCGGTCAACAGCGCGCGCGCAGATGGGCGACCACTTGGGTGCCATGCAAGATAATGACAAAGCCTTTGAGATCATAAACATGCTCAATGTTGGTGACGCCACCACTGAAGCCCTGATGAAGGCCTATGCCGACTCCAGCTATTTCGAGAAACTGATCGCCTTCGAATCGGATTTTAATTCAGGGAATAAGACAGGTGAACTGAACAGAGCCTATGAAGGCATTGAGTTGCAGCCGAACTTCTGCGTGCAATTCGTAAAAAAAGACAAAGACTTCGTCAAAAGAAAGCGTGAAGGCTATACAGTGGAGGAGATCACAGAGTTTAATATGACCAACGAAGAAGACCTGGCCTTCGCTATCATGAACGCCAGCTTGCCTGAGAAAATGGATGCTCTGAAACATCACCTGGGCATTGCCGACAGTATGCTGAGAGAGAATTCCTCCAACTATATCGGGCACTTTCTGAAAGGTGTGGTAAACGGTATGGCTAAAAATTATACCAACTCCCTGGAAGCATATGACAATGCGATCACCCTGTATCCAAAATTTGTATTTGCTTATTTCAACAGAGCCAATATTCGTTACGCCCTGGAGGAGTATTTATATAATGAGCAGGTGTATACTGATAATGTCACCATCACCTGGGACAAGATGCCTGCCCCCAGGGAGGAAGATCTCATCAAGGAACCTGATTTTGCTGCCGTGCTGATCGATTATGACCGTGTATTAGAACTCAGACCCGGACTTTCATTTGCCTGGTTTAACAGGGGCAACATCCGCAACCGCA
This sequence comes from Bacteroidales bacterium, assembly GCA_029942245.1. Taxonomy (GTDB): domain Bacteria; phylum Bacteroidota; class Bacteroidia; order Bacteroidales; family B18-G4; genus B18-G4. The sequence continues at coordinate 3,603 of JAOZTN010000115.1, read as the reverse complement.
TGAAAGATTACAATTCTGCTATACTCGACTACTCCCAGGCCATCAGGCTGGAGCCTGAACTGGCAGAAGCATACTTTAATCGCGGACTGACCTATATTTATCTCGATCAGATCGATAATGGCTGCGGCGATCTGAGCAAGGCCGGAGAACTGGGAATAAAAAGCGCCTATGGGGTCATCAAACGCTTCTGCTACAAATAAGAATAGCCCCCTCTTTCCTAATAGTAATAATTGTTGTCGAAATATTCACTGAAGGCGAGCCCGCCTGCAAGGAATACGATTATCGTGATCACCCCCAGGATGATAGCAATCAGTGTGGTAATACCCATAATAGTGAAGTATAATTTCAACTGGGTCATGGACTTCAGAAAGCTGTACTTATCTCCATTGTAATAAGCCTGCTCCGACGATGATCCAGCCTTATATAGGATTATACCCATCCAGATGGGAAGCCAGGCGAAAATGATCCCAACAATGGTAAGTGCATAAAGTACACCACCGATAATGCTCAATATGCCAATAAGCTTCATCCATCCCCGTGCCTGAAATACAGGTGCACTAACTTCTTTGATCAAATTTGACTGATCTGTGTTCAATTGTTCCATGGTAAAAAGTTTTATTTAATTTTGTATTACGGTTATCAGCATTTCTATGCGTATAACAAATATATGAAAGTGAAGTAAATATTCAAAATAAAAGCATGAGCATTGAATCAAAACATATCAACATTGTTTCTGTAAACATATCCGAAGAAAAAGGTACTGTAAAGAAGCCTGTAAGTGAGATACACCTGAATGATACAGGCATTGAGGGAGATGCCCACTCGGGCAAATGGCACAGACAGGTCAGCCTGCTGGCTATAGAAAGCGTCGAAAAATTTGCAGCTCTCGCAGGAAGGGAGATCAAACATGGCGAGTTTGCCGAAAACATAACCACCGAAGGGATGCTGCTTTATGAGGCCTCACCCCTCGACAGGTTCTTCGGTGAACAAGTCATACTGGAAGTAACACAAATCGGGAAAAAATGCCATGGCGACAGCTGTGGAATCTACCGTGAAGTTGGGAATTGCGTAATGCCAAAAGAAGGGATCTTTTGCCGGGTCCTCAGTTTGGGCGACCTGCAGGCCGGTGATACACTGGAATATATTCCTAAAGTGTACAGCGCCCTGGTAATCACGTTGAGCGATCGTGCCTATGCCGGTGAATATGAAGATCGCAGCGGTCCCCGGCTCAGTGAATTGTTGACCACATTCTTCGACGGTCAAAAATGGCTTCATGACATACAAAACGTAGTGATCCCGGATGATGAGCAGGCACTCAGTGCTTTGCTGCTGGATGCGGTGGAACAGGGAGTGGATTTCATCTTCACCACCGGCGGAACAGGCATCGGCCCCCGGGATATCAGCCCTGAAGTGGTAAGAAGTGTCATGCAGAAAGAAGTGCCCGGTATCATGGAAATGATCCGCATGAAATATGGAATGGAAAAACCCAATGCCCTTTTAAGCCGTGGAGTGGCGGGCGTAGCGGATAAAACCATGCTTTTTGCCCTGCCGGGAAGCGTAAAAGCAGTAAATGAGTACATGGATGAGATCGTGAAATCACTGCGGCATATGGTGTATATGTTGCACGGATTAGATATGCATTAGGAGTAATCCCTTCCGGTAGCCGGTTATTGGTCACCGGAAAAGATAAAGTAAAAATTAGAAATATGACCCGAGAAAAAGCCATAGAATTGCTTGACAAGTACATCAAGAACGAACGCATGAAGAACCACTGTTATGCTTCGGAAGCTGTGCTGCGAGCACTGGCGGAAAAGCTGGGGCATGATGCTGATCAATGGGGTATTGCAGGATTGCTGCACGATATCGATGTTGAGATCACCGGAGCCGACCCTGAAAGGCATGGGCTGGAAGGATTACCCATATTGGAGAAAGCGGGTATGGACCAGGAAAGCCTGGAAGCCATAAAGCTGCATAATGAGGAAGCTACAGGTATTCCCAGGAGCAAGGACTTCCACCATGCTCTGGCGGCAGGAGAAACAATTACAGGCCTCATCGTAGCAACAACACTGGTGTATCCCGACAAGAAATTAGCAAGCGTAAAGCCTAAATCAGTCGTAAAGCGGATGAAACAAAAGGCCTTTGCTGCATCTGTCAAGCGCGATACCATACGTGAATGTGAAAAGATCGGCATTCCCTTGCAGGAATTTGCCGAGTTGTCCATAGAAGCGATGAAAGGAGTTAGTGAGAGACTGGGACTTTAGGGAGAGTTAGGCAGCTATCCGGCATCCAGTAACCAGTAACCAGTAACCAGTAACCAGTAACCAGCAACCAGCAACCAGCAACCAGTAACCAGCATCCAGCATCCAGTAACAATGATCAGACAACAATACAACGATATTTCAGCGCTTTACGACCTGCTGTCGGAAGGTGATGATGGGATCATATTTTTCAGGCACTCCCTCGAAGGCCTCCTGGAAAAACTACCTGAAAGGGCGAAGATCCTCGACTGTTCCTGTGGCACAGGGAATCATGCGATATGGTTATCGAAACTGGGATATGATGTGCATGCATCAGATATCAGTGATGGCATGATCGCCTCCTCCCGGGAAAAGGCTGAGAATGAAGGCATGCACATTCACTTCTTTCAGGCCAGCTGGGAAGAGCTTGCAAAAAAGACCAATGAGCAATTCGAATTGGTTGTTTGTCCAGGAAATTCATTATCACATGCAACCAGCTTTGACATGCTTGAAGATGCGCTCAAAGCTATCAGAAAGGTCACTAAGCCGGGTGGCAGCTTTTTCTTTGATATGAGAAACTGGGAAAAAACCTATGCTGAGAATCTACTCGAAGACCAGGAATTTCAAATCAAAGGAAAAGACGGAATGTATGATGTACGATACAGGTATACTATCGGGGGCTGGAACGAGACAGGGCAAATGTTTGTTGATATCCGCCCCGAAGGCAAAGGAAAATACATTCATTTTGAATTTGATTTTCTATCAATTGGCTACCATCAATTCTATGAAGCCCTTCTCCGGGCAGGGTTTGAGCAGGTAAACAGGGAATTCTTTCCGGGTGAGGAGTATTATTTTGCTATCGCAAAATAGGGGTGCGGGGGACGAGGTGCGTGGTGCGCGGAATTATCCTTGTGATCTGTGCTGGATCAATCTTCTTAATTTCCTGGATAAGCAATCCAATAATTCACTAATATGTGTCTCTTCAGCCTGACTAATATAGTTTGTCCTGGCTGCAATATCAACTTGTGTTTCTAACTCGGCCAGGGATGCTTTAGAATTATACAAATACCTTATACCCAATTTCATAAATTGTCACACCGTATGATTATAAATTCTCTAAATCTCTCATCCCTCGTACCTCGAACCGCGAACCGCGAACCGCGAACCACGCACCGCATACCTCGAACCACACACCGCGTACCGCGAACCACATACCGCGTACCACGAACCACATACCACATACCACATACCACGAACCGCGAACCGCATACCGCAAACCACGCACCGCATACCGCGTACCACGCACCGCATACCGCATACCACTTTATTAACATACACCTGCTTATAACATTTTTCTCCCGCTCTT
>JAOZTN010000114.1:0-8357 GCA_029942245.1 Bacteroidales bacterium | reverse complement strand
GAATTTAAGCAGAAAGTGATCGATAAGTTTGGATATAAAAATTAGTTAAACACATTATATAATTAATAAGCAATGAAAATCTCCATTACAATGCTCCTGGCTATGATGATCATATTTATGCCGGGAAAAGAAACTAAAGCGCAGGACCCGACTGCATTAGAAATCATTCAGAAATCCATCGATAAACTGAACGGTGAGTCCAGTATCGGCACCATGAAAATGACCGTGGTGAGACCTACCTGGTCGAGGGAGGTGACTATGAAAAACTGGTCGATGACCGATGAGTATTACCTCATCCTCATCACCGCACCGGTAAAGGACAAAGGGCAGACTTTCCTGAAAAGGGGCACCGATATGTGGAACTGGATGCCCTCCATCAGAAAGATGATCAAGATTCCTCCTTCCATGATGAGCCAGTCGTGGATGGGATCCGACTTCACAAACGATGACCTGGTAAAGATGAATTCATATGTGAATCAATACACACACAATACCATCGGAGAGGAAGTGGTGGAAGGCATGAATTGCTACAAGATAGAGCTAATACCCAAACCGGATGCTCCCGTAGTATGGGGCAAGGTAGTGGCCTGGATCTCGAAGGAGGAATTTTATCAGCTACGACTGGAATTTTATGATGAAGACATGTACCTGGTGAACAAACAGGAAAGCTCTGAGATCAAACAGTTCAGCGACAGGAAACTGCCCTCTAAGATGGTAATGACACCGGTAGATGAACCGGGGAACCAGACCATCATTGAGATTATGGAAAACGATTTCAATGTAGACATTACAGAATCATTTTTCTCACAACAGAACATGAAAAAAGTTAGATAATGCACCGGGTTTATGAATCGAGACGTGAGGAAATTCAGGTTCCGCGTCTCAAGTCTCAATACTCAATACTCTACAATAACCCAGCACCCAACAATAATAAAAGATGAATGAATATTTCAAAATTGCCTGGCGAAACCTCTGGAGAAATAAAAAACGCACGCTGATCACGGTGGCCTCCGTATTTTTCGCCGTCTTCCTGGCCCTGATGATGCGGTCCATGCAATTCGGCTCATATGAGATCATGGAAGAAAATACCATCAAGAATACTACGGGCTATATCCAGATCCATCAGGATGGCTACTGGGACGATAAGACTATCAACAATATTTTTGATGATACAGGCATTTCAGAAAGTCTTGATGAAATGTCCAATATCAGCATGAGCATACCCAGGTTAGAATCCTTTGCACTCGGGTCTGCCGGATCAAGCACTAAAGGAATCGTTGTGATCGGCACCGACCCAGAGATTGAAAGCCGTGCCAGTGGCCTTGAAAAACGTGTGATCGAAGGTGAATACCTGCAGAAAGGCGATCCGGGCGTGTTAATCGTGGTCAACCTCGCCAAGTTCCTGAAACTCGGTGTAGGAGATACTATTACGCTTATCAGTCAGGGTTATCATGGCGTAACTGCTGCCGGGATTTACCCGATCAGGGGAATCATCAGCTTCCCGTCGACAGCCATGAACAACAAATTGCTTTACATGGACCTCACACAGGCACAATATCTATATGGGGCACCGAACATGCTCACATCCATTTCTATCATGCTTCACAATCCAAAGAAGCTGGCATCTGATACTACCGCTATTCGCGAAAAGATCGGCCCCGGATATGAGATTATGGAATGGAAGGAAATGAATCCGGAGGTAGTTCAAAGCATCGAAAGCGATAACATCAGCGGAATGTTCATGCTCGGGATCCTCTACATTGTTGTAGGATTTGGCATCCTGGGTACCATGATGATGATGACATTGGAAAGAAAAAGGGAATTCGGGGTGATGGTCTCAGTGGGAATGCAAAGGCATAAACTTGCCACCATTGTATTTATCGAAACCATTTACATTGCCCTGATCGGGGTCATCAGCGGAATCGTTGCTGCTACGCCTCTTATGTACTACTTTCACCTCAATCCGATCCAGTTGACAGGTGAAGCCGCCAAGGCCATGCTGGACATGAATATTGAGCCCATCATGCCTTTTTCAATGGATCTTCCAATATATTATAACCAGGCTATTGTTGTGCTCGTACTGACCTGCATCGCCGTCCTATACCCCTTGATAGTAATACACAGATTTAAGGTATTGCAGGCAATTAGAGGACACTAGAATATACACTTTACAATATAGAATATACAAAGTGATTTTATAACAACTCAAAACTCAACACTCAACACTCAAAACTTATTGATATGATCTGGTCTGTAGCATGGAGAAACGTATGGAGGAATAAACTCCGAAGCCTGGTGGTTATCCTGGCCACAGCCATTGGGCTGTTTGGCTGCCTGTTTATGGTCGCACTAATGAATGGTATTACGCAGCAAAAGGTGGATGATACCAAACAGAATGAGATTTCCGACATGCAAATCCATAATCCCAAATTTCTGGAGGATGAAACCATCGAATATTCCATCCCCGAACCCGGAAAGGTCACTGCATTTCTGAATACCAGTGAAGATGTGCAAGCATTTTGCCTCAGGACCAAGGCCACCGGTATGGCCAGTACGGCTCATTCAGGCAATGGAGTGATGATCAATGGAATTGATCCGGAGAAAGAGAAAATGGTGACCGCCATCCATGAAAAGTTGATAGAAGGCACCTACTTTGAAAATGCAGGTCGCATTCCTTCCATAATAATTTCCTATAAGCTTGCTAAGCACCTGAAAACCGGTACCGGGAAAAAAGTAGTGCTGACCACCGCGGCCCTGGATGGAGAAACTTCCCAGGCCCTGTACAGAGTAGAAGGAGTCTTCAGAACCTCCAACGCCGTATTCGATGAGATGAATGTTTTCATCCAGACCGGACAACTGCAGAATATGGTCGATCCCGGAAATGAAACCGTATCAGAAATAGCCATCAAATACAATAATGGTGTCGATATAAATGTCGCCAAAAGCGTCCTGACATCAGAGTTTCCCGAATTGAGTGTACTAACATGGAAAGAACTTGCACCTACACTCATGGCTATTGTTGGCATGATGGATCAGTTTGGGTTCGTCCTCATTCTTATCATATTGCTGGCCCTCACTTTCGGGATCATTAACGTAATGTTAATGGTGATTATCGAACGCACCAGGGAACTGGGTATGCTCATGGCTATTGGCATGAACCGTTTCCGGGTTTTTTGGATGATCATGCTGGAGACCATATTTATGTCGGTTACAGGTGCTATTTTAGGCGTTGCCCTCTCGGTTGGGACCATCGCTCTGGCCAGCCGTAAGGGACTCAATTTTGCCTCATGGTCAGAAGGCTTCGAATCATTGGGGTATAACGCCCACGTGTTCCCTGTGATCGAAACTACGTTTTACATCTTCCTGGGGATCATGGTGATCATAGCAGCTATGCTTGCATCGATATGGCCGGCCAGGAAAGCATTAAAATTACACCCGGCAGAAGCAGTGCGGGATGAGAGTTAATATATACTGTTTCATTGTTTCACTGTTTCATTGTTTCATTGATTGAAGAAGTAAAATTTGAATAAACTGCTAAAATACGGATGCTTACTATTACCGGTAATTTATATGATCTCCGGCGGAATGGCCATTGGACAAACACCAGGTCTTAATGAAGAGAAGTATTGGGATTACCGTGATAAGCTAAAAAATGATTTTATGATCGGCATCGGGCCGGAGATGGGAATGAGCATCCCGGCAGGGATCCGAGATACTATTTCCGGAGTACTTCAATGGACTGATGCCACCATGTCGCTGGGCGAATACATTGGCGTGCTGGCCATGGAATACCGTATTCTGGAAGGGAAAGGCAGTGAAACCGATGAAACTGTAAAAGAATTGTTTTATGCCCTCTATGCACTCAACAGGCTGGATTTTCATGCAGAGCCATTTTATGGAGGAATGCCAAGTCTGAACGGCTTTTTCATCCGCGACGATATTGATGAAGATTCCCTGGATATGACGGCCGTACTTGAGCACCTGAACCAGGGCCTCCCCTTTCCGCAGATCAGCGGGCTGGATTCCGACCATATGGATCCAATTCCGCAAAACAATGAGGAAAGCCTCGATCAGGCCATCACCCTCATCACCGGGCTGGGACTGGTGAGCAGGTGTGTGCCTGAAGATGTTGTTTTTACTGATGACAAGAGTGTGCAGGAATTCCAGGATTTCGAGACTTCACTCAAGCAGGAAGCGGAGAACATGATTACCCGTATAGTAAATTACATGAAGGAAGGTGATTCGACGAGGGTGTATCTCGACCCTTCTGATCCAAACCTGTTCGGAATGCAGGGTGATGCATGGGATTTTATCATTAAAAACCCTGTTACTTTTGAGCCTGTACTTCGAGGAGAAAATGCATTTCTGTTGTCAAAGGGATTCACATCTGCCAAGTACCATTTTACCGGGCTATACTCCCCTACTACCGATCTGATGATGGACACTATTGCAGATACGCTTTTCAAAGCTTTTGAAAGCTTCATTATCCCCAACGACCAGGACTTCAAGGTGATCAACCTGAATGCCATGTCGAACTACTGGCCGTCCGGATTACAGGAAGACACCAGCAATACTGAATACAACGCACGGATACTCGGACCAAGGGCACAATCCCAGGGATACGAATGGGTTCCTATGCTGCATCAACTGGTGTTTGGAGGTGTGAACAACTACCTCATGTCCGAGCTCCCTCCCGATACACTATTTTATAATAATCCTTTTGGATACTACGCGTATTTGCTTGACCTGGCCCCTCCTGAAGGCCCGTTTAATTATGGAAATGGCCTCTATCCCGAATGGGAATGGAGTTCAAGCTCCCGAACCATACAGCCCGGACGAAGAGGTGAAATGAGTAACGCATTTCCAGGGAATTACAATGGCCTTGATTACATGCTGTACTTCAATATGTACACCCTCTTATTTTCAGGAACTATCGGTTCAAAAGAATTGGTTGAAGAGCATGTGAACATATACCCTAATCCATTCAAAGACAAGATTACTCTTGATATCACTTCTCCTGCCAATTATGAGATCTTTGGTATTGATGGAAGACATGTTTTAAGCGGAGGGCCTGTGGAGAAGGGAAGCATCGGTATGAGGGAATTTCCTCCAGGCATATATATCATCAGGATATCAGATAACAACAATAATATTATAACAAGAAAAATAATCAAACAACCCTATTAAATTTCAAATCATGTCAATAATTCAGATCAGCGATTTGCATAAAGTTTACGATGAAACCAAGGTGCCTGTTTATGCCTTGAACGGTGTAGACATGTCGATAGAAGAAGGTGAATTTACAGCCATAGTCGGGCCATCAGGATCGGGCAAGACCACCCTGCTGAATATGATCGGAGGGCTCGATAGTCCTAGCAGCGGCAGCGTAAAAATAGGAGGAACAGAAGTGGGTAAGCTTAAGCCCAGGAAACTGATCGACTTCAGGCTGCACAATATTGGATTTGTATTCCAGGCATACAACCTCATCCCTGTGCTCACTGCTATAGAGAATGTAGCATTTATCATGCAGTTGCAGGGCCAGCCCAAGGATAAGCGGCATCAGCGTGCAAAGGAATTGCTTGAAGCAGTTGGAATAGCCGACAAGGCCGATCAGCGCCCGGGAAATCTTTCCGGCGGTCAGCAACAGCGTGTGGCAGTAGCCAGGGCACTGGCGTCAGAGCCTAAGTTCATCCTGGCGGATGAGCCCACAGCCAATCTCGACTCCACTTCCACCAGGGAATTGCTCGATATTATGCAGAAGATGAATGAGGAATCGAAGATCACCTTCCTTTTCTGTACCCATGATCAGCGGGTTATGGATAAGGCACGAAGGATTATTACCATTGACGATGGAAAAGTATCATCCGATGAAAGTATCTCTTAGAATATTACTTGCAGCAATGCTTTTAATGGCTGTGGCCAGCATTCAGGCACAGGACGGTAAAAAGTTACGTAACTGGACCCTGAACGGGCATCTGCAGAGCCTGGGAACCGTCTGGGTGCAGGACTGGGACGGCACCTGGCAAACTCAGACTGATATCAGGAACCGCTTCGACTTTAAATGGTATCCCGGAAACTTTGCCATGCATATTGGCATGAGAAACAACTTTTCTTTTGGGATGATCCCAAGGGTGTACTATCCATATATGGCCGATATGGCTGTTCAGGATGCCGGATATCTGGATATGACACGCCTGATCGCAAAGGATAGCAGCTATTTTATGACCACAAATTTTGACCGCTTCAATATTCAATACACTGCCGGCGATTTTCAGGCCACGGTGGGCCGTCAGCGTATTAACTGGGGAATCAACTATGTATGGAACCCAAATGACATCTTTAACACCTTTGATTATTTCGATTTCGACTATGTGGAAAGACCCGGTTGTGATGCTGTTCACCTACAATATTATACTGGTCCGGCCTCTTCAGTAGAGGTGGCTGTCAAGATCGACCATAATGAGGAAATTACCCTGGCGGGGATGTACAGGTTTAACAAATGGAGTTACGACTTCCAGTTCCTGGGCGGATATATGACCGGCGATTACGTGATCGGTGCCGGATGGTCGGGCAACATCAAGGGTGCCGGCTTTAACGGTGAGATGAGCTATTTTCACCCGGAAGAGAACTTTGGCGATACCTGTGGGGTATTTGTAAGCTCCCTGGGGGTGAATTATACTTTTAAGAGCAGCCTTATGCTGCAACTTTCCGGGCTGTACAACAGCAATGGAACCACCGGTCCTGCCGGTATGGGCGCCAGCTTTTTCGTACAGCAAAATATCAGTCCGAAAACCCTCAGCCTGGCAAAGTTTTCCACCTTCGGGAGTATCTCATACCCTGTTACGCCCCTGTTTACTGCCAGCCTGGCGGGGATATTCAACCCCAATGACAAATCAGTATTTGTTGGACCAACATTCGATATCTCCCTGAGCAGTAATGTGAGCTTCCTTCTCACCGCACAGATGTTCTTTGGTGATGAAGGCACCGAATTCGGGGATTATGGCACGCTGGCTTATGGCAGGCTGAAGTGGAACTTTTAGTGTAATCAGGATTGGCGCTGGAAGGGTGTCGTATTGGTGATAGAACAAAATTCGCTTAACAAGCGTTTATATCTCTGCATGAATATCGCTATCCAAAACAAGAAAAAACAAATACCAATGAATAAAACAACCTTTCTCTTTGCCTTTATTGCAGTCACAGCATTGCTGTTCAGCTCTTGCACACAGCCAGAAGAGAACAGGGCGACTCAAACAGACCCATTGCCTTCATGGAATGATGGTACAACCAAAGAATCCATCACAAACTTTGTTCAAAGCGTCACAAAGCCCGGAAGTGACTATTTTATTGATATTCCTGACCGGATAGCCGTATTCGATAATGATGGAAATCTATGGTCTGAGAGACCTGTTTATTTCCAACTGATCTTTGCCATGGACAGGGTGAAGGAGTTAAGCCCACTGCATCCCGAATGGGCAAGCGAACAGCCATTCAAGGCTGTTTTGGAGAATGACATGGAAGAATTAATGAAATATGGGGAGCACGGGCTTCTGCAGATCGTCATGGCTACGCATGCCGGCAATACTACCGACGAATTTGAAGCTGCAGTAAAAGATTGGTTAGCAACAGCTAAACACCCGCGGTTTAAAAAACCTTTCACTGATCTTGTTTACCAGCCAATGCTTGAGCTGCTCACATATTTGCAGAAAAATGATTTTAAGACCTTTATTGTATCCGGCGGCGGAATTGAATTTATGCGCCCCTGGGTAGAAGAGATATATGGGATACCTCGTGATCAGGTTGTTGGAAGCAGCATAAAAACAGTCTTTGAGATCATTGATGGGAAGCCGGTAATTAAAAGGCTCCCCGAAATGAACTTCATTGATGATAAAGAAGGAAAGCCTGTTGGAATACATAAGTTTATAGGAAGAAAGCCCGTTTTCTGTTCAGGGAATTCCGATGGTGATCTGCAGATGATGCAATGGACAGCGTCAGGCGAGGGAAGTCGTTTTATGTTATACCTGCACCATACCGATTCTATTCGTGAATGGGCCTACGACAGGAATTCTTCAATAGGAAAACTTGATAAAGGCCTTGATGAGGCAAAGGAAAATGGATGGACCGTCATTAATATGAAAGATGACTGGAAAGTGATATATCCTTTTGAGTTGCAAGAATAAGGCTATTATTCAAGGTTTCCGGGCAGCTCACGCTCCATGCCCCGTGCCCAGAACCCGTATAAACTGAGGAAATAGTTAAAAAAATAGAAAAAAGTAAATATTCTTGTAAAATTCAATAGAATGCTCTATTTTTGCACCCCGAAATTAGAAAGTAAATAAATAGTATGTATTTAACGTCAG
>JAOZTN010000113.1:6556-8382 GCA_029942245.1 Bacteroidales bacterium | reverse complement strand
ACTCCATATTCGACCATTACATTCACAATATCGAGTACCTCAGAGCTGTTTGAATTGGCGACCTCTGCCTTCTTCATGATGTCTTCAATGCTCAAGGGATCAGCACTGGGGAATGGCAGATGAAAGAGGAACTTCCCCTGTGGAATGCTAAGGTTGATCTTACGTTCTTTCCTGTCGCGACCCTTACCGATCCAAAGCGCCACATGACTGATATACTGCCCGTCACGTGAGGTTGAAAAACGCGCACCTGCATTGTTACGCTCCCTGATCTTCATCGAGTTCTTGCTTACCTCCTGCTGCTTGTTAAAAAGCGGGTTCAGGTCGATCTTCATATCAATATAGCGGGTGTTCAAAGCGTAGCGGAAATACGGGCGTTTTTTCTCCAACACCTCTTTCTTTGATAAGATATCGAGAGAAGCCATGGCCTCCAGGAAGTCCTGCACGGTTTTAATATGAAGGTTCAGCCTGGATGCAGCCTCTGATGCAGAAATGTCCTGATAGGTTACAAGTAACCTGAAGAGGTCTTCGGCATAATCCTTCGAAATGCAGGATCCCAATATGGCAGCTTTTTTAAAATCCATTCTATCCTTCTGTAATGATGTTCATTTTTAGTGAATCGAGTTGTTCGATAATTCTACTTTCTTCTCCTTTTCTGGATTGTTCCATAAATCCGATAAAACATTCTCCCAGCGACTGACAAAGTTTATCAAATGACAATGAGTCCTTGTACATGAAATAGTCCATTTGTGAAATATTTACGGTCACATTTCCTTCATAGTCGAATGCAACCCAGGTCCTGTCCTGATACTTTCCTCCGAAGGCAAGCAACCTGCCCATGGGGATATTAATTACGAAAATGATCCTGTTCTGTTCTTTCACCGGAATAGCGATCAGCCTTTTCCTGATGAATGAGGTAAATGAGCGAAGTTCTTCAGTTGAATAATCCATCCTTCCAGCCTGCATAGGACGCGTGGTCAGGCCATTCCCGGTCTCGTTTACGGGCAGGGCCGCAAGCTCAAGCATTTCGCGGGTGCGCCATTTCATTTTCCGCTGCAATGAAAAAATAACCATCAGGGTCATAAACAGCACCATAAACCCTGCGATGCCAATGAACCAGTCTCTGTAAGTATTTATATCCCAAAGGGCAATCCCAAGCAGTAAGCAGCAAGCCAGAAGTTGGCCGATTACTGAAACTGCAAAGTGTGCATTATGGGTGCGGAGCAGAACAATAAGAGATATAATGGCGGCGGTGAATGTGATCAGTGCACCAAATGCCATGGCCACCCTAAAGCTTAGTAAAAGCAGCACGATGAATACGACCGATGCTACGATCCCGATAATCCCTTCGGTAGTTAATAATGGCGGTTTTAGTTTTCTATGCATTGCTGTTGAGTTTATGAGAAAAGATGTGCTTTTACCTTGTTCAGGTCATACATGATACGCACACCCTCCCCATTATTGTATTTTTCAAAGAAATCGATAAATAATTCTCCAAGCGATTCAACCAGCTGGTCGAAGGCCAGTGTCTCTTGATACTTTAAATAATCTTTTTTCGAGATCTGGGCCTGAACGTTCCCATCATTGTCGATGGCTATCCAGGTGTTTTCAGAATAATCACCAGAAAATCCCAGGGGCAAACGATATTCATCACCGGTAGTTATGGGAATGAGTATAATTCTGTTGGTTTCATAGATTGGCCATGCGATTAACCTGCTTTTAATAAACAGGGTAAATCCGGCCAGTTCATTTTTACTGCAATCAATTTTTCCAAGTGGCCTGGGACGCTCGGTGAACCCATTTGTGGTATCATCTACATTCATAGCAGC
>JAOZTN010000113.1:0-6456 GCA_029942245.1 Bacteroidales bacterium | reverse complement strand
GAAAAATCAGGGCGGAGTTTTGATGGTCCGTTCATGATAATAGTTTTAATGTTATTCGATTGATCTTAGTTTTTCAAGCATTCGCTTTCCGTTCTCATTCTCGGGGTTCATTTCAACCGCCTTTTGATAGTTTTCGATAGCTTTTTCGGTTTCGCCATTTTTCATCAGGGCTTCGCCATAGCTATCGTATACATTCCATGATTGCGGATAAGCATTTACATTTAATTTAAATACCATCAGGGCTTCCTCAAAACGTTCTGCACCAAGATATTTATGGCCCAGATCGTTCAGGTCGTCTTCGGTTTTTTCCAGATCCAGGGCCCTGTTGTTCCAGAGTTCAGTGAATTTATCCGCAGCAGCTTCCAGTCCTTCTTCTTCTATGGTATTGTCGATGATCCAGGCAGCTGTCGCTCCTTTATTCAGCTCGGCAGTGATATAAATGTCCATCCCACTCACACTTCCGTCGTCATTTACCTTAAAAATGTATTCTTTTTTGTCGATAGTATCCTTCCAGCGGTTTTCTTTTTCCGTTTTTTCAAGCATCCTGGGCTCTTCAACATCCGGAACAATCATAGCCAAACCATCCTTCCATATGACGGTGAATTCCTTTTGAATCTGAAAGATCATGTATGGACCGATCAATGCCTGCAAGTTCTCCGGTGTCCCCTCATCAATGCTGATCTCCACATCAGCGCGTTTCATGGCAAATACTGTTTCCACTACATGCATTTTATCCTCAGGGAAAGAAAAGTAAACCTTATCGGTCAGCTTTGCATACATCCGTCCCTCTTCATCAGGCTCGTTCAGAGCAAGCTTCATTTTGCCTGCAATATCAACGGTAACGCAGCCTTCCAGATAGAAAACATTAAGGACGTCTCTCTTGTCAGGATGCATATACGGGCCAAGTATTGGAAGGTATTCTTCCGGGATTTCGGAGGAAGAAGCATCAGCACCTTCTATCCGGTATTCGAGGATCTCCATTTTTTCGGGATGAAAGCTGGTCAGTTCTCCCAGTCTGATATGACCGGCATCCACATAATCAAATTCCAGGATGGTGGCATCAACGGCTATCCAGCCAATCTCTGCACCCATATACACTTCCGTCCAGGCATGCTGCCCGAAACTTCCTCCATACCATGGTGAATACAGGCATCCGACTGCCAGGCGTGACGGGATACCTACGGCCCTGCAAAAGGCTGCCAGTAAGCGTGAGTGGGAACCGCATTCCCCTTCACGTATCCGTAGGGTATTGATGGCACTGGTACCACCGGGTACGGCTCCATGGATCTCCTTGCCCACCCATTCGCTGAGCAGAACAGCTGCTTTCCATGAATCATCCGCCCCGGATGTAATATCTTTAGCCATGGAAATGATCTCAGGATCATCGGACTCGATAAAAAGTTCCGGTTCCAGGTATTTTACCAGGCTTTCTTCTCCCGAATAATCAGTTGGGAATGCCGGTGCATCAGTACCATCATACCAGAACGGTTCGATCTCAAAAATACCCTGAATATGATTTTCATCCACAGTTCCTTCAAACTTCTGTCCCTGGAAATTGAGGCTTTCCACCGATATGGCTTCCCCGGCTGATTTAATGTCGGCCTGGATCCTCATGTAAGATACTTCCATGAAATTGGGAATACTTTTTTCCACTTTCGCGAAAATAGTATTGTCAAGATCGACAGTGCTGATATGCTTACTAATGGTGTTTTCTGCCAGGAAAATCCTACGGTTCATGATCTCGAACTGTACGGTCATTCCGTTTTCTTTATTCAGCCACAGACGGGTATTTGTGCCATCCTTGGTATGATAAACGTTAAATACGAGCGCATGAATATTCTGGCCTGCCAGTTGAATATCCTTTTCTCCTTCCAGGGTGAATTTCTGCTCAGCAATAAACCCACGCATATAATCATAAACATGGTAGGTTTTTTCTTTAGCCCCATCTTCGATGAAATCTTTGATCAGATAGGGGGAGGTAATGGGATTGTCAAAGATGAATTCATCCTGCATCCAAATGGTATCAGCAGTTTCCCTGGCTGCCTCTGTATGAAGGGCATATTCTTTAAATATTTCAGTTCTCGTGGATGCAATATTCCCTACATCTGAATTTGAGTAATTCGAGTTGTTCAGGTATACCTTATAGGTTTCCGGATCCAATATGTGCCGGGTAGTGATGGACATGTTCATATCCTGCCCCAGGGCTTTCATCATGAGATGAACCGTATCATGTGTTTCAAGTACGGGCATTCCCTGATATTCTGCCTTATCGATATCCGTAGTTGCATAGCCACACAAAACACCATCGATTTCCACACCGAAGTATATCCTTTCATGTTGTGCCTGCATGATCATACCCGAGATCAGGATGATTCCGATCGTCAGCAGAAGTTTGTTTTTAATCTCTGTTTTTTTCATTTTTTCAATGTTTCACTGTTTCATTGTTTCAGTGTTATTACCTCCCCATCCATAATCCATAACTCATAATTCATAATTTTTATACTGATTTCAGTTCAGATATAATCCTGTTTTCAAAATTGTTGTTGTGATACTCAGCAAATCTCAGGAAGGTTTTTCCCATCAGCTCACATAATTGATCGAAGGTGTATTCCTTTTTATATTGCCGGTAATCATGTTCTGAGATAAAAACAGTCAGCTTGCCATTTTCCCCGAAAGAAACGTAGCTGAGCGTATCTCTAAGTTTTTTATTCAATGGGCTGACACCCATAGAAAAGATAAACCGCATCCCATTCAGGTGGAATTCGACTACACATATCTTTTTTGCTTCCAGGAAAGAAGCAAGGCCATAAAGCTGGTTCTTTTCGTATGGATGTTCTCCTGCCTGGAACGGCCTTCCGGTGAAGCCATTTTGCTCATCCGACACTTCTCTAGCGGCCAGTTTAAATAAACGAATGGCTGTTTTTTCCAGGTCGAGTGCCTTAATAAATGTAGGACCCAGCGTATAAAATATAATGAAGTTGATGACAAGAATGACCAGCCAAATAGGAATACTCAGGTAGGTCTTTAGCCAGATCACGAAGTTTGGGCCCGGATAAATACCAAGCATTTGCAACATGGCTTCTGTTTGCTCAGGACGTTCACCCAGGAAATAGGTACAAACGGCAATGGTGGTCATGGTCATCAAAACAAATGATTGCCACAGCCTGAATCGGAAATAATAAATGATACCGGCCACAAATACGATAAATCCGTATATGTATGGTGTGAATATAGTCCCCAGTATCTGATCTTCAAGGATGAGCGGAATCAGAAAGAAGACGAGTGGTAACCACATTTTCCATGTGGGGCGCCATTTTATGCTTGATTCTCCTATCATTATTTTGAGTTTTGAGGGTTGGGTGTTGAGTTTTGAATTATGGTGTATTTCATACGGATTTTAATTCGTCAATGATCCTTCCTTCATTTCCGTCTTTATAGTGCTCGAGGAAGCGGTGCATTGTACTTCCCAGTGAACTGCACAGCTGATCAAATGAAAATCGCTTTGTATATTGTTTGTAATCGAAGGCAGCGATATGAACACTGATATCACCTTCATTCCCGAATAGTACATAGCTTACCAATGAGGGGTCAGGGTTAAGCATCAGGCTGCGTCCAAGTGAAAAACACATGAATATGCCCTCCTTGCGATGAACGGGGCTCACAATATGCTTAGATTTCAGATAACGTGCAAAGCTGACTAATTCTTCCGTGGTGAATTCAGCCTTCCCCGCTGAGTAGGGGCGGGCAGTAAAACCTGCATCGGTCTCTTCAATACTATCGGCAGCCAGCTTGAACAGGCGCCTTGCTTTTATCTCAAACCTTTCCTGTCCGGCCAATATCCGCCAGGTGACAATAATGAAAATAATCACCAGCATTATATTGGCAATATAAGATTGTATCGTAAAGAAATCGGTATACTGACACATACTCTGCAGAGTAGAAGAGCCGGCCACCAGCCCCAGGCCGAAATATATCCAGAGATGATAACGCCACCATTGGTATATCCCCATTATGGTAACAAAGAGGCTGGAGATAATAGTGATCAGCAAAGGGCCCCAATTAATGTCCATCCCATGGAGGATTAACTCCCGGCGAATGAAGATCTCCCCGACTGCAAACACGGCTGCACTGAAGAAAAAGATCGGGTAGATTCCCCCAATTGGCCCTCGTAATTTTGCTCTTTTAAACATGACTCAATAATTAGTTTTTTGTGATCCTTTAGTTCAATTATTATATACTTCATAAATTGTGAACATTACAAATGTATGAAAATCAAAGCGTCATGTCAAGAAAAAAGTGAATTATTTTGCATTTTGCATCTTATACAATAAATATATTATACAAAAAGCGGTACGTGGTTCGGGGTTCGCGGTATGTGGTACGTGGTATGTGGTATGTGGTATGTGGTTTGGGGTATTTCTAATTTTGGTAAATTGCACTCCCATTTTAAACTTATTTTGATCATGAAAAAATACATCCTTATAGTAATGTTGGCGGTGCTTCTGGTGTCCTGTGGTGACGGTATTCCAAGAGAAGAATTAGATAATGGCTGGTGGCTTCACGAAGCTGACCTGACTGCCATGCAGCAAGACTGGGGAGAGCCCCATGCAAACCTGAGCTGCGACAACAATAAGCTGAGCATCGATGGAAAAACTTACAAAAGGGGTGTGGGCACACATGCTATCAGTAAGATGTTAATTGACTTGCAGGGCTATGGCGACCGCATAAAAGGGGCCGTTGGTGTGGATGATGAATCCAGTGAGAAAGCAAGCGTAGAGTTCTATATTCTTGGTGATAAGGAGATCCTATGGGAAAGCAGGCGGATGATGAAAGGATATCCTGCAAAAAGCTTCGATGTGGACATAAGCGGAGTGCAAAAGCTGGCGCTTTATGTTTCTGATGCAGGTGATGGCATTCACTACGACCATGCCGATTGGGTAGACCTGAGAATATTATATCATGATACCATGCCTGAAGTGATCTATCCTGCAGACCAGCGACGCTATGTTTTAACACCCCGGCCACCAAATAAACCACGCATAAACGGACCGATGGTATATGGTGCGGGAGCAGGCAATGTGTTCCTGTATAGGATCCCTGCCACAGGTGAAAAACCAATAACTTTCAGTGCCAAAGGCTTGCCTGAAGGCCTGACTCTTTTTGGGGAGTCGGGGCTGATCAGAGGCCGAACTCCGGCCAATGGAACGTATAATGTCACCCTTATTGCCGAAAATAAGTTTGGCAAGGACGAGAAGGAGTTTGCGATCATTGTGGGACAGGGACTGGCCCTGACACCACCCATGGGATGGAATTCCTGGAATGTTTGGGGATTGAGCGTGGATCAGACCAAGGTGAAGATAGCTGCCAGTGCAATGGAAGTCCTCGGACTGATTGATCATGGGTGGACCTATCTCAATATTGATGATGGCTGGGAAGCAGCAGAACGGACGGCTGAGGGCGAACTGCTCCCCAACGAAAAATTTCCGGATATGAAAATGTTGGCAGCCGATATTCATAACAAAGGCTTGAAGCTGGGGATCTATTCCTCGCCCGGTCCTACGACATGTGGTGGCTATCTGGGCAGCTATGAACATGAGTTGCAGGATGCGCAGACCTGGGCCGGCTGGGATATTGATTATGTAAAATACGACTGGTGCTCATATAATGATATTGCCTTAGACGAGAGCCTGGAAGAACTTAAAAAACCCTATATCCATTTCCGTGAGGTGCTTGATCAGGTAGATCGCGACATCGTTTACAGTATGTGTCAGTATGGCCGCGGTGAGGTTTGGACCTGGGGCGAAGAAGTAGGTGGAAACCTCTGGCGCACCACCGGCGATATTGTCGATACCTGGAACAGCATGGCGGGCATCGGCTTTCAGCAGAATGATCTCGCCTCCTATGCCGGTCCCGGTCACTGGAACGATCCGGATATGCTTGTAGTAGGAAAACTGGGCTGGGGCCCTGAGGTACGGAACTCCCGCCTGTCGCCTGATGAGCAATACACACATATTAGCTTGTGGAGTATGCTTTCAGCACCACTGCTGCTGGGTTGCGACCTGGCACAGATGGATGGTTTTACCCTGGGCCTTCTCACAAATGATGAGGTGCTGGCCGTGAACCAGGATCCGCTTGGCAAGCAAGGGCGCATGGTTTATGACGGTATCAGCTACCAGATCTGGAAGAAAGAACTGTATGATGGAAGCATTGCCCTCGCAGTGTTTAATATTGGTAAAAGCGATAATCCTGCGGAAGCATTTCAGTGGGATGGCGCTCCTGAAAAGCTGGCTGTCACCATCAGTGCCCAACAGATCGAAGTAGAAGGCCGTCACCTTATCCGCAACATCTGGCGTCAGAAAAATATTGGAACCTTTGATGAGTTTTTCGGTTGCGAAGTGCCTCATCACGGGGTGATGATGTTTAAGTTGACGGAGGTTGAAAAATAATGTGGGTGCG
>JAOZTN010000112.1:0-8416 GCA_029942245.1 Bacteroidales bacterium | reverse complement strand
GCTGCAAAAGGAAGCTTTGAAGAAGATGAAAAGGGAAGCCTGGAAGCGGGGAAATTAGCCGACATCGTCATTCTTGATAGAGATCTGATAAGCATTCCTGAAAATGAGATCCCAGGTGCCGAAGTATTATACACCATCGTCAATGGTGAAATTCTTTACAAAGGGAAATAGCGACACAGGACTTTTTTAAGATAGAGAATCAGATATAATTGTTGATTTAAGATTTGTTAAGAAATAACAGATTTGGTCTTCCCGTTTATTTATAGGAACCCTGAAATAGCTGTTTATCATTTGGGTCCGATATATCACGAACACATATTAACCGTAAAAACCAGCGCCTTATGTTAATCCATGCCATGAACCACAAAGCCGGAATAAGCTTTGTACTCGTCCTGTTTATTCTGTTTATTACTTCCTGCGATCCGGCTTCCCGGGATAAGAAGAATAGTCCTGAAATAGGAAATTACATAGCTGCCTATACTTCCGGGGTAATTTCTGCTCATTCGGAGATTATGATCCGTTTCACCGAGGACAATCCCAATGCAGGCAACTTTTATGAAGCATTGGAACAGAATCCTTTTGAGATTGAACCTTCGATTAAAGGCCAGGTATACTGGATCAATGAATACACCCTGGGCTTTAATCCGGAAGGGAAATTTGATCAGGGGACGCTTTATGAAGTTACACTTAATCTGAAAACTTTGATCGATGTGGAAGAAGATCTGAGTAAATTTAATTTTGCTTTTCAAACCCGGGTAATGGATTTTAAGGTCAATGTGGGTACACTGACACCCTATCCGGGTCAGGCTGATCTATATCGCCTGAACGGCGATGTTGATTTTTCTGATGTCATGGACGCCGGCCTGGTAGACAAGATATTTGAGGCAGCACAGGATGGCCGTAAAATCCCGATATCATGGAGAGGCTTAAAGAATAATATGCTCTTCGAATTCAGTATTGATAGTATTCACAGGGGCGATCTGGCCAGTGAAGTCACGCTTGAATGGGATGCCGGTCAGCAAAATATTGATGTCCGTGGCTCCCAGCAAATTGAAATTCCGTCGAAAAGCGACTTTGAATTACTGAAAGTAAGGGTCTATCAGCTGCCATCACAGCGTGTCGTTCTGAGCTTTTCTGATCAGCTAAAGGGAGATCAGCTGCTTGACGGACTCATCATGCTGGATGGAGATGATGATCTCAACTTCCGTATCGACGGTAATAAGCTTGAGGTGTACTCAGACAGGACTTATGAAGGCACAGTGAACCTCAGTGTCGAAGCGGGGATAAAAAGCAATACCGGTGCTGAAATAAAAAAACAACTGATCAGGGAAATAAACTTTTCAAGGCTGAAACCACAGCTAAGCCTGGTCAATAAAGGCGTGATACTTCCTTCATCACAGGGACTTGTATTGCCTTTTAAAGCTGTTGGACTGAATAAAGTGGATATTCAGATAATCAAAGTATATGAAAACAATATCCCGCAATTCCTTCAGGTGAACAAGATCGATAATGATTATGAGATCAGGAGGGTTGGCAGGCCTGTTCTTAAACATACCATCGATCTGGCTGCCACCGGCCTTGATATGAACTCATGGAATTTCTTTTCTGTCGACCTGAGTGAATTGATCAGGACCGAGCCGGGTGCCATATATAATATTGAGTTTCTGTTTTATAAAAAATATTCCGCCTATGAATGCTTAGGAGGTGGGCAGGAAGAAGACGAAGATCAGCCAACGGAGGAAGAAGATACATTTGAATTTGAAGAGTCTTCCTATTGGGATGATCCCAACTTCTACTATTGGGGCTACTGGCCTGACGAATATAGCTGGCAGGAGCAGGACAATCCCTGCCATGTCTCATATTATACATCGTCCCGCTTTGTAAAAACCAATATTCTTGCTACGGATATCGGTCTGATCGCAAAATCAGGCAGCGACGGGGAAATGATGGCCATAGTCACTGATATGATCACTGCTGAGCCCCTGGCAGGGATATTGGTAGAAGTGTATAATTATCAGTTACAGAAGATTGGATCGGCTAGCAGCAATGCTGAAGGGATTGCCTTCATAGAGGTGGAGGGATCACCATTTATGATGATTGCCAGCCAGGGCACACAAAAGTCCTACTTGCGTATTGACGATGGAAGTGCGCTCTCGGTAAGCGATTTCGATGTTAGCGGTAAGAAAATAAAAAAAGGCATCAGGGGCTTCATTTATGGTGACCGGGGCGTATGGCGTCCGGGAGATACCATATTCCTGAATTTCATATTGGATGACCGTAAGGCAAACCTACCTGATGGGCACCCACTCGTGCTTGAACTACTGAACCCATATGGCCGTATTGTAAAGCGTATAGTAAAGACCAGCCCTGAAGGAAATATATATAAGCTGACGACCAAAACTTCCGCTGAAGCACCAACAGGTAACTGGACTGCCAGGATTAAAGTGGGAGGTGTTACTTTCACTAAATCTTTAAGGATAGAGACAATTAAACCTAACAGGTTGAAAGTCAATCTGGACCTTGGGGAAGGTCCTTTGCAGGGCGGTAGAACAGAACGCGGTACACTGGAAGTCAATTGGCTGCATGGGGCCGTTGCCCGAAATCTGAAAGCCAGGGTCGAGATGAGCCTCTACAAGAGCAATAAAGGATTTGAACAATATCCCGGATATATTTTTTCAGACCCTTCGCGATACTTTTATCCTGATGAAATGATCATATTCGATGAGCGTGTGGACAAGCAGGGAAAAGCAGATATCTCCTTTACGCCACCTGAAGTTGGTGACGCACCTGGAATGCTGCAGGCAGCTTTTACTATCAGAGCCTTCGAAGAGGGTGGCGATTTCAGCACCGACTATTTTACTATTGACTATGCTCCTTATAAGACCTTTATAGGGATACGGATTCCGGAAGGGGATAAACGCGGGATGCTGCTGACAGATACTACACATAGTGTGAATGTTATCAGCTGCAATGCAAAGGGTAAACCTGTTCGGGTAAAAAACCTGCATGCAGCCATCTACAAGGTATCCTGGAGGTGGTGGTGGAATGCCACCGAAAATGATATGGCAAGTTATTTTGGATCGGAATACTCGGTGCCCATCGATGAGGCCGTAATAGGTACCGATGCATCGGGGAAAGGCACCTTCAAGTTTAAGGTCGAATATCCCGACTGGGGCAGGTATTTTGTCAGGGTATGGGATCCCAATGGTGGCGCTGCTGCGGGAAAAACAGTTTATATCGACTGGCCGGGCTGGGCCGGACAGGCCAAGCGGGAGTTCCCGGGTGCAGCCTCCCTGCTGACTTTTACAGCGGATAAAGATAAATACCAGGTAGGGGAAACTGCCACGGTAGTATTTCCTTCATCCGGAGAGGGAAGGGCACTCATCAGTATTGAGTCAGGATCAGAGATTCTTCATGCTGACTGGGTAAAACCGGATTCCGGGCAAAGCATGTATACCTTTGATATAGAACCTGAGATGGCGCCCAATGTCTATGTCAGTATCACCCTGGTTCAGCCCCACAGCAATACCATGAACGATGCCCCCATGCGCATGTATGGTATTATTCCTATCATGGTGGAAGACCCTGATTCCAGGATCACACCGGTACTCAGCATGCCTGACGTCCTCGAACCCGAAAAGCCTGTTAGTATTGAGGTGTATGAGAAAAATGGAATGCCCATGACTTATACCATTGCAATGGTCGATGAAGGATTGCTTGACCTTACACGCTTTCGGACGCCTGATCCATGGAAACATTTTTATGCGAGGGAGGCGCTGGGCGTTAGGACCTGGGACTTGTACAATTACGTTATCGGTGCCTATGGTGGTAAGCTGGAAAAAGTATTTGGTATCGGCGGCGGTGGCGAAATTGCCAAAACTGAAGATTTAAAAGCCAACCGTTTTAAGCCTGTGGTGAAATTTCTTGGCCCATTCAGTCTTGCTAAGGGGGAATCGGCAAAGCACAGCTATATCATGCCCAATTATGTGGGAAGTGTACGAACAATGATAGTAGCTGCTGGAGAGATGGCATACGGGTCTGCTGAAAAGACAACGCCGGTTAAGAAGCCTCTGATGCTATTGGCTACCCTTCCCAGGGTGCTTGGGCCGGCAGAGCAGGTATCCCTTCCTGTTAGTGTATTTGCTATGGAAGAAGATATCCGGGAAGTACAGGTCACGATCATGCCAAATGCCATGTTTAAAGAAGGCAAACTCAGTAAATCAGTAACATTCGATGACATGGGTGATAAGGTGATCATCTTTTATCTCAGCAGCATAGAGAATACGGGAACGGGAAAGGTTGAGATAGAGGCAGTGAGCGGAAATCACAGAGCTACCTACACAATAAATATTGAGATCAGGAACCCAAATCCTGCCGTTAGCAGGGTATTTCGCGCAAAACTCAAACCCGGCGAGGAGCATACCTTCAAGGAAAGTTTGCCGGGTATTGAGGGCAGTAACAGCCTGATTTTTGAGGTAGCTACTTTGATGCCCATCGACCTGGACAGGAGATTAAACTATTTGATCTCCTATCCGCATGGATGCCTGGAGCAAACAGTTTCAGGTGCATTTCCACAACTATACCTGTCGAAGCTTACTGAGCTGACAGATGCTTCGGAGAAACGGATCACAGCACATATACGGGCAGCCCTGAATAAATTAATAGGTTTTCAGGCTACTGATGGAGGTATGAGGCTCTGGCCCTCAGGCCATGTGAGCGAGTGGACAAGTTCATATGCCGGTCATTTCTTACTGGTAGCGGAAAAACAGGGATATAGCTTACCGGTTGGTTTGAAATCAAACTGGTTATCATATCAACAGGGGAGAGCAGCCACCTGGTCTGCTGATGAGGATTCGAAATACAATCGTGGCCTGGGACAGGCATACCGCTTGTATACGCTGTCTCTGGCGGGTTCGCCTGACCTGAGAGCCATGAACAGGCTGCGCGAGCTTCCTGATCTCTGCGCAACAGCACACTGGCGGCTTGTGGCAGCATATGTGCTTGCTGGACAGCCTGAAGCTGCTACAAAGATCGCTTCTACGGCCGGATTGGAGGTCCCAACGTACGCATCATTTGATCAAACATATGGGTCTTCTTTGCGTGACAAAGCACTGATCCTGGAAAGCCTTTGTCTGCTGGATGAAAAGGATAAAGCTTTTTCTCTTGCCAGAGAAATTTCGGATGCCCTTACTAAGAAGCGTTGGATGAGCACTCAAACAACAGCTTGTTGCCTGCTATCCATGGCAGCATATTACGATGATCAACCGCTGAACACTGCAGGAATGCAATACAGCTATTCAACATACGGAAGTGAATTTACTGATATCCGGACTGATTTTTACCTGTCACGGATAGAACCGGAACCTGCTAAGGAGGATTTCTTTGAACTAAAAGTTAAAAATGAAGATGACAAAGATCTTTTTCTGTGTTTGAGTATGAAAGGAAATCCGCTGACAGACAGTACAGAAGATGTAGATAATAACATCAGGATGCAGGTTTCCTACAAAGACCTGGAAGGAAACAGTATCGATCCATCCAGCATCGAGCAGGGAACCGATTTCATTGCAGAGGTAAAAATCAGCACAACGGCACTTTACACCTACTACAGGGATATGTCGTTGACGCAGATCTTTCCATCCGGATGGGAGATCATCAACAAAAGAATGTACGGGCTGCCTGATGTTCTTGATGAAAGTAATTTCGAATACAGGGATATCAGGGATGACAGGGTCATGACTTATTTCAGCCTTTACAGATCGGGTTCGGTGAAATACTCTGTATTATTGAATGCAGCCTATGTAGGAAGGTATTATATGCCGGGACCATTATGCGAGGCTATGTATAATCCTGATGTTTATGCACGCCGCTCCGGAAAGTGGATTGAAGTAGTAAAATCACCATAAATCAGAAGGATGCGCTTTTCCTTCCATAAAAAGTTGCCTGCGATTGCAGGATGGTGCTTGCTGGTAATACTGCTGGTATTAACCAGTCTGCTGATCAAGCCACCCGGTTTCGATGATCCATTTTCTACGGTGGTGGAAGACCGGGGCGGACGCCTCATGGGGGCTATGATAGCTGATGATGGACAATGGCGCTTTCCGGCTCCCGACAACATTCCCTTAAAGATGAAGCAGTGCATCATCCTGTTTGAGGATAAGCACTTTGAGTCACATCCGGGGGTGGATGTACTTGCAATTGGAAGGGCAGCATACCTGAATATCAGGCATCTTGCCGTGGTCAGTGGAGGAAGTACATTAAGCATGCAGGTGATACGGCTGATGAGAAAAGGCCGGAAAAGAAGCATTTCGGAAAAGATCATAGAGATCTTCCTGGCAGTGAGGCTGGAAATGATGCACACCAAAGATGAGATACTGAATATGTATCTCTCGCATGCTCCCTTTGGCGGAAATGTGGTGGGCCTCGAAGCAGCCGCCTGGCGATATTTCTCCTGCGACCCATCGGAATTGACCTGGGCTGATGCTGCCTGCCTGGCTGTGCTGCCCAATGCACCGGCCCTTATTCATCCCGGCAGGAACAGGGATGCCTTGCTGATGAAAAGAAATGACCTCCTGAACAGACTTTTGGATGAAGGGTTTATGGACTCACTTAGCTGGAATCTGGCACTTCAGGAACCGCTGCCCGATAAGCCACACCCATTGCCACAATTAGCACCCCATCTCCTGGCAAGATTGCATGTTTCTCATAGAGGACAGCGTATAAGGACAGGAATTGATCGGCATTTGCAATCTACCGCACAGCAAATTGTGAATGATCATGTGAAGGTGCTGAAGCAAAATGAGATACATAATGCAGCTGCCATCATACTTGAGGTTGAATCTGGAACGGTGCTGGCATATATCGGAAATACTACCATACCGGGTGGATCTCATGGCGAGATGGTAGATGTTATCACCGCTCCACGCAGCAGTGGAAGTGTCTTTAAACCATTGCTTTACGCAGCCCTCCTGGATGAGGGGCGGATATTACCAAAAACGCTTATCCCTGATATTCCAAGCAGGATGACCGGCTTCTCTCCCAAAAACTTCAACAATACTTATGACGGTGCCGTGAGTGCCGATAATGCTTTGTCGCGTTCCCTGAATATTCCTGCTGTTAATATGCTGAGGAATTATGGTGTTGCTCGCTTTCATGCTTTTTTGAAAGGCCTGGGTATGGAGAGCCTGAACAGGTCGTCCGGCATTTACGGACTTTCACTCATTCTGGGTGGAGCAGAAACTACTTTATGGGAACTGGCCGGTATTTATGCCGGGATGTCGAGGACGCTGGATCATTTTTATGGACTCAGCGGAAGGTACGCTGAGGGAGATTTTCATGAACCGCTGATTATTCCTGCTTCCCGGGATGAAGAAACACTTTTCACAGAACCAAAGTTAGGTGCAGCATCCATCTGGCTGACTTATAAGGCTATGGAAGAGGTTAACAGGCCGGAAAGGGAAGAAAACTGGGAGGCATTTTCCTCATCACGCAGGATAGCATGGAAAACAGGCACCAGCTTTGGCTTCAGGGATGCCTGGTCGGTCGGCACTGATCCTCGATATGTGGTAGCTGTATGGGCCGGAAATGGTGATGGAGAAGGAAGGCCGGGATTGACCGGAGTGAGCACGGCAGCCCCAATATTATTTGATCTTTTCGATCTTATGCCTTCCACCGCATGGTTCGACCAGCCCTGGGATGAAATGGAAGAAATTGCTGTCTGCAAACAGAGCGGTTATCGCATGGGGATGTCCTGCGAAGAAGCCGATACCATGTGGGTGCCACGCTCAGGCCTGAAGTCAGAACCCTGCCCGTATCATCAGATCGTTCATCTCGACAATAACAGGCAATACAGGGTAAGCGAAGGATGCTTTGAAGTTCAGGATATGCATCATCAGTCCTGGTTTGTGCTACCTCCGGCCATGGCATGGTACTTTAAAACGAGGCATGCCTGGTATCGGGAATTGCCGCCTTACCTTCCCGGATGTGCCCCTGTAGAAAAGCAGGCTGTGATGGCATTTATTTACCCCGACTGGGGTTCACAAATCTATATACCTACCGGACTGGATGGCAAGCCGGGGGAGGCTGTGCTTGAGATCGCCCATCGTGACCCGGGCACCACCATCTACTGGCATCTGGATGCGGACTACCTTGGAAAGACCAGCATGCGCCATCAAATGGGTATACAGACAAATAAAGGAGAACACATGGTCACGGCAGTGGATGAAAACGGGGAGATGGTTTCTGTGAGGTTTATAGTCGTAAGCGAACCCTAACTGCCTACTGTCAGCTGACAATCCCATATTTATCAATAAACCCCTGAAATACAGCTGGCTTATCATATCCATATTTAGCAAGATTCTGCAGGATCTTTTGAGGCGACTTAGGAATGGAAAGCTTTCCATCTTTTTTTGTGAAGAAC
>JAOZTN010000111.1:0-8523 GCA_029942245.1 Bacteroidales bacterium | reverse complement strand
CTTACTTCTATCCTGGCTCCATCCTGAAAGATCTGTTTTCAAGATCTTATTATCCCCTTTTTGAACAAACTGATATAGGAACTTGGCTTTTCGCCTTACGTGATTATAAGGTGAACTACGCTGAATACTTCGGTGATGATCCTACCATCCACAGACTTCATAATCACAAGGCTCTCACCCTCGTTGATGGAAAGCTCCACGCCGATAAATGGCCTACTCATAACTTTCTTACTGATCTGGCCACAAGTAAAATCTTTCTCACTAACAAGCACACAAGCCATGAAACATGGCTTGATGCTCATGAATATCTGTTCTTTATGAACTACGTGGAAAGCGATTATGATTTTACTGCATACTTTGATATTACCTATGATGATGGAACCACAAGTGTTAAGGCACATAGTATTCCATACATTGATTCTTTGATGGAAAATATATACTGTATTCCTGTCGGTGCATCAATCAACGGTCTTGATGATCTCCAACCAACCAAGACCATTTCTTTCTATAAAGTATATCTTGAACACGCTTCCACATTGATCTCCGAAGTGCGTTACTTCTATATCAATAACAAACCTCAGAACTCGCTTCAGCTTCTATTTAAGAATAATTATGGCTGCATTGATTCGATGCTTTGCGTAAACACAAAGATCCAACTCAAACACGATTCGGTATCACTTGAAAAACTTCTCTCTTACGATTACTCTTTGGAGAAGGGGAGTGATTCTTCGATAATCAAAGAACAATCCCTGAGTATTTCTACCAATACCGGCTATATCTCGGCCGGGGAAGCTTATCAGCTTGCAGAACTGCTTGAGAACAATTCTGCTTTCCTTGTAGGTAAATCAAAATACATTAAGATTGAATTGCTCTCCAACTCGTTTACCCTTGTTGATCGCAAGAATGATCTTGAAAATTTTGAAATAAAATTTAAGATCTCAATTAAAGGAACCACATCATTCAACGAACTTATATGATCAGGATAATAATAAATAATCAAGAAGTATATCTGGATCCAAAAACCTCGCTTCGGCTTGACCTGGTGCATCCGGCTTTTGAATCCGAATATCTGCATGCTTCGATGATCTATCCTTTTGATATTCCGGCTGTTGAAAATGAAAGTATTTTCAACTATGCCAACCATATCATTGTGAATACCAAATATCGCATCTACGATTGCGAATTTATATTTGCCAATGCTATCAATTTCACCGGCAAGTTAGTTCTCTCAAAACTTTCGAGTACTTCTTTTCGTGGATCCATTATCACTAATGGCTTTTCTATTGATGCAAAAGATATACTTCTTAAAGATTTCGATTTCGATTCTGATGTTTCTCTCGGTACATCTTCATCTGATGTTGGCGAATATGTTGA
This sequence comes from Bacteroidales bacterium, assembly GCA_029942245.1. GTDB lineage: Bacteria > Bacteroidota > Bacteroidia > Bacteroidales > B18-G4 > B18-G4. The sequence continues at coordinate 7,149 of JAOZTN010000111.1, read as the reverse complement.
AGCGAATGTTGCAAAAACCTACCCTTCTACAAACTTCAACTTCCCAATGATCAAAGCAGATCATTGGTATGGTGAAAATAATCATGAATTTCAGCCCGATTTTGGCGGCTTTGTAAACTTCTGGATCTCTGCTTCTCAAAGATGCCCTATCAATTTTATTCAGGAAAATGCCGTAGGTAAAGATAATTTCAACTCCCTGCTTCCCTGCCTTTATCTTATTTATTTACTTAAGAAATGCTTTCATAATCTTGGCTTTCAACTTACTGGTGAATTTGCAGATCATGAGGAATTATCTCAACTTCTGGTCTTTAATAATTCCCCCTTAGATTTTACCGATACCAAATACAACGTAAAAGCTTCCAACAGAGATCCCTTTCAACAAATCAATTCTATGTCATGGATGCTACTAAAATTTGATGATGATTTTAATTTGCCAAATCAAGATCCTGATAATGCTTGGAGTGCTATCTTTTATAAATATACAATCCAATCTGCCGGACACCATACTTTTACATTTAATTTTCATGCCGAGTGCATTAAAAATGAACCACTTCATACCCACCACCTTAAAATCACTATTAGTGATATAACTGATTCCGTTAGCCTTACACAAGAAGAATTTGATTTTGAATATGATGAAGAATATGATGCCTTAGTTACCGCCGTTGATATTTGGTTTGAATCTTCTCAAATTGGTAATGAAGTGACTTTTTCTGCTTCCTGTTATTATGTAAATCTGGGGCCAATGGCTTCAGATTTTAAACTTAGTAATATGGTAATTGATATTATGAACACAAGTGTTTCTAATCTCAATTCTTTTAAAAAATCACTCCATTACGCCGATCATGTTCCGGATATGACTTTCGGGAAACTCATTTCTTCAATCGCTGATTCCTTTGGCCTATTTATCCTTTTTGATCACCAGAATGGAATGGTCGAAATGAACTTCCTTCAATCCATAATTGAAAATCACAATTCCATTGATCTTACGGATCAATTCATTGAGGGTTCGCATGAAATCCTTCTTAAAGCAAAAGAAGGGTATAATTATCAATTCAAATGGGATTCCAACGACTTTGATGAAGAAAAATATTACACTGAATTTCTTCAATTAAAATATATCGGAGAATTTGACACCTTCAATGATCTTTATATTCCCACCTATGTAGATGCAATCGCTTATGTAAAAAACACCAATACCTTATATCGCTTTGTTACCGATTCAGGCACAAGCCGATGGTCTGTATATAGTTACTATTTCCCGCCTTTCATCGCTTCACCTGTTACTAAACCGAAGGAGTTAGATCTCTCACCTTTGATGCTTGCCGATGATCCCGGCAATCTTGCGATACTTCCACACACACAGATCAAATGTTCATCCCCTGCTTATCTTACCGGTGTAAATAAATGTGATCTCCACCTACTATTCTATCGTGGCCTTGTTGGAGATGAAGAAGCCTACCCTTTTGCTTCTCCTTATGCCTATGATTATTATGGCAATAAAAGTTGGGATCTTGAACTTCGTCTTGATGGTAATGAAGGTATGATGAAAAACTTCCTTTCTGATTGGCTCGACTTTGTTAATGATTCCCAAGAGGTATCTATGGACTTTAATCTGAATATGCAAGATCTTCAGAACGTCATGAAGCTTTTCCTTCCTCAAACCGGAAATAAATTCCGTAAGATCCTCGTACATGGCACAGAGTATATTCCTAAGAAATTCTCCATCATGCTCACCTTAAATGGTATTCAGTCCTGTCAGGGTAATTTAGTCAAGAAAGGAATGATAGGAATATGAGTGAATTAGTCAAAACACAGGCTTTCAACCGTGACCTGATAAATCAGGCCCACAGTACTCGCCGCCGGATCGTGGGAAGGATCTCACGCATGACTGTCAGGGGAAAAACTCAGCTCTTGAAAAAGGTTCAATCGCCCAAAGCCAGACAATCACTGCTCAATCGTATGCAGACAGAAGGAGTACTTCAACGATCCTTATTCGTGAAATTCGGAAAGGAATTCGGCGAGATAGATCTTGTAAGCTTTAAATTCCCTATTCATGGAATTTATACACATCATGGCGTAGGTAAAGGCCATCCTGCAAGCAACAAGAGAAAACAAGTGCATTGGCTAAATCCTATTATTGATGCTGACATGGATCATTTCGCAAATATTGTTGCACGACATTATGCGGATGCAACTCTTAATGCCACCAGACTAAAAATATAATTGCATGGCAAGCAAAACAGAAAACAGAAGGGTAAATCTTTATATCAACGGTAAAGAAGTTAAAGGCTCGATCAAAGGCATTACTGCTGAATTCAAGAAACTTACTGCCGAACAAAAAGACATGACCATCGGCACTAAAGAGTACCAGGCCCATGCTAAGAAAATAAACCGGCTCAAAGCAGTAATGGATCAACACCATCAATCCATAAATAGAACTGCCGGTGCTTGGGGATCTTTGCAAAAGGCCGCCAATGGCTTCAATAAGTATTTCATGATGATCACCGCCGGGATCGCTACGCTTACCGGTCTGGTGATGGCCTTTCGCAAAGCCGCCGATGCTGCCAATATATTTGAGGAAAGATTAGACAACCTTTCCGCACTCACAGGACTTGAAGGGAAGTCCTTAGAGTGGCTTGGTGATAAAGCAAAGGAAACATCAGTCGCTATATTGGAAGCAGGCGGACATAGCATCCGGATCAAACAGAGTGCTTCTGATATTGTCGATGCTTACACGAAGATGGGATCCCAAAGACCGGAACTTCTTAAAAACAAAGAACTGCTTCATGAAACCACCATGAACGCCATTATCCTAAGTGAAGCTGCCAAAGGTAAATTGGAACCTTCTGTTTCCGCACTTGCCACTACCTTGAATCAATTTAACTATGCGGCTGATCAATCAAACAGGGTTATCAATACGATTGCCTCAGGCTCTAAAGCCGGTGCTGCTAATATTGATTACCTCTCCACTGCCGTTGAACAATCCGGTACTACAATGGCACTCATGGGCATGCAAGTTGAACAAGGGATTGCCATTATTGAAGCTGTTGCCCCGAAATTCAAAAAAGCTACTAAGGCCGGTAATTCCTTAGATAAGGTATTTCTCAAAATGAGAACTAATAATATCGGCTACGTAAATGGTGTATTCGATATTAATACCGCCCTTGATGAACTTCGTGTTCGTTTTGATAAAGGTGAAAGTGCCGTTGATATTTTTGGTGAACGTCATGCTAAAATGGTAGAAGTAATGGTACAAGGCCAAAGCGAATATAATCGCTATCTGGACCTTGTTACTGACAGTGATATTGCATTTGAACAGGCCGCTAAAAACACCGATAACCGTGCAACCACTTTAGCACAGGCCAAAAACAAGATTACCCTTTTAGCCATTGAATTAGGAGAAAAACTCTCTCCGGCTATGACTAAAGCATATCTCGGATTCGGTATGCTGATGAAGGTAACAATGGCCTTGCCGAAGATCTTCAAAGAAAATAAAACTCTTATTCTTCTGCTTACCGGTGCATACCTGGCCTATAATGCTCAGAAGCTTACAAATATTGCACTCTCCATTAAAGAAACCGCACATTATTACGGCCTTATTGCTGCTGAGAAAATACGCTTTGTTTTGGGAACCAAAGGTCTTGTTCTCACCAACGCCATAGCAATAGCAGCCAAAACAAGGATTGCTGTTACCGGTAAAATGACTATTGCACAGGGTAGGGCCATTATTGCCCAAAAATCACTTAATGCTACAATGAAGGCTAATCCTTTGGGATTAATTCTCATTGGTATCACTGCACTAATAACAGGAATTCGCCTTTACAATAAATACAATGCAAAGGCTTTGGAGTTAGAACGAAAGAAAAAAGATCTTGCCGGTGATCTCACTACTGTAAACAATTCCCTGTCCGATTCATATACCACCATCAATAAACAAATCAGTGTGTTGAATAGGATGAGTTATCAGGAGAAAATTGATCTTCAGGATAAAATTGATCAAACTATTCAACTCGCCGAAGCCGAACTCGCACTCGCCAAGATCCGCAGAAATGAGATCCGTGAATCCATCGATCCTTCCCTTTGGGATGAATTCACTTCTGCCGCTAAAAGTTGGTGGGTTGAATTAACCCAGGGCGAAAATGCAGGGAATGAAGTTTGGGGAGATCTTCTTTATGAGGCCGTTGAAAAAGATCGTGATGAAGCAACCAAAGAGATTGATGAATTCATGGCTGAGATTGAAGATAATCTTGATAATATTAAGAATTCAACCATAACCCTTTCCGATATTCTAAATGCTGAATCCATCGGGGATTCTATCGGATCAGGCACCTTTGTTGAATTGGAAGAAAAATTGAACCAATACCAAATTGCCCTAAATAACACTCTAAAAACTTCTGAAGCATATCTCCGGATCCAGAATAAAATTTCCGCTACCGAAAAAGCCATGAAATCATTCAATGGAGATTATGATACCAAAAAAGAACAAGCTGAAGCCGCAAGATTAGCTGCTGAAAAAGTCCGTGTAGAAAAGCAGCTTGCGGATGCTATCAAGCAGATCCGCCGTAAGTTGAATCTTGATACATTATCCGATCAGGAAAAAGAAATTCAGCAAGTGGAATATAAATATCAAGACCTTATCGCTAAAGCTGATAAATATGGCCTTGATATTAAGGTTCTGAAGCAGCTTCAGGAAGAAGAAATCGCAGCCATTGAAAAAAAATGGGGAGATAAAAAGGCAGAAGAAAAACAAAAGGCACAGGATAAGATCGCACAGATCCTTGCTTCTGATCGTGAACTTGCCATCATTGAAGCAACTAAAAAGTATCAGGATCTTATCAAACTTGCCGAAGAATTCAAGATAGATACCACCGAGTTATACCAGGCTATGAATGATGAACTTGCCGCCATTCAGGATCAGACCTTCGGTGATGAAGATGCACCAAAGGATATTTTCGGAATGTCACCTGGGGAGTGGGATGAAATGATTGCTCATGTTCAGGCTGCAATTGAAATAGCACGACAATTCGGTGAAGTTTGGGCGGCTTCTAATGCTGCTACTGTTGCACAGGAAAACGCAGCCATGCTAAATTATGAAGCGAGCATGGATCGTAGGCGTGAGCTTTACGAAGATCAATTACAGGCCGGCATTATTTCTCAGCAGCGCTTCAATCAATTATCTGAGGATCTTGATACTCAGCTTGACAATCGCAAAAAGAAATTAGCCATAGAGCAGTTTGAACGTGAAAAGGAGATCAGGCTATATTCAGCGATTATCAATACTGCCGGTGCCATTGTTCAGGCTTTGAATTCAGGGCCACCACCTTACAACTTTATTATGGCAGGCATAACCGCAGTGCTTGGTGGTGTTCAGGTTGCCAAAATTGCCAACGAACCAACGCCTGCCTTTAAGTACGGTGGTTATACTCCCAACAGGCCTACACAGGTATGGGTAGGTGATGGGAATAAAACCGAATGGGTTGCTTCTGGTGACCTGGTGGAAGATCCTGTCACCGGCCCCATCATTCAGCAGTTGGAAGATTATCAGCAAGGACATGCAAATAGTTTCCGATTCTCGCCGCCTGTTCAGCCGGACTTCGATTCTATTTCATCTTCCTCTCCACAATTAAGCTACGGATCAACAAGTGCTTCTCTGGATTCTGAATTGCTTGCAGGGATCCATCAACAAATGATGCTGATGAATCAAAACAATGAGAAGATGAATAACTATTTGAGTGATCCTAAAAACCGCAGATCTACAATCAGCTATGATCACCTACATGAATACGAAGAAGAACTTTCCGATATACAAGCCTTGTCCAGAACTTCAGCTTAGTATTTCTGTCCTTTTTTTCATGTGTTACTGTTCATAATTTCGTTGCCTGACATTCATTAATTAAAATCTAAACCACCATGAAAAAATTCCTTCTTTTTGCTTTCACCCTTCTGATCTGCTTTGCAGTTTCCGCACAGGTAAATAAAAAATTCGGTAAAGTCACCGCTACCAAACGTGTAGTCACTCCGGTTATTCAAGGACTTTCTGACACAACTCTTGGTACTCAGTACAGTAATTGTCAGATCTCAGATCAGGCCGTTAAGGTTATTGGTCAAGAAGTCGCTTCTGATGTGCTTAATAAATACTTTATGATTAAAGATGTCGCTTGTGTTGGTGTTACTTATAAAGCCGTACTTGCTAATGAAATTGCAGGCAGCACCTTTATTGATTTTGTTCCTCTACCACCTCTTGACCTTACTTTAGGTTTTACTATTGCAGAAATAGAATCTGTTCCAATCCTTAAAGTGAAAAATATTCAACATCTTAAACTTGATACTACAACTGTACGAAGTCTACTCAGGATAAAATATTCCCCTGCCATTTACATTGAAACATTTACTTCTGGTGATATTACAGGATGGATAATGACAAATGATCGTGGTGATCCCTGCTATGTTTACCCAAATTCTACCGGTGATGGTATAGTCGTTTCTTCCACAAAACCTTAATGAAAAGAACCATTACATATTTTTGGGAAGAATCACCTGGTGTTCACTCTCAGGCAAGGATCTTGAGTATTGTCTGCATGATCTATACATTTTACATTACCCACCTTCAGATAGTTAATGACAATGTTAGTGTTGAACTGATCTCTTTGTACCTTATCGCTTCTTTCGCCCCGAAAACCATCCAGAAATTTGCCGAACAGAAAAAGAGTGCTGTTTAAAAAGCGGTACTCTTTTTCAAAATACTGGCGTTGGATTCCTTGCGCGCTACCTTTACATATTTATTTGTTACTTCAATGGAGGAATGATCAGCTGCTTCCATGACTTCCTTGGGCGATCTGCCGTCACGGATCATTTGGATGATCCCTGAGTCCCTTAATGAATAAAACTGTATTTCTTTTTTTAATCGCAGGTTCTTTCTCAAAACAGACCAATACCGGGCAATTTCTCTTGAATCCCTGCGTACGGGTCCCGGCCTGAAGCCGTAAGCTGAAAATAAATACCAGTTTTTGCGCAATGAGTATTCTCCTTCAATCAGTTCCTTAACAAGATCAACCATAACATCCGGTATAGGTGCATACCTGGTATTGTGGTTCTTGGCTACTGATCCTCTAACAACTACCACCTGTTTTTCTAAATCAATATCAC
>JAOZTN010000110.1:0-8529 GCA_029942245.1 Bacteroidales bacterium | reverse complement strand
TTTGTTGCGCCCCTACAGGGCGCTGTTTTTTAATCGCTGTCTTTTGCTATCGGCATCCGGCCCCGATGGGGCCGGCATTGTCATATATCTATGTTTTTCGTATCTTAGCTGAACAGAGGATTACGATACACCCAAAAACCGACATCATGAATAAAAAGGTTCTCCCCTACAGGCAGACGTTTCTTACGTTGAAGGTTATAATTTCTTCATTTATCTTTATCGTCTTATCAACAAATATCCTTCAGTCACAATGTCCTCAATTTATTAGCGTATCGACACAAGCTGAAATTGATAATTTTCTGATTGATTATCCTAATTGTACTGAGATTGAAGAATATGTTAGCATATGGTCAGGTGATGACATTGTCAATTTGGATGGCTTGAGTAATATTGTATCGATAGGAGGATGGTTAAACATAAGTAGCTGTCCTATTTTGGAGAATATTGATGGATTATCTAATCTTTCACACGTGGGACAATCCATAACGGTTGAACACTGCAATATTCTTGATGATCTAGTTGGACTAGGGAATGTGGCATCCTACAACGGTCTTGAAATTATAGGGTGTGATTCTTTGGTGAGCCTTAATGGCCTTGAGAATATATCATCGACAGCAAGTATGTTCAAGATTGATTGGTGCCAATCATTAACTGATTTAACGACCTTTCCTAATTTGGGTTATATTGATGGAAATGCCTCTATATCAGGATTGACCTCTTTGGCAAACATATCAGGACTCGAAAACCTAGATTCTATTTCAGGTTTTTTGTCTCTACATGAAAATCACGTATTGACATCAATTGATGGCCTGGAAAGTCTTATAGCTGTTGGTGGTGGACTAAGTTTATATAAAGGCTATACTCTCGAAGATATAGGTGGATTAAGTGGTTTGAAATCAATAGGTTCAAATCTAGAAATCAATAAATGTAATAGTCTGATATCACTATCAGGTCTAGACAGCCTAACACATATTGGGGGTAGCATACTCGTAGACGAAAACAACTCCTTACAATCCCTGTCAGGCATCGACAACATTGAAGCGGAGTCAATACAGAACCTCAGTATTACCTACAACCCACAGCTATCAACCTGCGAGGTTCAGAGCGTTTGCGATTACCTTGCTAACCCCAATGGTGATATACAGATATATGTAAATGCTACAGGATGCAACAACAGTGTGGAGGTAACTGAAGCCTGTACAGTGGGTATACCTGAGAAGGCATCAGATACTCCACTAACAGCCTACCCCAACCCCTTCACCACCTCCACAACCATCGAGTACGAGCTGACTGAGCCATCCCATGTTCAGCTAACCATATACAATGCCATAGGAGAGACGATTTATGAGGCAGTAGATTGTTTGATGCTACAGGGGATGCATACCTTCACATGGAGACCTGAAGGACTTCCTGAAGGCATGTATTATGCTGTGCTGAGGAGTGTGGAAGGAGTGAGTGTCGTGAAGATGGTGAAGTAATAAATTGTCAATTCTGTATTCTTTATTTTTCAATGCTTTACAATATTGAAAATCAAATTTACAATTTCACATACAGAATACAGAATCCCAAAATCTACTCCTCTTCCGGAGCAGTAGCCGCTTGCTGTTCTTCAAATTGCTTGATAAGCTCTTCAGGGCTTTTACCGAGATTTTGGATGGATACCTCCGCATCATCGGCAAATTCATTGTCGGGATAACGCTCTATAAACTCCAGGTAGATGGCTTCTGCACTTGCAAGATCACCCAGGTAGTTTTCATAAACATAGCCTTTCAGGAACAAGCATTCCGGTACCTTGCGAAAATCAGGATACTCATTAATGACCCTGTCATATAAGAGGATGGCTCTCTGGCCTTCCCCCAGGTTCAGGCAAAACTCAGCGCCTTTAAAGAGATATTCCACTGCCATAGTATCCTCAGGATAGCTATCGGTAAAGCTGACATACATGTCAACGAGTTCAATGGCCTTCTCTTTGTCGACGAAGCCGTTGTCAGCAGAAAAGAGTTCATCTTCGACAGCATTGATGTTGGAAGCGTCTGTATCACGGGCAGGCTCGCATGATACGATGGTGGCCAGAAGGACCAGCATTAAAAGTGTGTTTCTCAGGATAGTCATGTTTATTTGTTTTATGTTATTTTCTTTTTTTCGGTTTAAGGGGAAATATCATTTTATAATCCACATCGATATTGCCTGTGGAGATATCATTCAGCTTTCTTTTCAGAAGCACTTTACGTAACGGGCTGACCTTTTCCACAAAAATAGTTCCTTCGATATGGTCATATTCGTGCTGGATGATACGGGCCATCACACCTTCATAAGTCTCTTCAATAATGTTGAAGTCCTTATCCTGGTATTCCAGGAGTATCTTAGGCTTCCTGATAATGTCTTCCCTCACGCCGGGAACACTCAGGCAGCCTTCATTAAAACTCCACTCTTCTCCGCTTTCCTCAAGGATGTACGGATTGATAAAAACCTTTTTAAACTCCGTTACTTCAGGATAATCTTCAGCATAAGGGGTTGCGTCTACAATGAACAGCCTTATCGACTGGTTCACCTGCGGGGCGGCCAGGCCTACACCGGAGGATGTATACATGGTCTCAAACATATTTTCTATCAGTTCATCCAGTCCCGGATGACCTGCATCTATCTCTTCAGCAACTTTTCTGAGCGTTGGATGTCCGTATGCTGTAATGGGTAAAATCATTTCTATCTCTTATTTTCCTGTTCTCATATCGAGGTAAGTCTGCAGTATGATGGCTGCACTCACCTTATCGACCAGACTTTTGTCCTGCCTGTTCTTCTTGCTGACGCCTGAATCCAGGATCGCCATCGAAGCCAGCTGTGATGTGAAGCGTTCATCAACCCGCTCGATCTTCATATCCGGAAATACTTTGCGTACTTGTTTTATGAATGGAGCAATGTACTTTTCCGCTTCTGAAGCCGTATAATCCATCTGCTTTGGCTCACCTATCACCAAACAATCAACGTTCTCTTCAGCAATATATTTTTTCAGGAACACATGAATTTCATGGGTGGGCACTGTAGTAAGGGGGCTGGCGATCATGCCTAAAGGATCGGTAACAGCAATGCCGCAACGCTTTCTTCCGTAATCGATGGCCATGATCCTGCCCATACCTTGTTTTCTTCAATAATTAATTTGTATGCTTGAAAATCCATGCAAATTTACTTTTTTTCTTGCTGTCAGCCATGCAACCGGCATTCTCAAGCGAAAAATGCCTAATTTTGAATAGCATAAACATACCGATATGCCTGAAAACTTAAAGAAGATCATAGAGCATGCCTGGGAGGATAGGTCCGCCCTGGATCAGGATGAAATCCGGGTGGCCATCCGCCGCGTTATCGAATTGCTTGACAAGGGTGAACTGCGCGTGGCAGAACCCCATGGAGATGAATGGAAGGTGAATGAGTGGGTCAAGAAGGCCGTGATACTCTATTTTCCTATCAGTGAAATGTCAACCTCCAATGCTGGGCCTTTGGAGTTTCATGATAAGATAGACCTGAAAAAGAACTATGAAGAGCTGGGCGTTCGTGTAGTTCCGCATGCTGTGGCCCGTTATGGTTCATATATCAGCAAGGGCGTAATATTGATGCCGTCCTATGTCAATATCGGTGCCTATGTGGATGAAGGGAGTATGGTAGATACCTGGGCCACCGTTGGCTCATGTGCACAGATCGGCAGGAACGTACACCTCAGTGGCGGTGTCGGAATAGGAGGGGTGCTGGAACCGGTACAGGCAGCACCTGTGATTATTGAGGATAACTGCTTCATCGGCTCCCGCTCCATTGTGGTAGAAGGGGTCAGGGTAAGAAAAGAAGCTGTACTTGGTGCCAATGTGGTACTTACAAAGTCAAGCAGGATCATCGATGTTTCCGGTGATCAGCCCGTTGAATACAAGGCAGAGATACCGGAGCGCTCGGTGGTGATACCCGGCAGTATTCCGAAGCAATTTCCTGCCGGAGAATTCCAGGTTTCATGTGCACTCATTATTGGCAAAAGAAAGGCATCGACTGACCTGAAAACTTCTCTCAACGATGCTTTGCGTGAATATGATATACAGGTATAAGGGCAGGCCGTGAAAAAGATACTCATCATACAAACAGCTTCCATCGGGGATGTCATCCTGGCAACTCCATTACTGGAAAACCTGCACAGCAAGTATCCGGATGCCATCATTGATATGATGGTAAAAAAAGGCACTGAATCCCTCTTTGCTTCTCATCCATACCTTGGCAAATTGTATATATGGAATAAGTCTGAGCATAAGCTGAGAAACCTGTATGATATACTGAAAGAGATACAATCAGAGCGCTACGATCTTCTCATAAATGTACAACGATTCTTCCTCACCGGATTGGTGGCGGCCTTCTCCCGGGCTAAAAAAACTATCGGCTTCGACAAAAACCCCTTTTCGCCCTTTTTCTCCCGACGGGTGAAGCATAAGATCAAGCAGGGAAGGTATCATGAAACGGAAAGGAACCTGCTTCTCATTGATCATCTGGTGAAGGATCCGGAAATACGGCCTGCATTGTATCCGTCACAGCAGGATGATGCCCTCACCTCACAATATAAGACACATCGCTACATTTGTGTTGCTCCGGCATCCCTCTGGGAAACCAAGCAATATCCGGCCGACAAATGGATAGAGTTCGTGAAGGCTGCCCCGGAAGAGCTATACGTATATTTTCTCGGATCATCTGACGATCGCGAGCTTTGCGATAAGATCATGATGGCCTCCGGGCATAAAAACAGCATGAACCTGGCCGGGAAACTGAAATTATTGGAAACAGCATCCCTGCAGAGAGATGCCCTGATGAATTTCGTAAATGATTCGGCCCCCATGCACCTGGCTTCTGCCGTGAACGGGGCTGTGACAGCTGTTTTCTGTTCGACTATCACGGATTTCGGTTTCGGTCCCCTGTCGGATGATTCAGCTGTTGTAGAAACGAAAAAACAACTTGATTGCAGGCCCTGCGGATTGCATGGTTTGCGGGAATGCCCTGAAAAACATTTTGATTGTGCATATACGATCATGAAAGAAGATTTGCTCAAGAGGATCGAATAGTATTAATTTTGCAGTGGTGAAAGAAGAAATAAAAAATACACTGAAATGCCTGGAAGAAGGGAAACTCATCCTTTATCCTACCGATACTATATGGGGTGTTGGCTGTGATGCCACCAACTACCAGGCTGTAGACCGCATCTATAGTCTCAAGCAAAGAATAGAAACGAAAAGCATGATCATCCTCCTTGATGATGCTGCTAAACTGCCTGAATACGTTGATGTGGTTCCCGATATCACCATGGACCTGGTGGACAGTATAGAAACGCCCCTTACCGTCATTTTTAAAGGGGCTAAGGGCCTGGCAAAAAATGTGATTGCCTCTGACGGGAGTATCGCCATCCGGATAACACGGGACCCCTTCTGTAAACAACTTATCGCTGATTTCGGCAAACCCATTGTTTCTACTTCTGCCAATGTTTCAGGGACCATCGATCCCATTACATTTTCACAAATACCTATGGTAATAAAGAACGGGGTGGATTATATCGTTGATCATCATCGCGACAGGATCGTGAAAGCCAGGGCATCCCGCATCATTAAACTTGAGCCCAACGGAGAGTTCACCGTCATTAGAAAGTAAGATGTTAAAAGCAGCCATCATACAGTTTGCTCCTTTTCTGGGCGATGTAGAAAAAAATTCAGCGCTGATTGCTGAATTGCTTGAACAGACCCATGATGCAGATCTTGTAGTTCTGCCTGAGCTGGCATTTACGGGATACAACTTTACATCCGTCGAGATGGCCCACAAGCTGGCTGAAGTGCCGGAGGAGAGCAGTATTGTGACGATGCTTCATGAAGTGGCAAGCAAAAATGCACAGTATATCATCAGCGGTTTTAATGAGATGGCAGGGGAGATACTGTATAATTCCTCCCTGCTAGTTGGCCCCGAGGGCTTGATGGGATGCTATCGTAAGATGCACCTTTTCATGAATGAGAAAGACATTTTTCAGCCCGGTGACAGTCAACTGGAAGTCTTCGACATCGGATTCTGCAAGCTGGGCATGCAGATCTGCTTCGATTATCTTTTCCCTGAGCCCTGGCGCGTCCTCGCACAGGAAGGGGCTGAGGTCATCATACACCCTTCAAACCTGCTTACACAGAATGCTATGAAGGCCATGCCGGGCATAGCTCTTATGAATAAAGTTTTTACCATCACCGCAAACAGGATTGGAACCGAAGGTGAACTGACCTTTAATGGAAACTCTATGATCCTCAGCCCTTCAGGCGATGTGCTTGCAAAGGCTTCTTCCGACAATATTGAGATCCTTCGGCTCGAAATTAATCCTTCCCTTGCTCATAACAAGATGATCACTTCCCGTAATCATGTCTTCGACGATAGAAGGCCTGAACAATACAGGGGTGATAGTTGTTAGCATTTTAAATAACATTATTTATTATTTAGATGACGGATGGGTAAAGCGATTTTATCCACTTAAGCAATAGAGATCATGTACAGAAACAAGCGCTTGAAGATCCAAAGGGAAGATAAGATCTATAATATTAAATCCACTGACAAAAAAACCCTCGAACACTGGTATTACCTGATGACACTGGGGCGTCAGCTGGACAATAAAGCACCGAATTATCTCAAGCAGGCCCTCGGCTGGTCATACCATGCACCCTATGCAGGTCATGACGGGATACAACTTGCCATTGGGCAGGTGTTTGATAAGGAACAGGACCATATGTTTCCTTATTACAGGGACATGCTCACCACTATCTCTGCCGGCCTGTCGGCAGAAGAGATCATCCTTAACGGATTATCGAAAAAAGATGATGTCGCCAGTGGCGGAAGGCATATGTCCAACCATTTTGCCAAACCCGAATGGAATATCCATAATGTTTCATCCTGCACAGGAAACCATACCCTGCATGCTGTAGGCGTTGCAAGGGCGATAAAATATTATGGGGGCGATGGTGTTGCCATCAGCTCACAGGGAGAATCCTCTACTTCTGAAGGTTATGTATACGAAGCCATCAACGGGGCAAGCAACGAAAAGCTGCCGGTGATCTTTGTGTTCCAGGACAATGAATATGGTATCTCTGTACCAAAGGCGGACCAGACTGCCAATCCATACGCAGCAACCAATTTCGAAGGCTTTAAAAACCTGGAGATCATTTACTGCAACGGTAAAGATGTTTTCAATTCCATGAATGCCATGACCCTGGCAAAGAAATATGTAAAGGAGAAAGGGCATCCCGTAATCGTCCACGCCAATTGCGTGCGTATGGGATCTCATTCAAACTCCGACAGGCATGAGCTCTACCGTGATGAGGCAGAGCTCTCAGAAGCTATAGGGCAGGATCCTTTGAAGAGATTCAGGGAAAGGCTGATCTATTCAGAGGTATTTACCGGGGCCGAGCTGGATGGACTGGATAATAAAGCTAAGAAAGAGATCTCGGCAGCACATAAAAAAGCTATTGTAGCTCCTGATCCTGATCCGGCATCTGTGTTTGATTTTGTGATTCCTGATCCATATATCCCGGAAAAATTCAAAGATGGACTGCCCGATGGAAGCGGAGCATCCATGCGCTTTATCGATGCACTGAACACCACGCTGAAAGAAGAATTCAGGAAGAATCCCAATACTTTTATCTGGGGACAGGATGTAGCCAATAAAGAAAAAGGCGGAATCTTCAATGTGACCAAGGGGATGCAGCAGGAATTTGGCAAGGGGCGTGTATTTAATGCGCCCATCGCGGAAGATTTTATCGTTGGTACTGCCAATGGTATGAGCAGGTATGGAAAAGATATCCGCATTGTGGTAGAAGGTGCCGAATTTGCTGATTACTTCTGGCCTGCCATGGAGCAGCTGATCGAGCTGAGTCACGACTATTGGCGGTCGAACGGACAGTTTGCTGCCAATGTAACCATCAGACTGGCTTCAGGGGGCTATATTGGTGGAGGCTTATATCACTCTCAAACCATTGAAGGTACGCTGGCTACCATACCCGGGCTGAGGATCGTTTATCCTTCTTTTGCCGATGATGCAGCAGGACTTCTCAGAACCTGTATGCGCTCTGAAGGGCCGAACATCTTCCTTGAACCAAAAGCACTATATAATGATCCCCTGGCCGAATCAGTCGTTCCGGAGGACTTTGAAGTGCCATTCGGAAAGGCACGTATCAGGCGAGAAGGCAGCGACCTGACCATGATCACATACGGGAATGCTACTCATCTGTGTCTCAAGGCGGCGGAAATGATCAAAGAAGACAGTGGGTTGGACGTCGAGGTCATCGACCTCAGATCCTTGATACCCCTCGATGAAGAAGCCATACTTGAATCAGTAAAGAAAACCAATCGTGCACTGGTGGTTCATGAAGACAAGGTTTTTGCAGGTTTTGGCGGCGAGATCGTTGGGATTATCAACGACAAGGCTTTTGAACACCTGGATGCACCGGTTAAGCGTGTTGGATCAATATTTACACCCGTTGGCTTTAACAGGAT
>JAOZTN010000109.1:2014-8944 GCA_029942245.1 Bacteroidales bacterium | reverse complement strand
ATGTGCCACCTTTCTTGAGGCCTTTCAGCATGTCGTACTTATTCAGGTAAGAAGGGACATGGCAGGCTACGAAGTCCGGAGTGTTGACCAGGTATACTGATTGTATGGGAGAATCACCAAAACGCAGATGCGAGGTGGTGATCCCTCCTGATTTTTTGGAGTCATAATCAAAATAAGCCTGGACAAACTTGTCTGTGGTTTCTCCTATGATCTTGATGGAGTTTTTATTGGCACCTACGGTACCATCAGATCCCAGGCCATAAAATTTCGCTTCATAGGTTCCCTTTGGCGCTGTCAAAACATTCGGAAGCAATGGCAGAGAAGTGTATTTTACATCATCGATGATACCTACGGTAAACTGGTTCATCGGTACCACCTGTTCCATGTTGTCGTAAACGGAAATGATCATTGCCGGAGTCGTATCTTTGGAGCTGAGTCCGTAGCGGCCACCCACAATTGTCGGGGCATTTTCTTTTCCGTAGAATAGATCCCTGATGTCGAGATACAGCGGATCGCCGTTGGCGCCAAGTTCCTTGGTGCGGTCCAGCACTGTAATACGTTTTACACTCTTCGGAAAAACCTGCATGAAATATTTTTCTGAGAATGGCCTGTACAGGTGTACTGAGATGAGGCCGACTTTTTCGCCATTTGCAAGCTTATAATCAATCACCTCCTTAATGGTGGAAGTAACGGAGCCCATGGCTATGATAATATTCTCTGCATCCTGGGCACCATAAAAGGTGAAGGGATGGTACTCCCTGCCTGTCATTATGCTGATCTCTTTCATGTAATCCTCCACGATATCGGGGACAGGATCATAAAAGCGTGCTCCGGCTTCTTTGGCCTGGAAGAAGATGTCGGGGTTCTGAGCGGTTCCCCTGGTAACAGGATGTTCGGGGTTGAGTGCGTTATCCCTGAACTTCTGTAATGTCTCGTAGTCTACAAGTTTCTCCACATCCTCGTTGTCGAAATATTCCACTTTCTGGATCTCGTGAGAGCTTCTGAAACCATCGAAGAAGTGGAGGAAGGGAATCCTCGATTTGATGGATGCAAGGTGGGCGATGCCCCCGATATCCATAATTTCCTGTATGCTCCCTGAGGCCAGCATGGCAAAGCCTGTCTGCCTGACAGCCATCACATCACTGTGGTCACCAAAGATAGAAAGGGCATGTGCAGCAATGCTTCTGGCACTGACATGAAAAACCGCAGGCAGGAATTCACCAGAGATCTTGTACATATTCGGGATCATCAAAAGAAGACCCTGTGACGCGGTGAAAGTAGAGGACAGGGCCCCTGCCTGAAGGGCACCATGAAGAGCTCCTGCAGCACCGGCTTCCGATTGCATTTCTTCCACCTTAACAGTCTCACCAAAAATGTTCTTTCTTCCATAAGCAGCCCACTCATCGATGTACTCTGCCATGGTTGATGATGGAGTGATAGGGTAGATGCATGCCACTTCACTGAACATATATGCCACATGAGCTGCAGCATAGTTTCCATCACATGTGATGAATTTTTTCTCTCTAGCCATAATATGTTTATTTTTAAGTCTTTACAAGTTCAAAACCAATGCCTCAAAAAGGCAGCACGAAATTAATAAATAATATGTATATGCTTTTTAAATTCAGCTAATTTTAGGCTTGCCATACATTATTTATATTGATTTTAGATTGGTATACATATAGCGGATTAAATATTTTTACATACTTTTATGCAGCTAAAAAGTCGCTTGACATAATTTCGATTATAAAAATATAAACATAGATCAATATGGACCTGAAAACAAACTATATGGGGGTTGATTTAAAGAACCCTGTCATCGTAGGAGCCAGTAACCTGGTTACCAATCTGGGTGCCCTGAAAAAGATAGAAGAGGAAGGTGCCTCTGCTATTGTTTATAAAACCTTGTTCGAAGAACAGATCCACCTTGAGAATCTTCAGAATTTTCATGCTGAGGAGGATTATGCCGACAGGCATGCTGAGATGGCCGGATCACCATACCCTAGCTCTGATGAGGCAGGGCCGGAAGTATATCTTACCCGTTTGAAAGAAGCAGTGGAAACCCTGAACATACCTGTTTTTGGAAGCCTGAACTGTGTTTATGACGAAACATGGGAAGAATATGCCCAAAAGATTGAAGATACCGGTGTGGTAGGACTCGAGTTGAACTTCTACGCTATTCCACGCCAGTTTGAACTTGATGGGCGTTCTATCATCACTGAACAAATTGACCTGCTTGAGAAAGTAAAGAAAGCCATTAAGATACCGGTTGCTGCAAAGCTCAGCCCTTATTACACCAATCCTCTGCATGTAATCGCCGAGATGGACAAGAAGGGCGTTGATGCCCTGGTGCTTTTTAACCGTCTCTTCCAGCCGGAGATCGATATCGACATGGAAGAACATTACTTCCCATACAATCTTTCTACCCAGAATGATAACAGGATAGCCCTCCGCTTTGCAGGTCTGCTTTATGGCGAGATCAATGCTAAAGTGTGCGCCAACACCGGTATATTTACCGGAGAAGATGTGATCTCCATGATCCTGGCCGGTGCAGATACCGTACAGATTGTAAGTACGATCTACAAAAATGGCATTGGGCAGATCAGCACTATACTGAAGGAAGTAGAAAGCTGGATGAAGAAAAAGAATTATAAGTCATTGGATGAGTTCCAGGGCAAACTTTCCCGCAAAACCTTGCAGGATCCGTTCACATACAAACGTGCACAGTATGTTGATATTCTGATGAAGTCAGAGGAAATATTTAAGAAATACCCTCTTATCTAAACCTTAAACTTCTAAGACAAAAAAAAGGCTTGCCATCGGCAAGCCTTTTTTCGTTAATGTTACTCAAGGAATTTATTTGTTTGCATTTACGGCAAACTCATACCCGGCCCTGAGTGCGTCAGTGTTGAGCTTTACGATATCTTCCCCTTTTCTGCCGAAGATGCTGCTTATTGCATCATGGAATAGCTGTACATCCATACCGAGAAATGGAAGGGCAGCTCCCAGGATCACCATATTGGCAGCCCTCTTGTTTCCAAGGTCTTTCGCCATATTATCAGCATCGATGATAACATGCTGAGGAAGCAATTTAATATCTTTCAGGATGTCGTCGTGTTCGGGGTAATTGGGAATATTTACATATGGGGTGCTGTTTGTGATCAGCCATCCCTCTTCACCCAGCATAGATACATAACGAAGGGCTTCCATCGGTTCCACTGCGATGATCATATCGGCATAGCCCTTTGGGATCAGATCCGAAGCTACCGGCTTGTCGGAAAGCCGAAGATTGGAATGTACTTCGCCGCCACGCTGGCTCATACCATGCACTTCTGCCTGCTTCAGGTATAGGCCGGCACCCATGGCGGCGGTTCCGATGATGGCTGCTATCGACAATATTCCCTGTCCGCCGACTCCTGCTAAGATGATGTCCTTTTTCATGTTCTCTATTCTGTTGCGGTTTTTACAATATATTTCTCCGAACGTATCCTTGATGCAATGGTTTGCAGGCATTCCCGTCTTGGGATGATCACCGATACACCCATGTATGTAAGTTCGTCTTGGATGATCCCCATATTATCATCGTGATATTTCTGGATAGGGTTCATCACATGTATGTGTTCTTTCTCTACTCCCAGTCCCTCACAAATATCTTCTATCTTTCCCCAGGCATTTGATGCCTGTCCGCCTGTCATGGCTGTAGTCTCATTGTCGAGGATCATCACGGTAATGGGGCTTTTGCTGATCACGGCATCCAGCAAGCCTGTCATGCCGGAATGTGTAAAGGTTGAGTCGCCAATCACGGCTACTGCGGGCACCAACCCTGTATCGGCAGCTCCTTTGGCCATAGTAATGGATGCACCCATATCGACGCAGGTGTTGATGGCATCGAATGGCTCCAGTGCACCAAGGGTGTAGCAGCCAATATCAGAGAATACCCTGCCTTTGGCATATTTTTCAAGTGCTTCATTGAGGGCATTGTATGAATATATGTGCGGACATCCTTTACAGAGTGATGGCGGCCTGCCAACAACATTGGATGATGGCTCGCGCCCTTCGTAGAAGGATAATCCCAGGGCTTTGCCAACCAGGGTGGGGTTCAGCTCACCATCTCTGGGAAGGGCACCGTCGAGCCTGCCGTGGATGGGTTTTCCATTGTTCATATAACCGCGGAGTGATTCCTCTACGAGCGGATAGCCTTCTTCAAGTACCAGTATCTCATTGCATTCACTGTACATCTTCTCCATTAGCTTGCGAGGAAGTGGGTATTGTCCGATCTTCAATACCGGGAAAGGTACTTTGTGATCGGGATAATTTTCTATCAGGTAATTATGGGCAATGCCGCATGCGATAATTCCCAGGCTTTTGTCTTCAGTATCGAAATACTCGTTGAAACTTGATTTTTCTGACGCTTCTACATAGGCATCCTGGCTGCCCAGCAATGCTTTATAGCGTCGTCTTGCGTTGGCGGGCAGCAGGATAAACTGGCTGGCTGTTTTTGGCAGGCTAAGCTCATTCTGTTTGCGGCCTTCTTTTCTGATCACACCGGCACGGGAATGTGCCAGCCTGGTGGTGATGCGCATCATAACGGGGATCTCGAACTTTTCCGACAGATCATATCCGTAGTGAACCATATCGTAGGCTTCCTGCTGGTTGGAAGGTTCAAGGATGGGTATCATGGCGAAATTTCCAAAAAACCTGGAGTCCTGCTCGTTCTGTGAGGAGTGCATGGAAGGGTCATCGGCAGCAACTACCATAAGGCCGCCATTTGCACCTGTAATGGCGGAGTTGATGAAAGCATCGGCAGCCACATTCAGGCCAACATGTTTCATGCATGTCATCCCGCGCTTTCCAATATATGAAACGCCCATGGTAGCTTCCATGGCTGTTTTCTCATTGGAAGTCCAACTGGCTACGACTTTACCCTCTTTGGCTTCTTTTGATTTGAGTATATATTCGGTTATCTCTGTTGATGGTGTGCCCGGATATGCATAAATACCTGTTATTCCTGCATCAATCGCGCCCTGCGCAATGGCCTCATCTCCAAGTAATGGTAACTTATTCATAAAGGAAATATTCTAGGTTTAATAAACTGAATCGAGAACTACAAATTTATGGAATTCTGCTGTATTAACATTGTGTTAATAACTTGACCATTTAATTTATACTTATTATAAGTAATTTTGGATCAACTCAAATCTATGAATTTCCTGGCCCACGCTTATCTGTCTGGAAGCGATGAGGATATTCTCATCGGAAACTTCATTGCTGATGCCGTGAAGGGTAATAAGGTTGATCGTTTTCGTGAAGGGATACTCAAGGGTATTAAACTTCACAGGGAGATAGATGACTATACCGACCATCACCCGGTTTTTCTCCGGAGTAAGCATCGCCTGCAGAAAGAGTACGGCAAATTTTCAGGTGTGATCATCGATATTTATTATGACCATTTCCTGGCCGCAGGATGGAGTGCCTATTCTGAAAAGGACCTGTCAGAGTTTGCCCTTTACGTGTACCGCCTGATGCTGGAGAATTATAATGTTCTGCCTCCGCGATCGAAACGCATTCTTCCATACATGCTTATCCACAACTGGCTGGTTGGCTATTCCCGCTTCAAAGATCTTCAATGGGTGTTCAATGGCATGTCGCGCCGAAGCAGCAAATATAACTCAGGGATGGAAGGTGCTGTGGAAAGCCTTAAAAATGACTATAAAGCCTTTGAGAAAGATTTTCAGGAATTCTTTCCAGACATGATCTCCCATGCTTCATCCTTCAGGGAGACACTATAATCAAGAATTTTAATACGGATTATCTGATCACAAATTTCTCTGTAAGTTGCTTGCTGCAGTCACAGTTGATATTTGCAAAGTAGATGCCTGGTGGCAGTGTGCTGATATCGATATTTTCATTTACCGATCCCATTGATTTAGCATTCACCGTTCTGCTTATGACCACCTGGCCAACCTGGTTCACGATTGAGATGGTTGCTCCGGTATTCGGGGATGTTTTAAAAGCGATCGTGACATGTTGATCGGCCGGGTTGGGGTAGACTCTCAGTTGCGAGATCTGGCTTTGCTGATCATCACCTATCCCTGAACCGCTGGTTATATAGTAAGCCATAGTATCCAGGCTACCCAGCCCTTCATTGCTCATGATTTCAATGCTCATCAAGGGTCCGGGACCATCCTCTTCAAACCAGGAGAATTGCGTCCGTAAAATATCAAAACTCTTCATAAAACTTCCACCGACAAATACAGAGTCGAGCTCCGCGTCCACGGTTACCGTGCGCAAAACATTTGTATAAGTCCCGCTAGGGAGAATCAGGGTACCGTATGCATCAGCATACAATTCGCTGAAAGCAGTCACATGAACCGTTGCCGCTGCAGTAGTGACGACACCTTTATACGCATCGAAGTATGTGTCTTCATAGGTAAAAGGAAACTTAAGAAAAGTCCTGCTGTCGCTGTATACCAGGACGGATGGATAGGATCCTGTTGTAGACTGAGATCCAAGGTAATGATACCCATCAGCATTGGCAAGGGTGAAAGTGAAAATTGTATCCCCCATGCTAATGGCAACATTTGATGCCGGGAACTGGGCTCCGGCAGGTGCCTGTGAAGGATCGATGGCAGTGATCTCTCCACCGTAAATTGGTGTGAGTTCAGAATAATCCCAGGTCACATCCGGACCGGAAGTAGTAAAAGTAATATCACCTGGAGTCACAAATTGAATATGCGATACTTAACCTATCTGAGGCGCATTTTGTGGGTAATCCAGGGTTGGCTGGGCCAGCATGACTGCCGAAACGAGCAGGCAGCACGTAAACAGTAAAAGCTTTTTCATAATGCCATTTTTTGGTTCCTATTACTCCAAATATAGTAAATATTTAGATGGAATCAAAGTATTTTCCGGGTAAAGGGTGCCGGGTGC
>JAOZTN010000109.1:0-1914 GCA_029942245.1 Bacteroidales bacterium | reverse complement strand
GGGTGCCGGGTGCATGAAATGACATATTTGAGCGTTATATGAGATATAAATTACTTGATCAGGATTTAGACCGTTTTTAGCATGATTTTTGTTGTAACAATATACAGACTATGGCGTCTAATGGATAGGGATTAAGGGTAACGACACTACACCCCGCACCTTGATCCCTGAACCTGATTAACAACTAATCGATTATAGCTATGACCAATTATGGTGAAATTAGCCTTGATGAGAAAGTTGCTTTTTTGAAGCATGTAAATATTTTCACTGAAACCGGTGATGAATTCCTCTTTTCCCTGGCTACTGTATTGCAGGGTATGAAAGCGAAGGCCCAGCAAAGCATTGTAAAAAAAGGTGAGCCTGGCGATGCCATGTATATTATCACCAATGGCTCGGTCAGGATTCACGACGGCAGTCATGTCCTTTCCCGGCTATCGAAAAATGATGTGTTCGGGGAGTATTCCCTTATTGATGATGGACCAAGGTCGGCATCCGTGACCACCGAAGAAGAGAGTTACTTCCTGCGTTTGCGGCGGGATGATTTCGAGAGCATGCTGAGCGATGATCCCGGTTTTGCCAAGGGAATCATGAGGGTGATGACCGGCAGGATGAGGAACATGAATGAGTTGGAAGAGAAATTGGCCAAGAGCTATATCAAGATTCAGAAGCAGAAGGAAGCCATCGAAGCACAGAACCAGAATATAAGGGGCGCCAAAGAAAAACTGGAAGAACAAAACTTCGAACTGCTTCACCTGAATGAAGAGAAGAACCACCTGATCAGCGTGGTAGTGCACGGCCTTAAGAACCCCCTGACCAGCAGTCTGACCATGATTGATATGATGATGAACGACCCTGAAAAGGTTTGTGAAGAGCACAGAGAGTATGCTGAGATCATTCAGAATTCACTGCAGCGTATGAATAAGATGATCAACCAGGTGTTGGATATCAATGTGATCGAATCGAAAGTATACCAGCTGAATACGGAAAAGATCAATCTGAAGGAGGTCGTGGAGAAGATCAGCAACATTTATAAGCTCACCATAGCACAGAAAGATCTTGAATTCAATCTGAGTCTGGAGGAACTGCATGCTGAACTGAATGAGGTGTATATCCTGCAGATCATCGATAACCTGCTTTCCAATGCCATTAAATATACCCCTGCCGGGAAATCGGTTTCTATTGACCTGGTTCACAAGGATGGAAAGGTCATACTTGAAGTGTCAGATACAGGTGTCGGCATCCCGAAGCAACTGATCCCGGGAATATTCGAGCAGTACGAGCATAAAAAACACCACCTGCAGCAACTGGAACCGGATACCGGCCTGGGCCTGGCCATTGTTAAGAAATATGTGACCGCCATGAATGGCAGGGTGTGGTGTGAAAGCAAAGCGGAAGAGGGCGCATCTTTCTTTGTTGAATTCGAAGCTATATAAGTGTTGAGTGTTGGGTTTTGGGTGTTGAGTTGATTTGCGATTTAGGATATAACCGAGATCACCAGCTTTCTGCTACCTCCATGATTTCTAAATTCACATAGGTATATACCTTGCCAGGTTCCGAGGTTGAGCCTCCCATTTGTAATCGGAACACTTACAGAAGTCCCCAGCAAACTGGCTTTCAAGTGTGCAGGCATATCATCCGAACCCTCCATGACGTGACGATAAAGTGGATGATTCTCGGGGATAAGCTCATTTAAAAAGGATTCAAAATCAACCCGGACTGTTGGGTCTGCATTTTCATTGATGGTTAAACCGGCCGAGCTATGCTTGATAAATACCTGCAGAATTCCGGTATCAGGCAGATCACCTAACTCATTTTTAATTATATGAGTGATCAAATGATATCCTCTTCTGAAAGAGGGGAGGCTTATTTCTATTTGGTTAACCATAATTATAAATTTACTTCAAGTACTTCAAA
>JAOZTN010000108.1:0-9008 GCA_029942245.1 Bacteroidales bacterium | reverse complement strand
TACTGCCTACTGCCTACTGCCTACTGCCTACTGCCTACTGCCTACCACCAACTTCCCCACGAGTTCCTCAAACAATACGATCAGGTCCTTCTCAGCTATGGCTGCAGTTTTCAGAATATCTGCAATGTTGGCTACAGCCAGGTTATCGGGATCACATTCATCGGTGATCACTGAAACGGCTGCACAGGGCAGGTCCATATGCCTGGCGGCGATGGCCTCGGGTACGGTCGACATGCCCACAACATCAGCACCAATATTACGCAGGTAGCGATATTCGGCACGTGTTTCAAGCATTGGGCCGGGAAAGGCTACATATACTCCTTCATGTAAAGTGATGCCCTGCTCTTTTGCTATATTCCGCATCAGGTCATTGATCTCCCGTGAATACGGCTCACTCATATCAGGAAAGCGTGGGCCGAGTTCATCATAATTGGGTCCTATCAGAGGATTATCTCCCAGCATATTGATGTGATCGGTCAGCATCATCAGGTTTCCCTTCGGGAAATCCATATTCATGGTACCACATGCGTTAGAAACCAATAAGGTGCTGATTCCCATCAATTTCATCACCCTGACAGGAAAAACTACTTCCTTCAGGCTATAACCTTCATAATAATGAAAGCGCCCATGCATGGCGATCACCTTTTTGCCGGCCAGCGTGCCATAGATCAGTTCTCCTTTGTGGAATTCCACGGTAGATACCGGGAAATGCGGGATATCTTCATAAGGGATAACAAGCTCAGTGTCGATGATCTCAGTTAATTTATTCAGTCCGGTACCCAGGATGATACCAATCTCGGGAGATGTCATTCCACGCTGTAACAGATAGTCTTGTGCTTCAAGGAGTAATTTCATTTTAATATGTTGTTAAATTTAGCTACCTCTCCCCCTGGCCCCCACTCCTGAGGAGAGGGGGAAAAGGGGGCCGGGGGGTTAAGGAGGTGAGGTGCATAAACAACCCACCAAATATCTTTATTTGAAACGCAAAAATAGCAAGAAATATCGCCCTCTCATCAACACAGAGGATTTATGCACAAAAGCCTGTTAATTTCAATTCGGCACAATTTCTGTTTTCTAATAAAATTTAATATAGTTTTGTGCGTTGATATGTAAAAGTGGTAACACCTCTTTATTAAACCCTTAACACGAAAATAAGATGATCAAGAGAATCTTAAAAGTTACTTTTCTGCTGATGATCGCTGCCAGCCTGGGATCAGGAATGTCAGGATGTAAGAGCAAGAAAAAGCTGGCCCGCGAGCAGGCAGCCGCAGAATATGGCAGAAAAGTGGAGACCGCCAAGCATGACTTGCTGTCCATTATTAATGATGAAGGCAACATGAGTCTGCAGGAAAAAGAAAGCAAACTGCAAAGGGTCAAGGATATGAACCTGAATGAGCCGGAAATCCTTGCACTCATCCGCCAGGCAGAAGAGGTTATTGATGCCGAAAAAGAAGAAATGCGAAGAAAATGGGAGGAAGAAAATAAGAAAAAGACAGAGGCGACGAGCCTGTCCCTGGCCGATTATTTTGCATTGGTAGCAGGGGCGTCAAGCGTGGAGAATGCTAACATGAAGATCAATGAAGCACTGAAACTTTTTGCTACTCCCGAAACACCGGTATTGATTATCATCAGTAAGGAAGGCGACATAGTAGACTATGACAGGCCAACCACAGCTAAAAAATATCTTGAGTATCTCAAGGATCAAAAGAAGAACCTGAATGAGATCGATAATATTGAATACGATAATAACGGAAAGATCAAATTACTTGAACTTAATAAAAAGGATTATTAAACGATGAAACGATTAAGCCTGATTCTTATCATTTTGTCCGGTATGGCCTTTGGCTATACTGCACAAGCACAGACCGACATAAGTCCTGAGCGTAAAAAGGCTATCGACAGCCTTGCCATGGAAAAGATCCGTGACCTCGGAAAATACATCAGTATCATTGGAAACAAGCAAACACCTTTCTCTGAAGCCAAGAGGGTGATCGATCGCACCCTGGAACTCTTCGTAGAAGATGCCCAGATGGGTGTTTCCTCCCTTGCCAGGGATGAGGTTACCTATTATGGTATCAAGGAATACCTTGAGAGGCTGATGCTGCTCAACTACGACAAGGTAAAAATAGAATGGTTTAACATTCAATATATCAGCGATCTGGAGCTGCAACCTGACGGACGTTATGTGGGGGTGATCACCATCTTCCAGCGTTTTGAAGGCACCTCCGACGACGGCCTTGTATATAAAGATGTGACCAAAAAGGACATCACCGTATATGTTGAACGCAAGCAAACCCAGATACAGGGTAAGCTGATCGGATTCTGGGATGTGCTCCTGGGTGATATCCGGGTTGTTGAAACCACAAAATAATTTCTTATGTCGAAAATGACCCCCTTCCCGGCAATACTCCTCTTGCTGGTGCTGTTGCCATGGTATGCCCAAACGCAATCCATGGGTGAATTCAAGTATGACGAAACGGAGCTATATGCCGAGACAAAGCAGATAAACCAGTTTTTCAGGAGATTTAACGGTGAAGAAGATAAACAAGGGGAACGACTCTATGCGAAAGATAAAGACTTCCGCACCTATAAGCTCCGCAAAAAATATGTGCCTGGCCTGTTTAACCTCGAAAACAGCATTCTGACTGACGCAGCCAAAGAAAATTTTTCTGCATTGGTACTGGATAAGGAGGATCCCACCTACCTGGATTTTCATGGCGGCGCATGGTTGTGTGAGCTGAAAACCGTTTTTACATACCAGGGTGTTGAAGATGAACTTACTATGTTCCTCGTACTTCAGGAAGAAGAGGTAGGGTCCAAATGGGTGATCGATGGAATATATTTCGAGCCATTTAATGACGTGCTGAAGCAACCGGATAACAGCAACTTCAACGACAGCAAATTTCTTCACCCTCTGAGCCATGAACTCGGATTCATGAATATGTTCAGGGTTTTCAACGAGAGCGATAGCCTGGAATATTTCGGAAATAGGGAATTCAAGCCTGATTACTTATCTTTGTTTTTTTACGAGATCAAGAAAGGGAGGCTGGAGTATAAAACGGTTAAGGACCTGAAGTTCCATTTTTTCCAGATCGATGGATGGTACTTCGAACTCACTTACTATAACCGTGACGGGTATAATAGCGGATGGCTCATCTCCAACCTCCTGGAGATTGACGAAAAGAACAGGGATATCCTGCTCAACTATATATACCATGAGTAAAGTTTACTGCTTATTCGTATTATTTTTCTTTTTTGTTGCTCCAGGCGCCGGCCTGGCACAGGATGATGTTAGCCCGGAAAAGATAGCTGAGTATAAAGCCAATGTACAAAGCCTGGTCGACTTCCTCGAATATTCCTTCAATACTCTCGGGAACCCAAAAACTTCTGCCAGGGATAAGGATGTGATCATCAACCAGAGCTATTCCAAGATCTTTCGCGATGCGGATGTGCAGATAGAAGATGACCTTGACGACGACAGGGTGACCCTCATCAACAAGGATGTTCAGGCTTATCTGAAGGATATCGATTTTTTCTTTTCTGAAGTAGAATTTGCACTGAATGTGAGCAGCATTGACCAGCATTTCACAGCAGATAAAGAGTTATACTTTCTTGTAACACTTACACGTACCCTGACCGGGATCACGATAATGGGTGAAAATGTATCTTCCAACAAGGAACGTTTTATTGAGGTCAACTTCGATGATGTAACACAGGATCTAAGGATCGTATCCATATATACTACCAAGATCGACGAAAAAGATGAACTCTTCGCCTGGTGGAATTCCATGCCGGAGGCCTGGCGTCATGTGATCGGTCATGAAGCCATCATCACAGATACGATCCGTCTCTCCAACGTAATTGAGATTAACGACACCATGGCCATTGCTCAGTATTATGGCATGAAGGTAGTCCCTGTTGATACCATCCTTGTTTTTGATGGCGACACCATGCACATTGAAGAAACAGATACTATTGAAGGCTTATTCCTCGATACCCTCACTCTAAGAAAAAATGTAAGCTACCGCATGCTTCAACGTCTGGCTTCTGAACAGGAAATAGATGTGAGCGAAAACCTGAACATCGCCTCGCTGGAGCCCCTCACACATATGGGAGAGCTGATAAAGGTAAACTGTGCCAACACACTGATTGATGACCTGAGTCCACTCAGGAATCTGATCAACATCGAATCGCTGGATTGCTCAGGCACCCCCGTGAGCAGCATTGCTCCTCTACAATACTCCATCTCCCTGAAGAGTCTGGACATTCATACCACCAGGATCAGTGATATGGAATTGCTTGCCAACCTGAGAAACCTGGAAAAGCTGAATTGCTCCCATACGCCCACCGACAGCCTTGAGATGCTCTCGAGAATGCTTAGCCTGCGTGACCTGAGGCTTAACAACACCTTTGTAAGCCAACTTACACCACTACAGGGTCTTCCGGAACTCCAGATACTGGATTGCTCAAGGACCTACGTCAAGGACCTCTCTCCCCTGCAAGATCTTCACAAACTTGAAAGGCTTTATATCAGCGGCAGCCCGGTAAGTGAACTTAATGCACTTTCGGGACTTGCAAAGCTGCAAACCATTTACCTGGACAGCACCAATGTAAGTGAGCTCGAACCATTGAGTGGACTGGCGGAACTGGAGAGTATATACTGCGACCATACCGGCATTACAGCTTCCAAAGCCAATACGTTTATGGAGGAGAATCCCAAAGTGATGGTCATCCATGAATCTGTGGTACTTAGCAAATGGTGGAACAGTATGAGCGAGCCCTGGCAGGATATTTTCAGGGGCATGACTGATCTTGATCCGGAACCCAGCAAAGAACAGCTGCATCAGGCCATCAAGATCACGGAGATGGATATCTCGGGAAACCCGGAAATCAGTGAGCTGACACCCCTGAAAGTATTGGTTCATCTGCGTTCTTTAGACTGCAGCAACACCGGAATTGATAACCTATGGCCCCTTTCGGACCTCATCGATCTGCATACCCTGAATTGTTCAAACACCGGCATTAGCAATTGTGAAGCTTTGCGCGACCTGACCAACCTGGAGCAGCTCAACCTGAGCCACACACAGCTAAGCGACATACAATGCATTTCGAGGATCAAAAACCTCAGGGTGTTAAACATTGAGAATACAACTGTGGCCACAGTCAATGTTTTTGGCCCCTGCAATCTTGATCTTATCTACGCCGATGAGACAGGAATCGGCATGGGTGAAGTGATCGCATTCAGAAATGAGAACCCCGAGGCTACGGTCGTATACCAGAGCACGGAGCTCCAGGCCTGGTGGTCCGGTCTTTCTCAAGCCTGGAAGGATGTGTACACAAAGACAGCGGAAATTAAATACACACCACAAAATGAAGACCTGCAGCGCATTGCAGACCTCACAGAGATCGACATATCGCAGAATAAATCCCTGGGTGGTTTGAGCCCTCTGCTGAAATTATACCAGCTGAGTTCACTGAAGATGAACGACACACAGATCGCTGATCTGGAACCTATATCAGGCATGGTAAGCCTGAAAAAACTGAATATATCGAATAATCCCATCGATGGCCTTGAATCGATCTCTGGTCTTAGCAATCTGGAAGAACTTGAGTTTAAGAATACCCAGGTCAACGACCTTCGTCCGCTCAGCGGACTGACAAATCTCAGGATCCTGGATATGGCCGGCACCGAGATCAAGAAAATGAATGAGATCGCCCTGTTCACACAACTGGAAGAGATCTCCTTTTATAATACTTCCATAAAATCACTCTCCCCCCTGGAGGGGCTCCTGAAGCTGAAGCACGTCAAATGCTACAACACAAAACTCAGCGAAAAAAAGGTCAGGAAATTCGAAGAAGAAAGACCAGAACTCGAGATTATCTTTTATTAGGAAATATTTCCTGTACGCAGACAACCCCCCGATGTCATTCAATGTCCTCTATATATACATATATTTATTAGATTTGCCTGAAGTAACAAACCATCTCTATATGAAATTTATTTTTCCCCTCATAGCAATACTACTCTTCTCATCTTTGCTGAATGCCCAATCATTGTCTGTTCCACAGACAGGCGAACCTCAGCCACTAAGTTTTGAAGAACTGGAGGCACTAAAAAAACTTCCTCAGCTTAAACTGCCTGATCACTACAGGAATAAAAGCCTGCCGGGTGTAGTAGACAACTCCACCCAGCCATATATGCGTAATGTTTTTCAGCAGCATATGTATTGCTGCGGACAGGCAGCCGGTATTGCCTATAATTTTACATATGAGATGGACAGGGAAAGGGACATCCCGGCCAACACCAACGAAAACCTCTACCCCACACACTTTACCTGGAACTGGATGAATGATGGTTATGGCTATTATGGAGCCAGCTTTTTACACAGTTTCCAGGTGCTAAAGCATTGCGGGAACATGAATGTTACCGATTATGGCGGAAGCCTCTCCTTTGGCGGAGAGTCGAGATGGATCTCAGGCTATAATGAGTATTACCGGGGGATGAGCAACCGGATCAATGATGCTTTTCAGATCCAGGTAGGCACACCGGATGGCCTTGAAACCTTCAAGCACTGGATCAACGACCACCTGGAGGGAGCAGCTGTTGGTGGCGTTGGCAGCTTCTATTCACAATATATGGGTGCCAGCAATACACTACCCTCAGGAACTCCGGAGGAAGGCAAGTATGTATTGACCTATTTTGGCGGAAGTGCCAACCATGCACAGACCATTGTCGGATATAATGATTCCATTCGCTGGGATTACAACAGTGACGGACAGTATACCAACGATATTGATATTAATGGCGACGGAGAGGTGGACATGAAAGACTGGGAGATCGGCGGTTTTAAGATGGTGCAAAGTTATGGAGGTGTACCTAACTGGGGCGACCAGGGCTATGCCTATATGATGTATAAAACAGTGGCTGATGTACTGGGCGAAGGAGGTATCTGGAACCACAGCGTTTTTGTGCTTGATGTAAAAGAGAGCTGCACCCCACAGGCAACCATGAAAGTGACGATGACCCACAACAAGCGAAACAGGTTGAAAGTTATAGCAGGCATATCAAATGATGTTCTTTCCGTTTATCCCCAGCATATACTCGAATTTCCTATCCTGAATTACCAGGGGGGTGGTCAGTTTATGCAGGGCGGATGGAGCCCGCCGGAGAACAGGACCCTGGAATTTGGGCTGGACATCTCTCCTTTGCTTAGTGAGGTCGACCTGGGACAGGATGTGAAGTTCTTTCTGCAGGTATATGAGTATGACCCCGACCATATGGGACATGGCGAGATCAATAGCTTTTCAGTGATCGACTATACCAGCGGCAGTGCCGTTGAACATGTTTGTTCCCAAACCAATGTAAATATCAACGATCATGACCTTACAAGCCTCACGGTAATTGCAGGCATTGATTTCGACAGGGTGCACATCACCAATTCTGCCATGCCGGCTGCTATTGTAGGACAGCCCTATTCGGCACAACTATATGCCGGTGGCGGAGAAGAACCCTATACCTTCAGGCTGGTTAAAAAATATGATGAAAGCATATCCACGGAGGCCTTTCCCATGATCAATCAAAACCAGCTGAGCCCCGGTAACAGCAGCAGCGGATTTGTAACACAGTCGCTCGATTTTGATTTTCCATATTATGACTCTGTATATTCATCCATCACGGTACATGTAGACGGATACCTCATGTTCGATGAACAGCTCTACCCCTACCCGTATTTTATCGACGACAAGAACCTCTTCAATATCACACGGCATATATCGCCCTTCATGGCTCACGACATCAGACTTTACAGTTCCGATGGCGACGGTATCTGGTATGAAGGGGATGCCACACAGGCCACCTTCAGATGGAATGCCTCCATCGACGGGGAAAGTTCAAGCACCGACATCAATATGGCTGTGAGGCTGTTCCCAAGCGGAAGGATAGATTTCCTGTACGGAGATATCGTGATCGGCGATCATGTGAACTGGGTTGCCGGCCTCAGCGATGGCAATGAAGATGACAGGCAGTTATCCGATTTTTATTTCGATGCACTGCCGGTCCCTGATTCCCGCTATCGTTATGAAAGATATGCATACCCGGAAGGACTGGAAGTATCAGAAGAAGGATTGATCACCGGAACAGTAACACAGCCGGTGAACGGAGAAACAATGACCTTTAAGGTCACCGACAATAATTTCGTTTACGACATCAAATCGCTCATCTTTTCAACATCAGGAATACAGATTATGGACTCCATTGTTTCCGGTGGAGATGCCCTGATCGAATATGGTGAAGTGGCGAGCCTCAGTGTTGAGCTGACCAACCTGGAAAGTGGATCTATCAGTGATGCCAATATGACCATCAGCACTACGGATCCATATATCACCATCCTCGACGACAACCAATATATTGGTGAAATGCTGGTAGGCGTACCAATCATGCTGGATAATGCATTCAGCTTTCAGGTTGCCTCCGACATACCCGATGATCATATGTTTATCATTGAAACCAGCATCATCGGCTCTACGAAGGAAGTATGGGAAAGTGAGCTGACGTACTTTGCATACGCTCCTGATATAGAACTTCTTGAAGTAGTTATCGATGACGGACAAAACGGACGCCTCGACCCCGGTGAAACGGCCGACATGATCCTTCACATCAAGAATAACGGAGGAAGTGCAGCCAGCATGCTCGATTGCATCCTCGACTGCCTGGACCCCCTCATTAGCATTAATAGTAACAACCTGTACGTGTCAGATCTGAAAAGCGATAGCAGCACACTCCTTACATATAACATAAGCGTGGATGCTTCAACATCCATCGGGCATATCGTGAGCTTCGATCTTGGGATCAGTGGTAATATGGGCTTCGAAACCAACCTGGTTTTCGATCAAAGAATAGGCCTGACACTCGAAGACTTTGAAACCGGAGATTTTCATCTGTTCAACTGGGGCTTTAAGGGCGACAGAGAATGGACTATAGATGCATTTCATCCGTATGAGGGTGATTT
>JAOZTN010000107.1:7693-9032 GCA_029942245.1 Bacteroidales bacterium | reverse complement strand
CTAATGCTGATCAAACTGATCATAAAAGGGGTTTCCGTTGAAATAATAGATCACCTGGTTTGTGCATGTATCCTCTCCAATATAATCGATATACCCACTTTGTACATCCAGGCCGGGGGTGCTGATATACGTCCTTCCTGTACGTATCCAGCGGCAGCTGAAATAGTCTCCTAAAACTTCGTCTGTGATAGCGGCAAATTCCACACCATAGAGGTCGCTACCACTTGAGGAGCCAGCGATCTCAAATACATCATCTTCGTAATTGCCAGGCGTTACAGCGCCCTCGACCCAGGTAAATACCTTGGCTGAAGACCATTTGTAGCTTCCATGGGAAACCGTATCGTAAAAGGTAAGTGTAGCTGAGGCGATATCATGCTCATAGGTTTGCAAGCCCGTGCTTATACCGGCATTGGAAATGCTATTATCGCCATCAAGCTTCAGATCGTCCACCACATAGTTGGAAAAGCTCAGCGTGGCAATGGCACCCTCTTCCGAGAAATTTTTATCCAGCGTAGCTGTGATCACCCCTTTTCTGACCTTACCATCCGGACAGGAAGTATAATAAGGGAGGTAATCGATCACATATACAATTCCATTGGTGTCCTGGTAGGTGCATTCAGCACCAAATATCTGGTTGCTTCCCGTGGTCTTCAGCAAAGAGTCGCTAACTACCATAAAAAAGATGTTAAATACCTGCGAATAGGCCCTTTCGGCTATCACCTGGTTGTTGGCAACATTCAGGCTGGGGTTATAATTGGTTTCTATGCTGCCCTTTTTGCAGGAGATTATCGCAAAAAATGCGATCATTGAGAGCAGTAGTATATTGAAGAGAATTTTCCTCATAAAGATCACTTTCGTGTATAAGTCTGAAACGAGAAAGGCAGTGAATTATTTTCTTCATCGATATGATCTTCCTGCTCGATCAGTTCCCATTCATCAGACCTGATCTCGGGAAAAAAGGTGTCTGCTTCGTAGCTCCTGCCCACTTTTGTCAGGTAGAGCTTATCGGCCAACGGAAGAAATTGCGTGTAAATGGAACCTCCGCCTATGATGAAGCATTCTTCGTCATCGCCGCATTTCGATATAGCATCCTCTATGGAAAATGCCATGATACATCCCTCATAATTATCGGCCGGATCATCGGTGATCACGATGCTGGTCCTGTTGGGCAATGGCCTCACCGGCAGCGAGAGGAAGGTGTTCTTTCCCATGACAATCTTATGCCCCGAGGTGATCTTCTTAAAACGCTTCAGGTCATCGGAGATATGCCAGAGCAGGTCATTATCCTTCCCTATGGCATTTTTTTCGGCTATGGCTACTATGATGGATATGGACATGT
>JAOZTN010000107.1:0-7593 GCA_029942245.1 Bacteroidales bacterium | reverse complement strand
GTCTTCTGCTTCTTTTTCTTCGCTGCCGGAAACAGCACATTGTTCAGGATGAGCCTGTAGCCGGTTGAATTGGGGTGCAGTTTGAGTTCTGTGGGCGGGTCGCCGACGAGGTGCTGGTAGTCTTCAGGGTCGTGACCGCTGTAGAAGGTCCAGGTGCCGTTACCGAATTCGCCGTGTATATAGCGTGCTTCATGCAGGGCCTTGTTCTCACCCAGGATAAGTACTTCCGGCTTGACAAATTCCATATTATATCCTGTCGTTTGTCCCATGAAGCCACGTACCACAGGCTCATGGTTCTGACAGAGCATGGTGGGCACGGGATCCCACTTGGCCGAAAAGTCGAAAAGGGTAAAGAAATCATTTTCCTTGCGTATGCTACGAACGTGATCCTGGGTAGCATCGATACTGGATATCTCGTATTCGTGCGGACTGGTCTTCAGTGTGAAGCCGGTAAAGGCAAAGCACTGTGAATAGTCGAGGCGTTGCTGGGCATCAACATCCATGGGATCGCCATCGTACATCACATCGCATATGTCGACGCCGTCGGCAGCCAGGGCCACGTCATAGCTGTCGGTGGCAGAGCACATGGCAAAGAGGTATCCGCCCCCGGCCACATATTCCCTGATCTTTTTTGCTACAGCCAGCTTACATTGTGAAACCTTGTCGAAGCCCAGCTCATTTGCCGTGGCTTCCGCTGCGCGCTGGTTTTCCCTGTACCATTCAAAATCTTTATAGCGGGCCCAGAATTTTCCGTACTGACCGGTGAAATCTTCATGGTGCAGGTGCAGCCAGTCGTACATGGGCAGCATGCCATTCATCACCTCATGGTCGTAGATTACATCGTAAGGGATCTCGGCATAGGTCAGCACCAGGGTCACGGCATCGTCCCAGGGCTGCTTGTTCTTGGGTGAGTACACAGCAATCTTTGGCGGGATATGAAGCTTCACCTCATCCATGTTCACCTCCGCCCGTGCGATCTCCTGCAGTATAGCTGAGGCCTGCACATCGGCGATCACCTGGTAGGTCACGCCCCTGATGATGCATTCATTCTCTATCAGCTCATGGTGGCCACACATGAAGCTACCTCCGCGATAGTTCAGCAGCCAGCTCATCTCCACCTCCTGCTCCAACGCCCAATAGGATACACCATAGGCCTTCAGGTGGTCGCGCTGCGTATCGTCCATAGGAATGAGGATGTATGCTGCATGCGATGATTGCGTGCATATAAGCAGTACCATTATTAATATATATCGTCTTAGCATTCTAATCCTCATAAATTCCAAGCTCCAAATTCTAAACAAATTCCAAATTTCAAATTCAAAATTAATCCTACACCCAACACTCAAAATTATTTAATCCCCGTCCCGCGTACCTCGCTCCTATACAATATTAAACAAACGATAGCTGGTTTAGTTTTAGTCTTTTGAATCTAATTGTTCATACACCGAATTTCGGCTCACAAACTCCGGTGCGATGGCTTTCATCTTTTTCACGATGGAGAATCCGTCGAGGCTGTTGTCGAAGGAGATCAGATCTTTCACCTGCCTGGTGACGGTATCGAGGTCGAACTCACGCTCTTTGGCAATCATGATCTGGGGGTGGTGGGTGGGTATTGTATTTTCTTCGTCGTTGAGCAATTCTTCGTATAATTTTTCCCCGGGGCGGAGGCCGGTGAACTTGATCTGTATGTCGCTGCCAATGGTCAGCCCCGACAACATGATCATCTTTTTGGCCAGATCTACGATCTTGATTGATTTTCCCATATCGAATATATATATCTCCCCTCCTTTTCCCATGGCGCCGGCTTCGAGCACCAGCTGGCATGCTTCCGGTATGGTCATGAAGTACCTAGTGATCTCGGGATGGGTCACGGTGACGGGTCCACCCTTGCTGATCTGATCCCTGAACAGTGGTATCACTGAGCCGTTGGAGCCCAGCACATTTCCAAAGCGTGTGGTGATAAAACGGGTGCCATTCTTGCTGTTCATGGCCTGGGTATACATCTCGGCGATGCGCTTGGATCCACCCATCACGCTGGTAGGCTTCACAGCCTTATCCGTGGAAATCATGATAAACTTCTCGATCTTGTTCTTCACCGCCAGGTTGGCCAGCAGCATGGTCCCGTACACATTGGTACGCACGGCCTCGGAAGGGTTGGACTCCATCATGGGCACATGCTTGTATGCAGCGGCATGGTACACCAGTTGCGGCTTGTATTCGGCAAAGATGTGCTCCATGCGTTCCTCATCGCAGATGTCCGCCACGACGATCTCAATATCTTTTGTTCCAAACTCTTCGGCACACTCCAGCTCCAGGTGAAAGAGCGGGCTTTCGGCCTGGTCGAGCAGTATCAGCTTGTTGATGCCATAGCCGGCCACCTGCCGTACGATCTCACTTCCGATGGAACCACTGGCCCCGGTGATAAGCACATTTCTTCCGGCCAGCTCTTTGCTCACCTGCTCCTTATCAAGCTGTATTACATCCCTGCCCAGCAGGTCTTCGATCTTCACCTGCCGGATCTGTTTAAAGCTCAATTCACCATTGATCCACTGCGATACCGGAGGTACATTCAGCACCTTGGTATTATGCTCGAGGCATGTCTCTATAACCTCCTGTTTCTTCGCCTGCAGTATGCCCTGCGGGGAGATGATGACTTGAGCCCCGGGCCACTTTTCTAGCAGGGAAGCTAGTTTTTTTGTTGAATAGATGTTCGCCCCTTCCATCTTCTTGCCCACCTTGGATGGCAGGTCGTCGACAAAGGCCACCACCCTGTAGTTGCTGGAGGCATCCTTGTCGAGGGTACGCTTGGCGATCAGCCCTGATTCACCGGCACCAAAAATAATGATCTCGGAACGCTCACCCGAGGAATGGGCCATCTCCATATAGGCCACCTTCACCACCATACGAAAAGATGTGAGTATCAGCACCGTAGTGATAAAATCGATAATAATAATGGAGAAAGGGATGAAGAAGAGACCGGTGATGGCATAATAGGTGATCAGGTTGGTCAGCACAAAGACCAGGCTGCCGCCGAACACCACCAAAAATATGCGGATAACATCTTCAGTGCTGGTATATTTTATGATGCCCACATAGGTGCGCCCGATGAGGAAGCTAAGCAGCCGCACAAGCACAATATATCCCAAAACCTGCGGAAACACATCCATCTCCACCTCTGGTATGGCAAAGTTAAAGCGCAGCAGGTAGGCGAGCACCACCGAGGCGATCACAATGAAGAGGTCGATGATCAGGATGATCACCCTGGGCGTATTTTTAATGTTTCTGAGCATTCGTTAAATAAGCGATTCAAAGATATAACAAAAATTAAGATCAGGGGTGATACATATTAATAAGGATTTCATACTTTTGTGGCTCTGAAATTCCAACCATAATACGCTTTAGAATGAAAAATACTGCATTATCAAATATCCATGAATCCATGGGTGCAAGGATGGTCCCGTTTGCCGGATACAATATGCCGGTTACCTTCGAAGGGATCAATGTAGAACACGAGATCGTAAGATCAGGGGTCGGGGTATTCGACGTTTCCCATATGGGTGAGTTCTGGGTGAAAGGCCCGGATGCCTTTGAATTTGTTCAAAGGGTGACCAGCAATGATGTGGCCAAGCTCACCGACGGCAAGGTACAGTACACCTGCTTCCCGAATGGCAAAGGCGGTATCGTCGACGACCTCCTGGTGTACAGGTTTGGTGAAGAGAGCTACCTGCTGGTGGTCAATGCAGCCAACATCGACAAAGACTGGGCCTGGTGTGTTTCACAGAACAGCAAAGGCGCCGATCTGTATAATGCCTCTGACGAGATCTCCCAGCTGGCCGTGCAGGGTCCGAAAGCACTCGAAGCCATGCAGGCGCTCACCGACGAGCCCATCACCGATATGGAGTATTACACCTTTAAAAAGCTGAACTTCGCCGGAGTAGGTGATGTGATCCTCTCCACTACAGGATATACCGGCTCGGGTGGCTGTGAGATATACATGGCCAATGCCGATGCAGAAAAAATTTATAAGGCCGTGCTGGACGCAGGAAAAGACTTCGGCATCAAGCCCATCGGCCTCGCCGCCAGGGATACCCTCAGGCTGGAAATGGGATTCAGCCTCTACGGCAACGACATCGACGATACCACCGCACCCATAGAAGCAGGACTGGGCTGGATCACCAAGTTCACCGACGGCAACGATTTCATCGACCGTGATTACAATGCGAAGATGAAAGAAGAAGGCCCGACACGCAGGCTCAGGGGCTTTGTAATGATCGACAAAGGCATCCCCAGGCAGCATTACGAGATCTGCACCGCCGAAGGCGAAGTGATCGGCGAAGTGACCTCCGGAACCATGGCACCTGCATTGAAGAAAGCCATTGGAATGGGCTACATCAAAACAGGATATAATAAGTTCGACAGCGAAGTTTACATCAAGGTCAGGAATAAGCTCCTGAAAGCACAGATCGTGAAACTTCCTTTCTATAAAGGCTAAGCAAATACACTATGAAAAAATTTCTCATCCTCACCATTACTATCATGAGCATCTCTATCTATTCATGCGACCAGGCAGACAAAGGACAGTCGGCCAATGAAGAATCCGACTTTATGTTCCTCACCGAGCAATTTGCCGATGTGAAGATCATGCGTTACCAGATCCCCGGCTTTGAAGAGCTGAGCCTCGAACAGAAGAAGCTAATCTACTACCTTGGCGAAGCAGCCCTGGCGGGACGCGACATCATCTTCGACCAGAATTTTAAGTATAACCTGGCCGTAAGAAGGACCATGGAAGAGATACTGAAGAACTATGACGGCGACAGGCAAGGTGAAGAATTCCAGGAATTTGTGACCTACTTGAAGCGGGTATGGTTCTCCAGCGGCATCCATCATCACTATGCCAATGATAAGTTCGTTCCGGGCTTCAGCAGGGAATATTTCGAGACCCTGGTTAACAACTCATCGGGCTCAATCTTTCCCATGAAAGAAGGACAGGATCTTGATACCTTCATCGACTGGATGAGCGAGATCCTCTTCAATAAGGCCGTGGCAGCCAAAAGGATCAGCAGCGACATCAGCAGCGACCTTATCCTTGCCTCCGCATGTAACTATTACGAAGGCGTGAGCCAGGAAGAGGCAGAAGCATATTATGCAGCCATGAAAGTGGAGGGCGACAAGACCCCCATCTCCTACGGACTGAATGCCAAGCTGGTAAAGAAAGACGGCGTGGTAATGGAGGAAGTATATAAAGTTGGCGGGCTCTATGGCGATGCCCTGCTCAAGGTCATCTACTGGCTGGACAAAGCGGCTACCGTAGCTGAGACAGAAAAACAAAAAGAAGCACTTCTGGTGCTGGTCGAGTATTATAAGACCGGCGACCTGGAGCTCTGGGATGATTATAATGTGTTGTGGGTAGAAGAACTGCAGCCCAGGGTGGATTACGTGAACGGATTCATCGAAGTGTATGGCGACCCCATGGGCATGAAGGCCAGCTGGGAATCGGTGGTGAACTTCAAGGACCTGGAAGCTACCAAGCGTACTGTGGTCATCAGCAGCAATGCGCAGTGGTTCGAAGACAATTCCCCTACCGATGATCGTTTCAAAAAAGAAGAAGTAAAAGGTGTTTCCGCCAAGGTGATCACCGTGGCGCAGCTGGGTGGCGACTGCCATCCCTCTACCCCTATCGGTATCAACCTCCCCAATGCCGACTGGATCAGGAAAGACCACGGTTCCAAGTCGGTGACCATGGACAACATCACCTATGCCTACGACCAGGCCAGCCTGGGCAATGGCTTCCTGGAAGAGTTCTGCGCTACTCTGGAGGAGATAGAGCGTGAGAAAAAATATGGATATGTCTCTGGCAATATCCATACCGACATGCACGAATGCCTCGGACATGGTTCCGGGCAGTTGCTTCCGGGCACCAGCCCCGAGGCCTTGAAGAATTACAGCTCCGTGCTGGAAGAGTCACGTGCCGACCTCTTTGCTTTATATTATATGTGGTCGCCAAAGATGCAGGAGCTGGGACTGCTTCCCAGCAAGGAAGCTGCCATGGCTGCCTACGACGGCTACCTCCGCAATGGACTGATGACACAGCTCACCCGCATACAAGCCGGGAAAGATATCGAGCAGGCGCATATGCGCAATCGTCAGCTGATAAGCAGGTGGTGCTATGAGCACGGACTGGAAGACAATGTGATTGAGAAACTGGATATAGAAGGAAAGAGCTATTTCAAGATCAACGACTACGACAAGCTGAACTTCTTGATGGGTGAGCTCCTCGCCGAGGTACAGCGCATCAAATCAGAAGGAGATTATGAAGCCGGAAAAGCACTGGTCGAGAACTATGCTGTAAAGGTTGACCCGAACTTGCATGCCGAGGTGCTCTTGCGCTTCGAGAAGCTGAACCTGTCGCCTTATGGCGGCTTTCTCAATCCCTTACTCGTACCCGTTTTTGATGGTGAAGAGATCGTAGATATCAAAGTAGAATATCCGGACGACTTCGCGGCGCAGATGATGAGATACGCAAAGGACTACTCCTACCTGCCGACGTATAATTAGGGTGCAAGGTACCGGGTACCAGGAAATGTTTAGCTAGTCAGTGATTTCCAGGTTATCGGGAATGTCATAACCCCATTCTTTCATGGTGAAGTCGGTGTGCTGAAGTATCTCATCCAGCAGGGCACGCTTAATGGCGTATTTGTTCTTCACATAGCCTTTTTTGGCCTTGGCATATGATTCAATAACGGGACTGGCCTTTTCAAAGCCCACGAAACCAAATTGATCGTAAATGCTTTTGATCTTACCTCCGGTATCGGCCATGAGGTCTTCATATCTGATCTCATGAAGGTTTTCGGCCGGTATCATGGACCTGGTATCCAGGTAGTCGTGCATCATGCGGTCGTAGGTGTGATAAATAT
This sequence comes from Bacteroidales bacterium, assembly GCA_029942245.1. Taxonomy (GTDB): domain Bacteria; phylum Bacteroidota; class Bacteroidia; order Bacteroidales; family B18-G4; genus B18-G4. Next base: position 679 of record JAOZTN010000107.1, on the reverse strand, counting down.
CCTCTTTCACCTTCTCCAGGTCGATCTTGTGCAGGGAGAGGCCCGGCATCATGTGTGAGAAGAAGTGCCTGGTAGAGAGGATCACATCAACCGGATTGCGGGAGATATGGATGAACTTTGCATCAGGGTACATCTCCAGCAACATGGGGATACGTGCCGTATTGACCGGATTTTTGGAGAGGAAGCGTTGTTTGCCCGTGTACAGCATCGACTTGTTGATCACACGGCAGTAGTTATCCATGAACTCCTGTTTGAGTTTGGGATCGCTGGCCTCAAAGTTCAGGAACTCATCATAATACTCTTTGATCTTCTCCGGAAAGTACCAGAAGTAATAGAAACATGCCGGGATGCAAGCACCCAGGGTAAATTCTTCTTCCTGCGGGTAGTCGATGCTCAGATTAATGTTGTCGCCCGCCCTCTTCAGTGGCATGATCATCTTCATAATGTTTTTGAAGATAAACTTCGATCCCGCGGCCAGTGCCTGATCGGGGAATACGCTCTGGTATGTGGTTACGTATGATGCCAGCGGGTCCTGGCAAAGGAGGTTATGCAGGTGTGTGGTGCCGCTGCGCCAGTGTCCGAGGATGAATACAGGCGGTTCCTGCAGTTCTACCTTAGCAGCCTTTTTGTTGTAGGCCATGCGTTCGTAGATCCGGAACGGCACCCCTATCATGCTCAC
>JAOZTN010000106.1:0-9119 GCA_029942245.1 Bacteroidales bacterium | reverse complement strand
GGACTGGTAGTTCAGTTTGGTTAGAATGCCGGCCTGTCACGCCGGAGGTCGCGGGTTCGAGTCCCGTCCAGTCCGCCAGCATTATCTTAAAAGCCTTGTAATTCAATGAATTATGAGGCTTTTTCATCTTTATACGGACATATTTACGGACAATTATCCTTATTTTAATGGTATAATATTAACCAGGGGGATTTCACTACAAGACCTGTAGATAAAAATTGTCATCCTGACGAACGAAGTGAGGAAGGAAGAAATTCGATAGTTGATGCCATGTTCGGAAGAACCTGCCAACATTTTGCAATTCGCCGGCAGGATGTACCTGATAGCGGTCTACATTTTGATATGCATTCTTCGTCGCCCGCTTTGCAGGGCTCCTCTGAATGACAATTTTGACTTATCAACTTTGAAATCGCCCAATCGCTACATCATCCAATCACTCAATGTTTTTTCGCTCTTGCGAAAAAACATACTCCGCTTCCGCCCGTACCATCTCCTCCTCGGTCATATAATACCGGCCTGCCATCCTGAGCACTCGGGACGGGTTCGAGTCCCGCTCGCCCCGAGAACTCGCGGGTCCAGTCCGCCAGCATTATCGCGAAAGCCTTGTAATTCAATGGAATATGATGCTTTTTCATTTTTGTACGGACATATTTACGGACAATTATCCTTATTTTTATGGTATAATATTATCCAGGGGGGGCACTACAAGGCCTGTAGATAAAAATTGTCATCCTGATGCGCCGAAGCTCTGGCGAAGGCGGAGAAGGATAATCTTCGGGTAGCACTAAGCAAGCAAAAGCATCCCATCTCCGGTTAAAGTGAGTAAATAGGTGCATCCTGCCTGCTTTGTGGATATAGCTAATAAATCCTTCCTCCTTTTCCTCACCTTCGCTAGCGCCTCCGCTGAGTAGCTTGTGCTACCGCTAAAGCTATGGCGACACGCGGTTAGCGCTCGCGGAAAGCTTCGGTGAGCACAGTCGTCAGGATGACAATTTTAACTTAATGGACTTGGTGTAGGGATCGACAAAGGATGGGTGAGGAGAAAGGGCCATGATTGCACGATTACTCGATTTATCAGATTGAGCGAAGGCTTCCGAATATCGTTCAATCGCTCGCAAAAGTCTTGACGAAGGCGAACAGAAGAAGGGAGAAAGCCCTCCAACGCATTACAGCTGGATTGAATAAATCTAATCAATAAGGTGTGACATTTTCAATTTTGCAGTATTAATATTATAGAACAAGATACCATTTTGTGATATGTTAGTACCTGAGATAAAATCTAAAATTTTTGAAATACGGGGATTTAATGTAATGCTCGATTTTGATCTATCAAACATGTATAAAGTTGAAAATAGGGCACTTAAGCAAGCTGTTAAAAGGAACATTGATCGTTTCCCAGAGGACTTTATGTTTCAATTAACCAAGCCCGAATGGCAGGAGCTTATCACAATTTGTGATAAGCTCCCGAATAACATAAAGTTTAGCCCTGCTCTTCCATTCGCTTTTACAGAACAAGGGGTAGCAATGCTATCAAGCGTGCTTAAAAGTAAAAAGGCCCTCCAGGTAAACATTGCGATCATGAGGGCATTTGTTTTTCTAAGGCAATATGCATTATCACACGAAGATCTAACTAAAAAACTCCATGAACTGGAAAGTAAGTATAATAAACGCTTCAAGGATATTTATGAAGCAATCAATTTTTTGCTGGATAAAAATATGCAGGATATAGAACAAGAAAATCGAAAACGGATTGGTTATTGAGCATCTGCAAAGTATTTCAATATTCTTATTCCTTGCTTTGCAACCCGTGCGCCTACGCTGAAGCTTCAGCGCAAGCGTAAGTCTGAAAGACGAAGGGATGTTCTCTATTCCCCTGTTCCCTGCTGTAAATATATCAAATTCCCAAAACCCTTATCCAACGCTGATAATTTTAACTTATCAACTTTGAAATCGCCCAATCGCCCAATCACTACATCGTTCAATCGCTACATCGCCCAATCGCTACATCATCCAATCACTCAATGTTTTTTCGCTCTTGCGAAAAAACATACTCCGCTTCCGCCCGCACCATTTCCTCTTCGGTCATATAGTACCGGCCTGCTTTTGCTGTCACATATCGGTACCACTTTTCATCGGAACGGATATTGACCATGATCTGCTGTACGCGATCGTATTTTGCCAGCGCCTCAGGATGCTTATTGCCCAGTATCCACCTGGCTTCACCCATCATGCGCTCTTCCACGCTGATACCTTTTTCTGCTGCGCTTTTTACGATATTGCTGTACCATCGTTCGTTTGTCAGGATATTAGTAATGATGGGCTCAGGCCCGTAGGCACCATAATAAGTTTCGGGCCTGGATGTCATAAATAAATGATGTGCATGCCCGTCGATAGCTTCAGCCAGAGTGATGTCCTTTTTCTCTGATTCTTCTATAAGCCATGCAAACCATTCAAGGTCATTCAATATGCCGGTCTTGATGCGCGTTAGCTCATTTCTGCTTTGCGGAAGGCCGTAAAATCCCATCAGGTCATCAACAAAGCCCCGGTCGATCATATGGTGAAAGCGTGCGGTGGTACCGAACAAGATCACATCCTGCTTCTCTACTTCCGCCCGGATGTTAAGATTTTTTACCGAGGTGACCCTGTGATAGGATTCGGGATATGCTTTTTTGTAAAAATACCAGAATGCAGGCTTGCTGAAGAGATTCTCAGGGATATGGGCATTATAGATATTCCAGTAGTAGCTGTCGGCAATAGCCAGCACATTGGGCTTTGTATGTGTAGAGTCTTCCCTGAAATGATATGCCGGATATGGCATCTCTCCATGCTCCAGTTCGAACAGCAGATTCAATGTTACCCCTTCATCATAATCGGTCGAGCGTAGCTCCATACTGTATTCCATGCTGTCTTTTACTACTTCCGGCAGGTCTATTTCCCTGATCGCTTCTATATAGCTTATCAACGAATCCGCAGCATACCACATGGCAAACTCACTCCAGTGTGTACCCTGCAAGGGGAAGATCGGATAGTCAATAGTGTCTTTGATCTGTTGAAACCAGGCATTAAAATCTATCAGGTTGATGCCCAGCTCTTTTGCCCTGACACGCATATAATCATAATTGCTCTTTCCTTCCGCTGCTTTCTTATAGCCTTCCGGTACATCCTCCGGATAGACCGAAGCCTTATCCGGTTCCAGTATGAACAGAAGATCGGTATCGAAATTCGCTTTCAGGTGCTTCTGCAGGAACCTGAACTGTCTTAGTTTCAGGTCGAGCAATTCTTCCCCTACAAAATCTTCCCCTGTCCAGGCCCTGAGATAAGCAGCCTCAAAAAGTTGTCCGTTCCGTCCACGTACCAGGCCTTCTGCATTAGGCTTAAGGAATAGGGAATAATCCAGCTGGTTGTTGATCCTCACAAGGCTGTTGTGAAATCCAATGTTTTCTTCCATCCAGGGGTCAAAGACCTTTTGAAAGTCACCGGCAAGAAAAGCTGAATCGCTGAATTCCGGCATGGGCAATTTGGCCCAGTCGCCATCGAGTCCCTTTTCAGGAAAAACATGAAATATGCGTTGCAGGGCTGGCAGACAAAGAATGGCCAGGATGATTGCGAAGGCGATATGTTTTATCCGTATACCCATGCTTAAAACCTGAAGTATATGAATGGATTAAACCCTGATGAGGTGATCGCGCTGAGGCTGATCACAAAGAAGAGTATGCTGAAGGCTACCATCAGGTAGATGCTCCTGTTGGTCTGCTTTTCAGCAAAAAGCCGCTCCTGCCACCTTTCAATGGATTTAAATCCTCCCCAGAAGGAGAAGAAGATGGCAATGATCAGGATGGTGTAGAATTTAGAATCAAAGCTGATGCCGTCGCCCGGGGCGGTGAAGGAAAACATACTATCGATGTAGCTGATAGCATCCGGCAGGGTTTCAGCCCTGAAGAATACCCAGCTGATGAGTACAATGATATAGGTGATAATGATGCTTGGCACCTTTCCGATTGTTTTATACACCTTTAGCAGGAAGATCCTGTCAGCGATCAGGAACAGGCCGTGAAAGGCGCCCCAGATCACGAAATTCCAGGCGGCACCATGCCAGAAGCCGGAGATCAGGAACACCACCCAGAGGTTGAAATACATCCTTCCGTTCGACACCTTGTTTCCTCCCAGGGGGATGTAGAGGTAATCTTTCATAAAACGGCCCAGGGTCATGTGCCACCTGCGCCAGAATTCTGATATGCTCTGGGAGATATAGGGGTTGTTGAAGTTCTCGGGAAAGCGGAAGCCGATCATGCGGCCGATCCCAATGGCCATATCGGAATAACCCGAAAAGTCGAAATAGATCTGGAAACTGTATGCAATGATACCATACCACGCAGTCATGCTGTCGATAGATCCACCTCCCAGCTCAAAGATCCTGTCTACTTCCTCACCAAGCACATTCGCGATAAGTACTTTTTTTGAGAGCCCGACCACAAAACGGAAGAAACCGGTAAGGCGGTTGTCGAAATTTTCATTCTTACTGCGGTCGACAAGCTGGTCAGCGATCTCGTTATACCTGACGATAGGACCGGCAATTAATTGCGGGAACATCAATATGTACAATGCATAGTCGGATACCAACTTGAGAGGCGCATGTACTTTGCGATACACATCAACGGCATAGGTGATCTTCTGAAAAGTGAAAAAGGAGATCCCTATAGGCAAGGCTATCCGGGTCCAGTGCACGGCATTCATACCAAAATAGGTCAGGACTTCAGTGATATTTTCTACAAAGAAGTTGGCGTATTTAAAGTATAATAGCAGGCCTATGTTCAAGGCCATGGAGCCGGCCAGCAGCCAGCCTTTGATCTTCCCTGACCTGCGGTCCATCAGTTTTACGATATAAAAGTCGAGGATGATGGAACCCAGTACCACAAATACAAATGTGGGTGCGCCCCAGGCGTAGAAGAAAATACTGGCCAGCAGCGCAAAAGGGTTTTTTGCAACCCTGGGCAGCAGGTAATAAACGATCAAAAAGACCGGCAAGAAATATAATAAGAATAAGCTGCTGCTAAAAACCATAAATGGGATTTATATTTCTTCCATGATCTTGGCTTGGTAAAGGAACAAAATTAAACTTTTTGCCAATATGAAGGCATGCTAATTGCCAGTGAAAATTACCTTGCTGCTGACTGCCTGATCTTTTGCTATAAGCCTGATGAAATAGACTCCCGGTGGACAAGTTTTTCCGGCTTCATTCCTACCATCCCACTGAATCATGTCACCTTCATTCAAGCTTTCTTTTTCAAGGATAGTGTTTATCAGTGTTCCCTTGATGTCATATACCATACAAGTTAGTGGCTGTCCGGAAGGATGGGTGAGCAACACAGTAATGCTGTTTCGGAAAGGATTTGGATATGTGTGGATGCTCTGGTCTGAGAATTCCTTTTCGTCGATGTCCAGTTCCGTGGCAGAGAATTTTATGTTGCGGTATGCCTTGCATCCGTCATCATCCTCAAGGCAGAAACCCAGTGTCACCTCTTTGTAATATTGTTCTGGCGTACCTGAAAACAGCCCGTCTTCAGTGATTTGCATCTCTTCCGGCAAAGGAATATTTTGCAGTTCAATGGCATCGCCTTCATTGATCAGCATGCTTTCGGCGATAGCGGGGATATAATAATTCAGATTATCACCTTTCGAAAAACCGCATGACCAGATCGATTGATGTCCCGCCATTTCACTACCGAAAATGAAGTCAACTTTTCCATCCGCATGCATGTTCAGCCCGAATTCAATCGGAAAAGCATTAAATGGATCATCGACTATGCCTTTCCAGCGAATACGAAGCATTTCTGCATCTTCACTAAGCCATATCCCATGTCCCGAATCGGGGAGTATGGTCATGTACTTGCTCAAACATGGCGCTATGCACCTGGTATTTCTTATCAATAGTTCAGGGTCTCTCAGGTATGGCCAGGGGTAATTGGTATTTTCGAACATGACAAGCCCTTTGGGATGAATGTAGATGGTGTCGACCAGGGTGCCATAGAAAGGAAAGCTGAATGGCAGGGTATGCGCATAGTTCCCGTAATTGTAATAGTCGGGTTCAACGAATGTACCCGTTGTGTCGATCTCCGCCTGTATCACGGATTCCTGTGTTGCGCTTCTCATGCTCCACTTATGGGGTGCGTTGCCGCCGGCCGATTCAAGTTGATAATTGTATGCTTCACCGACCACAGCTGCCGGAAGTTCAGAGGTAGTGATTGCCATGACCTCCAACTCATCTTCGAAAAGGAGGGAGGCATAGGTGAGGCCATTATCAAGGATAGGAATAGAATCTTCAGTACAGGAATATTCTTGCGGATAGGTCCCGCTGTGATCGATCACCGAAAAATGCTCAATATGGCCTGTACCCTGGCTGTAAGGGTCGCGTTCCTCGATGATCAGGAAAAATTGTTTGGAGCTGTCGGGGTTTAAAAGGCCCAGGAGGGCTGTGATATCAAGTCCGAATTCTATGGTCTTATTTTCTTCCAGTTCCCAGCCACCTTGCATATAGTTGTTGCCTCCCTGGAAGTTAAATACCGGGAAGCTAATGCTATGTTCGGGCAGGGTATCATTAGCAGACGAGGAAACACCGCATTTGATTCGGAGCATCATTCGCCTGTTGTAGGTCATCTTTATTTTTGCTGTAAGCCCGGGCTTCTCGATCGATTTCACATCGAGTATGTGAACTGCATTATTCCATATGCCGCCTTCGTACAGCTTATCTGCCAGGGTCTTGTACATCATATAGCAGCGGCCGCTGTCGCCGAAATTAATCCCACCCTGCCAGCCATCGGCAAAGATCAGCCCGCCGATCTCCCAGTCTTTCATGTTTAAAACGCCATCGCCATTGATGTCCAGATTGTTCGTGTACAAGCCGTCCTGGTTGTAGTCATAGCGTATGGAATCATTATATCCGCTGATCGTCATGGCGTGGGTAGGGTTTCCGGCCCAATATGTTATCACCTTTTTCCCTTCTTCGGGGCTGCCTTCCGGCAGGGTTTTCATATTCCATGGAGAATTGGCATAAAAGGACGCCACACCACCAACATCGGAACCATCCAGATGATTATGAAGCCATTGTTTAAGGGTCATAAGCCCCTCTTCTGTATCCACTGGTATCTGGTATACTTCCCTGATGCGGTTGCTCATTGCGCTGAGGTAATCCTCATATCCGCTCATCCATCTGCTGTTCCCTCCGGCCGCCATGCCGCCATAGGTTTCCACGTTGGGGCATCCGAGCGCCTTCAGTATCTCGAAGCTGTGAAAGTAGCTTACCCCAAACCATCCTGCTCCGCCACTCATGAAATTAAAGGTAAAATGGGGTGGGTACTGGTTGGCCTCTTCGTTGGCGGGAAGATCGCGAAGCCTGTTGATCTCGTAAGTGAAATTATAGGCGACCCCGCTCACCTGTCCGCATTCATTGCTGATCTGCTGATAAATGGGCCGGTAATATGCCAGCCTCGAATTGTCGAGATAATATGGGAGATCGCTGCTTTTTAATACCGCTATGGCACTTATTTCGGGGAGATTAGCCAGCATAAGGGAGTCATACTGATTAAGTGAGGGTGCTTCATGAACATAATTCCCCTGTGCCAACATGCCCTGCATGCTAAAAACAAATGCTACTATGGCTAAGGTGAGTCTCATATCCTGCTATTCGTACCTGATCACCTTATTCACAGTCCGTTCGGCCCCACGCTCAACGATGATGAAATACATGCCATTGTCAACAGATGACCCATCTTTCACATCCCAGGTGAAACTGTGCTTCCCGGCAGGGAGCAGCTGTCCGTCTGTTATTACTGAAACCGTCCTCCCTTCAAGGTCGCTTACACGTATGCTGACCTCTTCTTCACTAGCAAGGCTCAGTTGGATATTTGTGGTATTGGAAAAGGGATTCGGGAAGACTTCCACTCCGGTATTGGAGCTGATGAAATCTTCTATGCCGAGGTAAGTATCTACCAGCAGGTGTACCGGGATGATGGTCTCATGCTGGAAATTATCTCTTATAATCAGCTTGCAGTAGTAGTCGCCATCTGCCATTCCATCGGTATTGAAGGTCACCATAATTGCTTGCTGTCCTGATCCGGTGATATTGCCTTCATATATATCGCATGAAAGCCAGGGTACGTTTCCTCCCAGATTGGTCAATACGAGGTTTCCTTCTACATAATGCGGTTCACTGCCAAATTGATCGCCGGTGATTGAATAGCTTAAAGTGGCATCGCCCGAAAAGGTATTGTCGATAAGTCCGCTGATCTCTCCCTGGGCATATTCTCCGCCTTTGACTACGCCCCAGCCGTTTCCATCTTCACCATGCCAGTTCATTAATGAACCGTTGCCAAATGATCCGGTAAATCCGAGATCGCCATTGCTGCCTCCTGTGAAGTTGGTAGCTGTCTGAGATTCGATGCCATCCGGTAGTTGTATGGCCAGGTCGGTCAGCCATTCGTTATCATCGCTTGCATTATATAGCGTGAAGGACCAGGTGAATGGCTCTCCGGCGAAGAATTCCGTTTGATCGCATTCCAGGTATGACCCATCAATGCTCCTGCTTCCACCGCCTGACTTCGAATCGGTGAGGGAAGCAATGATGATGGAATATTCCAGTTCTCCTTCTGCCATATTGTTTATCAGCAATGTATCTGTGTCCTGTTCATTGGGCTTCATTCCCTTATCGAATTCCACAGGATCGAAGCTTAAATGCGGGTTCATATCAAGGCATCCGGGAAAGCTGATATAATCGATAAAGGCTGCATCCAGGCCCACACTTTCTGAACCGTCTTTAGTGTATTTCCATTCCACTCTGTGGTAGCCGGATGAAATTGGGAAGCTTACTTCTTCCCATGAGGTGATGCTGTCCCAGCGTGCCTGCTCCACATCGTCGATATAGAAAGCGAGATAATCATAGTTATTATTACTATTGTCATCTTCACAACTAACCATTCTGTAAAAGCTGATATCACCATTCTGCAGGACCTCTATGTCCAGCATCATGGATGATTCCTGGCTATGGGTGATCGCACCCGAGCGTGCACAGAAATCACCCTCATACGGATGAAATGCATCTATAGTCCATTCTCTGTCGCCCTTAA
>JAOZTN010000105.1:0-9126 GCA_029942245.1 Bacteroidales bacterium | reverse complement strand
CATTTACACCTCTAATAACTCAACATTTTTTAGTGTCAAACATTTTAGGTCTAATTTCGTAGTGAATTTTCTTATTACAAAACATATGACACTAAATATCAAAGACATAGATATTTTATATGATTCTGTTGGGACCATAATAGGAAGAATTGTAACTTATTAATTATGAGGGTTTTACTTTGCAGGCTAATATTCTATATTAATGCAATCAAAATTGGAAAAATACTTGACGGAGTTGACATAAAACTCAATTTTTATAGCTATCGATAGTTCACCCATTCTCTTTTTCGGTTTGTCTAGTTTAAACTAAACTAATCATTTTCTCAGTTTGCGAATCTAAAGGATAGCTAGCGGGACCAAAACCATAAAAAAAACCGAACCATTACAGCCTCATGGGCAGGTAATGATCCGGCAATAATTTTGTGAATCCTCTAAAGCTTATTCAGCGTTGCAACGATTGATGCAATCAATGATCTCTTTCAGTGATTTACTTTTCAGTGAATAAAAGATCTTTTTTCCGTCCCTTTTTGATTGGAGGACGCCTTTATTTTTGAGGATATTGAGGTGATGTGAAGCAGAAGCTTGCTCAATGTTCAACTTCCTGTAAATTTCGGTCACACTCATCTTAGGTTTCTCGTTCAGCAATTCAATAATCGCAATTCTCATTGGATGGGCAATAGCTCTCAGCTTGCTTGCTGCCATCTCTAACTTGTTAACTTCCAGCACAACTTTTTCCATTTAAGATTAATTTGAAGCAAAAATAATACAAATTAACATCTCATGCAAATAAATATGTAAATTCTTTGTATTAAATCTATTTGAACTCTACTGACCAGTCTTCTTCAAAGCTCCAACCTGCCCTGACCTCGATCGCACCGGGGAAAAATACTACGGGCTCTGGCTGTCTTCTTTCCAGGTAATCACCGGTATCCCAAACCCGGTTATGGTTGAGGTCGGCAAAGGCTTTGATAATATACTTTCCAGGTTTAAGAAGGTCCCAGCTAATGGTTTCCTCCTGCCGGATAATATTTTGCCTGATGAGCTTTTCATTTTCTGTCATGAGCTGTATGGCAATCTGGTCATATTGAGAGGAATTCACGGCGTGGATGACATACAAACCATAGTCTTCGTAGCTGTTGGTATTAAAGCGAAATTCGATGCTGTCATTGCTCTTTCCCATGATATCGAACAGGACCGAATCGGGGAAGAAAAGAGTATACAAGGTTTGTTCTTTAAACTTGTGGTTGAGCCTGATCATCCGCGCCGCGGGATCATAGATTTCGAAGGAAGCTTCAATTGTATCCTCTGCGGCTGTTAATACAAAACGAGAAAAATCTACAGCGCGGAAAGGGTATCCCGTTTTCAGCTTGAGTGTATCCTGATAGGGGAAGGGGTTTGATATGTTCGTAAACATTCTCAGTATCTGTGCTTCTTCCATGTCTTTCTTCCGTTGAGGAATCTCTTTCTCTACAAGGGAATAGGATACCGTATCAAAGACGGTGGTGTCCTGCCATATTCGAAGGCTGATGGTGTCCAGCTTATCACTTAAAATATAATAGCGAAGGGTGTCTTTGCCTTTGTTCCATTCTTCATGCATCCACTCATTAGGGACCGGAGTCAATGGTGTGATCATCACATCATCTGCCGGATAGCGAAAGATGAAACGCAGTACCTGTCTCCGGGGTTTATCGGCCCCCAGCAGTTTTTGGATCGTATCAGGGACCTCATGGAACATAAAAAGGGTGTAAAAGCCTTCATCCACGGTATCTGCCGACAAGGTATCAGCTACCAGTAAACTATCGATGAGAAGACTGGCCAGGGTGTCTTGCAGGCTGATACCCAGGGAATCCAATAAAGTGGTATCGACGGTTTCCTGGGCATAATACACAGGGCTGATCAGGCTATCGAGAAAGCCGACCTCCTCATCTCCTCCATCGTAGGTGGCACTCAGGTTAATATCAGCCAGGGTAAACATCATATAGTCACCTCCACGCAGGTTGTTGATGAGAAAAAACCCGGCAGTGTTGGTTCGGGTGAGGTATGATGGCTTCACCATGAATGGAAGACTGTCGAAGGGGATGCTGTCATTATCATCTTCGTACAACATCACCAGCACATCCTCACGGGGCTTAAGATCAAATGCATTGATCACTTCCCCAATCACCGAAAGGGAATCGATCTTGTCGCCGGTCGAAAACACATAGTTATAATTTTCGATAGGATTGCCCTCCGTAATATCCTTGATAGATTTACCGAAGAAGATGGAATAGGTGGTACTGTCCTGCAACTCCTCTTCAAGGTATATGATCACCGATTTCCCGCGGGTCTTGACCTCAGGGGTATTTTGCAGGGGAGGGGAGATGAAAACTTCTGTGATCACATCCGAAACTGCAACAAATTCATTGAACTTCAGTTCGATCTTATCAGCATCGAAATTTATGGTGTAGTTGGGAGGTTCCGATGCTAATACTATGGGAGCATATGCATCCTTTGGCCCACCGGTTGGAGGACGCATATTTGCACAATAAGTACACATTAAAAGCAGGGTGCCTGCAAGTGTCAGTCTTATTGCTTGTTTTAACATTACACAAATATAATTATTATTACCCATTGCTAATGCCCTTCGCCTAAAGCCTGAAAGAGATATCCGCTTTCTTTTGCTCTTCTTAAATACTCAGGTAAAACGATTTTTAGCTTATCAATAGTCTTCTTATGATCATGAAAAAGTACAATGGCTCCCGGGCGTGTGTATTTCCAGCTGTTCTCTAGGCAGCTTATCGCACTTATTTTTGGATCATAGTCGCGACTGAGCACTGTCCACATAATAAGTTGGAACTGTTTACGCAGGATTCGTTGCTGGGAAGGTTTCATCTTGCCGTAAGGTGGGCGGAATATCCTGCTGTTTACCAGCTCAGCACATTTTTGCACGTTTTCGACATATGTTTTGGTATCTGTTTCCCATCCTTTGAGGTGGTTGTAGGCATGATTTCCCACCGCATGTCCGGCATCCAGCATACTTTGGAACGTTTCGGGGTGTTTTGATACATTCTCCCCCACACAGAAGAAGCTTGCTTTTGCGTCAAAGCTATTCAGCATATCAAGGATGAGTGGCGTAGTTTCCGGGTCGGGTCCATCGTCGAAAGTAACATACAGACTTTTTCCTTCAGCAGGGGCATCCCACATGAGCCCTTTACCGCCCAGCAGCCTGAGCCAGTATGGTGTATTGAATAGCACAGTCTCCTATTGGTATCCCACCTGCCCGACATAGATGTCGTAATAATCGTTGAACAGCTGCTCAGCCTTATTGGCCAGTTCTGTTTGTCCATTCTTACTGGCAGTCTCTTTCACCTCATGGGTCATCGACAGATAATGTTTTCGCATGTCATCGACCATCAGTGCTTTGTTCCCTTCGAAACGGAAGAAATAGTCCAGGTTTTCTTCGCTTAGGGTATACATGCCTTCGAGTATTTTCATACCTTTTTCCTCTTCACCGGCCTGCAGGTATGCATTGGCGATTCCTAGGATGAAATAGTTGTATGGAATGCTCTCAGGTGGAACCAATTCCATGATCTTGTCACAGACGATCACAGCTGAATCGTTCTTTCCTTCTTTGATCAGCTCCAATGCCAGTCTTCCGTAAATATTTCGGAGGCTCATCGACATGCGGAGGTTGTCCTCGGTAAGATATACATCCGGATTCTCCATACCTGATCCGAATTTATTCACCAGGTTATCGAAGAGGATGTCAGTATCGATCCTTCCAAGATCCTGTCCACGTGAAGGTGTTTTTATGGGTATCAGCCTGTAGGCCATTCCTTCCACCTGGAAGTAGTTTTTCAAGCCGATATAAGAATCATTGCCTGTAGTCGTAGCAAAATATACAGGGCGCTTCCAATTGTTTTGTGCCAGGAAGTCGAGCAGGATCACATTGTTTCGCTGCAGTCCCCAACGATCGATTGTCCATGTGATGGGTGCGATCTTGTCAACCATTTCAGACCTTACAGTACCGCTATTCATAACTGTAGCTGAGTCGGCAGCAAGCATGAACTTCTTGGTAGGGAAGTAGTCAATGGTTACGCCGTCGCGGGTAAACTGAAGCTTGCTTTCATCCTGCTGGATGATATCAAACAAGGCCTTTACATCCACAAAGTCTTTGATGTTATCGTTCTCAATGAGGTAGACCACATCACGCGTACCCTGCTGGTATTGTTCAACGCTGAGGGAGATCTTCATGGGTTCAGAGTCGTAAGCCTTACGAACCATCTGGTCTACATACCAGTCGCCGTTCAGCAGGCTGAGGTTACATACCCGCACATCGGTTCGTATACCTTCTACCTCCTGTGCATACCAGAGAGGGAAGGTATCGTTATCACCATTGGTGAACAGTACCGCATCGGGGGCGCAGGAATTCAGGTAGTTCTTGGCCATCTCCAGGGCAGTATATCTTCCTGATCTGTCGTGGTCGTCCCAACCCTGGGCTACCATGATTATTGGAACGATCATACAAACAGCAGTAGAGGCGATGGCCGCCTGCTGCCCGCTGATAAATTTTTTCAGTTGCTCATAGAGCGCCAGTACACCTATACCAATCCATATAGCAAAGGCATAGAAAGAAGCAGCAAAAGCATAGTCCCTTTCTCTTGGCTGAGGTGAATGCTGGTTCAGATAGAATACGATGGCCAGCCCTGTCATAAGAAAAAGCAGGTTCACCACCCATGCATCCCTTGAACGGCGCCGGAAATGGAAAACCAATCCAAGGACACCCAGGATGAAAGGAAGAAAATAAAACTTGTTATGGGCCTTGTTATCGAAGTCGGAGGGCAGATTGGTTTGCGGACCCAGCCGGGCTTCATCCAGGAAGGTGATCCCGCTAATCCAGTTGCCATGGATGAGGTCGCCATAACGTCCCTGCAGGTCGTTCTGCCGGCCTGCAAAATTCCACATGAGGTAGCGCCAGTACATATGGCCGATCTGGTAGCGGAAGAAATATTTCAGGTTCTGCCCGAAGGTGGGGATCTTCTGGTTTTCCGGGTCATTGGTGATGCCCGCCCAGCTTTTGTAATCGTTGATATAGCGCTGTTCGGTATTGTTCCACATCCTTGGGAAGATGGTCAGATAATTGGGATCATAAACAGGGAGGGTACCCTTGTTCTCATCAATGACCACATATTTACCTTCCTTGTTGTTGCGGCGGTATACAGGGTTTCCGTCCTCACGGCCGGTGGTAGGGGCATTGTAATATTGTCCGTAAAATTTGGGCCAGGTGCCATATTGCTCACGGTTGAGGTACGACAGGAGGCTGATGGCATCCTTAGGGCTGTTCTCGTTGATAGGTGTGGCCGCATTGGAGCGGATAATCAGCATCACAAAGCTTGAATACCCGATAAGTATAAATATGATCGAGAGCAGGATGGTGTTCTGCATGGCTCCCCTGGTGCGGGTATACCAGAACATGGCTACCACTGCTCCAATCACGAGCAAGCGCATAATGAAGGAGCCTGCTGATGATGATCCAAGGAGGATAAGCAGGGCCATGATGCCACCCAGCACATATACAAGAATCAGCATGGATGGTATCTTACGGCGGTTATAAAGTATACCGGCTACCAGAAGACCAATTAGCAGCAGGGTAAAGAATACTGTTCCCAGGTGGAAGGGCATGCCGAAGGAATTCACAAACATGAGCTCGGTAGAGGCAAAGAGCTTAACTACCTCGGGGATGATGCCGTACATTACTGCCGAGAGGATCACGATACTCATGCCGAAGGCGATGATGGCGCCTTTACGGGAAGGGGTAAACCTTTTGTAATAGTATACCAGGGTGATGGCAGGGATGGCAAGCAGGTTGAGGAGGTGGACCCCGATGGAAAGGCCCATGAGGTAAGCGATAAGAATGAGCCAGCGGTCGGAATGCGATTGGTCCGCCACGCGATCCCACTTAAGGATGGCCCAAAAGACGATGGCCGTGAAAAATGATGACATGGCATATACTTCGCCTTCAACGGCGCTGAACCAGAATGAATCTGAAAAGGTAAAGGCCAGGGAGCCGATGATCCCTGCACCGAAGATGGCAAACATCTGTCCGCGGTTCAGTTCCTGAGTTTTTTCGTAAAACTTCCTGGCCAGCATCACGATACTCCAGTATAGGAATAGGATGGTAAAGGAGGATGACAGCGCCGACATAGTGTTCACCATGCGCGCCACCTGGGAGGTGTCGCCAAAGGCGAAGAGGGAAAAGAAGCGGCCCAGCATCTGAAAAAGCGGAGCCCCCGGTGGGTGCCCTACCTGCAACTTATATGCTGTGGCAATATACTCACCACAGTCCCAGAAACTGGCTGTAGGCTCGGAAGTAATGATATAAACCATCGATGCCAGTAAGAAAATGATCCAGCCGATGATGTTGTTGAGCTTATTGAAATTATTCATGCAGAGATGGTGTTTATTAGCGCTTGTAAAGATAGCAAACTTCACTATTATATTTCGGTCTGTGGTTTGTGGTCTGTGGTTTGTGGTATGTGGTCTGAAAAATATCAGTGTGCCCCATACGCATACCACACACCGACCTATATTTTATTTTATCTTTGCAAAAAAGAACAGACATGTACAAACTCATATTATTACGCCACGGACAGAGTGAATGGAACAAAGAAAACCGTTTTACAGGATGGAAAGACGTTGGCCTTTCTGAGCAGGGAGTAGAAGAGGCTAAGCAGGCCGGTTTGGTGCTTCAGGAAAACGGGTTTATGCCCAAAGTAGCCTATACATCATACCTTACCAGGGCCATCAAAACCCTCTGGCTGGCACTTGAACGCATGGACCTGATGTGGATCCCCGTATATCGCAGCTGGCGCCTCAACGAGAAGCATTACGGCATGCTGCAGGGCCTGAATAAGGCGGAGACAGCCGACAAGTACGGCGACGAGCAGGTATTGCTCTGGCGCAGGAGCTTCGACGTTCCCCCTCCACCCATTGAGGACGACAATCCACTAAATGCAACCTTCGATCCCCGCTATGCCGAGCTCGATGATAAGGACATCCCTCGCACAGAATCCTTAAAGGAAGTGATCGAGCGCATGGTGCCATACTGGAATGAGGAGATAAAACCCACGCTCAAAGAAAAGGGAGAGGTGCTTGTGGCAGCCCATGGCAACAGCCTCCGGGCAGTAGTCAAATACCTCAAGAATATGAGCGAAGAAGAGATCCTTAAGTTCAACATCCCCACCGGGATCCCCTATATCTTCGAGTTTGATGAAGATATGAACTACGTGAAAGACTATTTTATCGGTGACCCGGAGGAGATCAAAAAGCTGATGGATCAGGTAGCCAATCAAGCAAAGAAAAAATAAAGGTACGCGGTACGCGGTACGGGGTCCGGGGAGGACTGCCATGCACCGCGAATCGCGTCCCCCATACCATACTTATTATGAATAAATCCTGGGTAATTCCCGACATTCACGGCTGCAGCAAAACCCTGCGTGCCCTGTTTGAATATTACGTCAATCCTGCGAAGGAGGATGAGATCTATTTCCTGGGAGACTATATCGACCGGGGGCCGGATTCAAAAGGTGTGATCGACTTTATTATGAATTTGCAGGAAGAGGGATTTAAAATTCATCTTATCAAGGGCAATCATGAGGAAAGTTGTGTGGTGGCCTGCGCTGAGGAGCGTGGCCGGAAGAAAAATTTCCTGGGCATACGTCAGAAGAATGTATCCAAGGCTGCCTGGAGGCAGTACGGTGGTAAAGAGACGATGGAGAGCTTCGGGCTGAGAGACCTGAACGATATGCCGCAGAAGTATATCGACTGGATGGATCAGCAGCCCACATATCGTGAACTTGAAAAATACCTCCTGGTGCATGCCGGCCTCGACTATAGCCTCGACAATCCGCTGGAAGATGAATATTCGATGCTCTGGCAGCGTGATTTCGATCCCAGGCCTGAAAAGATAGGCGGAAGGATATTGGTACATGGTCATGTATCCGTGCCTTTGGAGGAAATATTCATGATGCGTGATAATCCGGAGAATTTCGGACACCTTGACCTGGATAACGGAGTCTATATGGTAGGACGAAAAGGATACGGCAACCTGCTTGCCCTCGAATTAACAACAATGGAACTATACACACAATATAATCTTGATATGTAAGTTTAATGAATTATTAGGATTTTATCACGCAATACAGCCTCTGAAATCCTACTACTTTTGTAACAGAAAACAAACAAGAATTCAACTATTTCAATGACTATCACCAGGCTTATATATAAACTGTTTCTCCCTTTCATCATGCTTTTGCTCATTTCCTGTGAAGGAAGCACAGAACGCGTTTGGAGTGTTAAAAACTCAACATCAGACCTGGTCAAGGTCAGGGCAGAACTGCGTATCAATTCAGATACCGTTTGGGAGAATATAGAAGCCGGAGACAGCCGGATCATTACCATCACCACCGAAGACTGGGGCAATTCCGATCCTCAATTTGTCTACGATGTGTTCTCAGGTTTCCTGGTTACCAAAATCGGAGATACCATTCATAAGAACTGGGCAGATGATGATAATTGGGAGATCTACTTTGAACAAACCAAGCACAAACCGGATCATTATCAGCAAACGTATGATTTTGTGGTTACTGATGTAGACTTTGAATAGTGCATTGTTCCTATCAGCAATTTATTATTGAGTAAATTATTAAGGGCAAAAAATGTAAAGGTGCTTTTTTCAAGAGGCATCCAAAAACTCCTGGTACCTCCTATCAAGCCTATCTTTATCTGGCCTGTCAGCCAATTGACTAGGGAGGATAATCTTATTATTTTCGAGCGACTGGAGACCGTATTTGAGCATGGGACCATCCACTTCTTGTAAAATATCTTCCCTTAATTTGATTGTGTAATCAGGAGTAATGCCGAGAATATGTTTATCGAAAGCAGCATGATGGATCTTGCACAGCGAAAGACCATTTGATACTATGGGTTCACCTCCTTCTTCACTATCAGGAATAATGTGTGCGGCATCAAGCAACTCAGCATGTTTTAACCGGCATAGAGCACACTGACCTTTATATGCCCGAAGTACTCTTTCCCTAAATGATCTTTGATGGCCCCTCTGCTTTACACTTACCGTTAAATATGACC
>JAOZTN010000104.1:0-9215 GCA_029942245.1 Bacteroidales bacterium | reverse complement strand
CTTTATTAACATACACCTGCTTATAACATTTTTCTCCCGCTCTTGAAATTGCAAACAGACAATCCTTACTTTTGCATTAATGAATAAATTCCTCCACCGCCTCAATAATAAATATGCGATCACCATTATCGCTTTTTTGGTGTGGATGTTGTTTTTCGATAATAATAATTTCATTGCACAGATCCGGCTCAACAGGATGCATCATGAGCTGGAAATGGAAAAGGAGTATTATCTCTCCGAGATCGAAAAGGACCGGCAGGCTACCTATGAGCTGATGACGGATACCTTGACACTCCAAAAATTCGGCCGGGAGCAATACCTGATGAAGCGTGACAACGAAGACATCTACCTCATAGTGGATGAGGATGAATAGCCTCCCCCTGAGCAAATATGTAGTTTTTTATATATTTGTAGTCCAAACCAAATTAACATGGCTCAAAGAACTTACCCTGAAGCGGTTCAAAATTGTGTCAACAATTGCAGGCGTGTGGCCCGAACTGCTCTACTTGTAGTCACCCTGTTCTGGATTATTTTCGGTATTGTAACCGGCTTTAATAATGAGGGTGGCATTAGCTCAATCTTCGATAATTTCACCACTATCCTGCCCTGGCTGGCTATTGTCGTTCTGTGGTTCGTCGCCTGGCGATGGGAAGTGCTCGGTGGAATCCTTATCATTGCCTTCAGCATTTACATGGCATCTTACCTGGGAGTATTCGAGGGAGAAACAACACAGGGGCTCATGATCATCACCCCGCTGGCTATGACCGGCTTTATGTTTGTCTTTATCGGATTTAGGATTTGGCTCGCCAGAAAGGCCGAGGCAGCTCAATAAAAAATATTTCCGGGATCTTTAAAAACCGTGATTTTGATCATCCCGCAGGAAATGTCCTGCTTCCTTAAATATGCGGTCGAAGCTTTCATCAACCTGTTTTGATAATTCAGGATCAGTACTTATCGGGAAGGGCGTTTCATGCGTATATACATAAGGAAAATCAATCCTGTTCACCCATACGCCTGAGCCGTCGAAATTTTCCATGATATATTCCTCCGGGAAAACTTCATCATCCTTCAGTGCATAAACCAGTAGCCGGTCGCTGAAGTCGTTAAAGACGCTGCCACGCAGAGAACTGAAATAATCCGGTGACAACATGGCCATAAATGCCCTGGCTATGTTTTTTATTTCCATATGCTTAACGTACGACTTCAGGGTTTGTCTTCTCCAACTACTCTGGTTGAGGTAGTACTTACGTAATTTTCCAAAGGCCTGTTGATCCATGATTAAACGGGATATTCCGTTCATCCTGCTGAACACAGTTCCTCCGGCGAACAGTACAAAACGTGATTTGTCAAAGATGCCTTCAGGGTTGGCGATCATCAGCACCTGGGCTAAAAAAGCTCCGATGGAATACCCAAAGAAGTGGATCTCAGTATCTTCTTTGAATACCGGGTGTTTACCGGAGCTTATATGATTTACCAAATTGAGGAGATCCATAATGCTTTGGTAGCCTGAAAGGGCAAAGCGCTCAGGCATATTGTCGAGTCTTTCACTGAGGGCCGCATTGGCAAATGTGGAGTATTGCTGACCGTCATATTTTTTTTCACGCTGGTGGCTCAGGCCAGACATCCTTCTGGGGTTGACCCATGATGAAGGAGTACGGTTCATATGAAAACTGATGGGAAACAGAATCACTGCATGTCCGGTACGAAGCACCAACTCCCTTGCCCAGGTAAGATACTTATCCCAGCTTTTTTCATTCAGGCCATGCAAAAGGACGATGGCCCTGTTGGTCTGCCGGTAGCCTTCGGGCATAAAAACCGGATAGCGGAATTCAATGTTTTCCCTGATCTGATTGTCGGCAAGAGCACTGAGGAAATCTTTTTCATCTTCCGGCATAGTGGCCGGACCGGGCAGATGTTTTGAATAATCAGAACTAAAAGAAAAACAACGGTAATCTATGCCTGTCCCTTTTAACCTTTCAGCATCCTTATCCAGTGAAAATGCCTTGCCTAATATATTATGATTGCTGGTATAGCCCATAATCGTAATTCAAATATTAATTGCAAAATTCTGCAATCAAAAGCCCCTTTGCAAAAAATAGGTATGCAGGGCATGCTTATGTGACCAATTTGTAAATACGGGGGCAAAAAACAGTATATAGGGGCGAAATTATCTTTTCTATTCCACTGCAGGGAAATAAAAAACCGTCATATTTGTTACCTTTGTACATAGTAAACAAAAAACCAGCCAGGCATCCATGCAATTTTATGAAAAAGCCATTCCGGATTACCTGAACCGATGGGGAAACATCATCCGGCTGGTGCTGTTTACTGCCATCTTTGCGCTGATATTCATTAATGTTTATGCCCCCTTCGGTGCCGATTCCTATTTAAAGCTCAGCGGGGTCCGCCTGTTCCTCTATTCAAGCTTTGTGATCCTTACCGGTATGCTGGTAGTAGTCATCAGCAGGCTGATGATGTTCTTATACAGCCGAAAAAAAATACTTAACTACTGGCGTTATGCCCTCTGGGTCGTTTCTGAGATCCTGGTGATGGCCTTTGTTTATTGCATCTATGTGAAGTTCATTCTGGCCGACGAGCGTGATTTTATGATCATTTTCAGTGCCAGCATTAAGAATACTTCCCTTATCATTCTTCTACCATATACTATTCTCTGGCTTTTCTTTTCCTGGCAGGATAAATCAGCCAGACTGGAGGAAATGAAAGGGATGGAAACCACATCCAAAAAAGGAGAAGGTGGCATGATCCCTTTCAAGGATGAAAAAGGAAGCTTACGCCTTTCTGTTCACCTGGCAGACCTGCTCTATCTGGAAGCAGCCGATAATTATGTTTCTATTCATTACGTCCGCCGGAATAAGCAGCATCATTTCATGGTCCGGAATTCGATGAAGGCTTTTGAGGAGCAATTCAGTGACAGCAACGTTATCCGCTGCCACCGTTCATACATGGTCAATCTCGCTAAGGTCGATATCATTCGCAAAGAAAAAGACGGACTTCACCTTGAGCTGGACACGGAAGAAAGTATTTCTCTGCTTGTTTCCAAAACTTATGTAAAAAAGGTCATGGAAGCCTTTTCAAAAATGTCGCCACTGGAAAAGTAAAACCCGAACAATGAAAATAATTCTGCGAAACACCGGCTTGCTGGTCATGCTGCTTTTAATATCAGGATTGAATTCATATGCTCAAAATGTGCTGAAGCCCGGATTTGATCCTGGGGAATATGCGGAATTGCTTGGCTTAACACACAATATCTCAAGTACAAATAATGACAAACTGGCTGTCCCGGTCCCGGGAAATTACAAACGCGTTTATCAATCCAAAGCTGGTCCGCTCGATAACTTATTTGACCTTTACCTGAGGGATGATGGAGTTGGTGTTCTGGAGATTCGGGGAACTACTGCTAAAACCAGTTCGTGGCTGGAGAACTTTTATGCGGGCATGGTGCCTGCTACAGGCGTCATACAAATTTCCTTAAACGAAAAGTTTCATTACAAACTGTCCGACGACTCTTTGGCCAGCGTACATTCGGGCTGGCTGACAGGACTTGCATGCATGGCAGAAGATATCGTAGACAAGATCAATGAGTACCATCGCAAAGGAGTGAAGGAATTCATCCTGATGGGCCACAGCCAGGGTGGAGCCATTGTTTTTCTGCTCAATTCATACTTATATTATGATTTAAATGATCTTGTGCCGGATGATATCATATTCAAGACATATAACAGCGCTGCCCCGAAACCCGGCAATCTTTTTTATGCCTATGACTATGATTACATCAACCGCGGAGGGTGGGCAATCAGGGTGGTGAACCCCGTGGATTGGGTACCGCAGACACCCATCACAGTGCAGGTGCTGGACGACTTCAGCGAAGTGAACCCCTTTGTCGACATGGAAACTTTTACCGGCTCTATGGGATGGATGGAAAAAGTGGTGGTCAAATCTATTTTCAGAAAGACAGACCGCTCACTGGACAAAGCCAGAAAACGCCTGTTGAAATACCTGGGTGTAAAAATGTTTAAATTTATCGATACTTATATGGATGGCATGCAGGAGCCT
The DNA here is from genome assembly GCA_029942245.1 of Bacteroidales bacterium. Taxonomy (GTDB): domain Bacteria; phylum Bacteroidota; class Bacteroidia; order Bacteroidales; family B18-G4; genus B18-G4. The sequence goes on along the minus strand of JAOZTN010000104.1, from coordinate 5,141 downwards.
GAATATGCACAAAGCATGAACTATGTGCCTGCCGGAACACCCGTGATCCTTCCCCCTACGGAAAAATATTACAAAGAATTCGTTCCCAATACGCGCGACAATGTGTTTAAGCATCACTTTGGGAAGGCGTATTATTTTTTGCTAAAGGAACATTATGACCTTGACAAATAATTTTAAATTTTGAGTTTTGAGTTTTGAGTTTTGAATTTTAATTCATTATTACAATGCTTCTTCAGATTTTGCAACTTCCGAATTCAGCATTAAACCAAACAGCCTTGTTCGCATCCAAATAAGTATACTCCTATTATACATTTAATTTGGTTAAATTTGCTGGGATAAAAATTTTCAGGACCCTTTTGCCGTTATCCTGGTAATTAAACTACGAAAATTGGACAGATTCTACCACACCCTGAATATTGCCATTGATGCCGTACTGGCAAACAAGTTCCGCTCCATACTTACCGCTCTTGGTATTATTTTCGGTGTTGCAGCCGTGATTGCCATGATGGCTATTGGAAATGGAGCCCGGCAGGAGATCCTGGACCAGATCAAAATGGTTGGGGTTAATAATATCATGATCACGCCCATCCTGGATAATTCGGCCGCGGAGGGTGATGATGGTGATGACAGCAGGTCATTAAAAGGAAAATATTCACCGGGACTGACGCTTCAGGATGCCAAAAGTATAACTGACATCATTCCCACCGTGGTCAGGGTAAGCCCGGAGGTGACCTATGAAACATTCATTATCAAGGACGGGATCAGAAAAAAAGCAACCTTAAAAGGTGTAAGCCCGGACTTTTTCGATGTGTATAGCCTGCCCCTTCAGGATGGTATGATGTTCAATAACCTGCAAATGGAGAACGGAAGCCCCGTCTGTATCATCGGGCCAACTATCAAATCACGCTTTTTCTCGGCGGAAAACCCATTGGGGAAATACATCAAATGCGGGAATATCTGGCTCAAAGTTGTAGGCATACTCGAAAGCATGAAGATGGCCGGCGGAACCTCTGAAGACCTGGGCATCAGCGATTATAACAACAACATTTATGCTCCCCTGCAAACAGTATTACTGAGGTATAAAGACCGTTCGGTGATCGACCCCAGGGACATTGGTGGCGGGGGTAGTGAGATCATCGTCTCCCACGGCCAGATAATTTCCTCTTTCAGCAGTGGAGGCTCAGCTGATGAAACAAACAAAAACCAACTCGACAGGATCGTGGTTCAGGTTGACAACAGTGAAAACCTGAACGTAACAACCACCCTCTTGCAACGCATGATGCTGCGAAGGCATTCCGATATCCCTGATTTTGAGATCACTGTGCCTGAACTATTACTGAAGCAGGAGCAGCATACAAAAGATATTTTCAATATTGTGCTGGGGGTTATTGCCAGCATATCCCTGATTGTAGGCGGTATTGGCATTATGAACATTATGCTCGCATCTGTGATGGAACGGATTCGGGAGATAGGAGTGCGTCGCGCCTCAGGGGCTACGCAGCGTGATATCATCACGCAGTTTTTGACCGAAGCAACACTGATCAGCGTCACCGGAGGATTTATCGGGATCGTGCTTGGTGTAGCCTTTGCCAAGATAATCACTGAATTTACGGGGATACTGACCATCATCTCCCTGCTCTCCATAGTAGTTTCTTTTGGTGTTTCTGCCGCCATTGGCATCACGTTTGGATATATGCCTGCGCGCAAAGCCGCCAACCAGAATCCTGTTGAATCACTTCGTCATGAATAGAAGAACATCTACAATGAAAAAGAGTAAAATCCTGAACGCGTTTCTTTCACTTTTTCTTCTTGCTTTGCTTTCACCATCAGAAGGCTATGCACAGAATGACAATATTAATCTTCTCTCACTGGATGATGTCATCTATGTTGCACAAGAGCAATCACCGGATGCATTGATCGCCAAGCATCGTTTCAGGTCCAGTTACTGGGAGTTCAAATCTTTTAAGGCGGATTACCTGCCTGCTCTTACATTGGATGGTACCGTACCGGAGTATAACAGGGGTATTGATGCCGTTCAACAACCAGACGGAAGCTATGAATTTAAACCTGTTGACCAGGGTGGTGCAAATGCAGGATTGTCATTGAGTCAACGCATTGGCCCTACCGGGGGAAAGATATCACTTAACAGTAGGCTTGCATATTTTGACAATATTACGGGAACACCTCAAGATCAACCCTTCGCGGCCGAAATTATCAATGTTAGGTACGATCAGCCACTTTTTCAATACAATAATTTCAGATGGGACAAACATATTGAGCCCATGAAATATGAAATGGCCAAGAGGAGCTACCTGGAAGATGTGGAACAGGTTGCTATCTTAGCAACCAATTATTTCTTCAACTTGCTGCAGGCCCAGATCGATCTGCAGATCTCGGTGAAAAACATGTTTAATTACGATACCCTTTACCGTATCGCCAAGGGAAGATACCAGCTTGGAAAGATCGCTGAGAATGAACTGCTTCAACTGGAACTGAATTACCTGCAAGCTGAAGCTGCTGTTGAGCAGGCTGAACTGGAATTCGAAAATAACCTGTTCAGGCTAAAGTCATATCTGAGAATAAAAGATGACGTACTTATTGAACTGATCCCACCAAAGGTAGAGCAGTTCTTTACCATTGATGCAGGGAAGGCTTTGGATGAAGCGCAATACAACTCTTCAACAGCCCTTGATTTTGAGAAACGAAGGCTGCAAGCCCAGAGCCAGGTAAATTTGGCAAAAATGATGGGCCGCTTCGATGCTGACCTTTCAGCTACTTTCGGTCTTGCTGCACAAGGAGCAACAATACAGGGAGCATACACACAACCAGATGATGCACGACAGATGAGCCTGGGATTCAGACTTCCGATCCTTGACTGGGGCTCAGCGCACGGGCAGATTAAGCTGGCTGAGTCACAAGAAGAACTGGTAATAACCTCGGTTGAACAGGAGGAAATAGATTTCAAACAAAGTATTTACCTCGAAGTAATGCAGTTCAATATGCAGGAGAACCAACTAAGGATTGCCGCCAAGGCCGATACCGTTGCACAGAAGAGGTTTGACGTCACACAGCGCCGATATATGATCGGACAGGTAAACGATGTGCTGGAGTTGAACAATGCCCAGATCGACAACGACAATGCCCTGAAAGGCTACTACATGGCCCTGCGTTCATACTACCGCAACTACTACCAGATCCGGAAGCAAACCCTTTACGACTTTGAGATGGACATGCCATTGCTGTTTGATATTAATGATATAATGTAGGCTTCGCCAGGCGTTAGGCGTTGGGCTGTGGGCTGTAGGTTGAATCCTCACTTTGCTTTCTTTCTTTTGGAGGAATAATTTCGTATCTTTGTTACAACCATATAATATTTGGCATGAAAAAGCTAATTGCCATAATCTTAATTGTTGTTTTTGCAGGTATATCAGGTCGTGCACAATCCATTTCGGCAGGACAATATGGTTTAAATGATTTTTATTGGGATGTATCTCCTGATTATGAAATAATACCCGATGAACTATGGCTGATCAATTTCAGTGAGTTATACCCGCTTGACATAAATGGAGATGGTATAGAGGATTTTGCACTTCAAACTCGTTTCGACGACGGTAACTACCGCACCATGAATTGCAAGGTATTCCCTGCCAGTCATTGCGAGATCGCCTACTTTGTTGACACCTGCTTTGCTGATACAAATGGTAGTTTTTGTGGCGGTGCAGTTGATATATATTTCAATATTGCAAGAGTTTTCGAATACAACGAATTAATTGATCATTCAGGCCAGTGGTTCCAGGGAGAGGAAATAATCATTAACCAGGAATATCATCAACCCTGCTACCCATGTGATTTCATTAATGAAGAAACTTTTCTGGGAATAAGGATCTTCGATGAAAGTGATACTTTATATGGATGGGTAAAATTGGGTGATATGAATCAATTTAAAATGACTGTAGAGGAATTCGCCTGCAATACTAATCCATTTGGGATTAAATATCACGAACAGTATTTACAAATCTACCCAAATCCCTGCCAGTCGACGATCAATATCTCAACGCCATATTATGTGGATGAGGGCATGGTATCCATTTCAAATAACTATGGACAAATATTGTATTCAAAGAAGCTTAACGGAAGGATAAATAATATTGATGTTTCGGATTTCCCACCCGGAATTTACATCTTGAAATACAGTTATCAAGATAAAGTTCTGATGAAAAAAGTACTAAAACAATAAGTGCTCCTGCCAGGACCTATTTCATTCCAGTTCAACCGATTCAACCAATCCAACATCCAACATCCAACACCCAACACCTTAAATGAATTCTTTCTAAATAAGAAATATTTCTTATCTTTGCACTCTGAAAATTAATGAAATAACACAATAAAAAATCAAATTATGTCTGTATTAGTTGGAAAAAAAGCCCCTTTGTTTGAAGCAACTGCTGTTGTAAATGGAGGCGAATTTGCTGAAAAGTTCTCCTTAGACCAATACATTGGAAAGAAGCATGTAGTGTTTTTCTTTTATCCATTGGATTTCACTTTTGTCTGCCCCACCGAGCTCCTGGCTTTCCAGGCCAAGCTGGAAGAGTTTGACAAAAGGAATGTAGCCGTTGTAGGTTGCTCAACCGACTCCAAATTCTCACACTTGGCATGGCTCAACACAGATGTAAAGGATGGTGGTATCAAGGGTGTGACTTTCCCACTGGTTGCAGATCTTTCGAAAACCATCTCTGAAAACTATGATGTCCTGGCCGGGGAATATGATTATAATGAAGACGGCGAAATGGAATTTGAAGGCGATCCGGTAGCTTACCGCGGTCTTTTCCTCATCGACAAACAGGGCGTTGTCCGTCACCAGGTGGTGAATGATGACCCTCTTGGCAGGAGCGTTGAAGAAGCTCTCCGCACCGTTGATGCACTTCAGTTCTTCGAAGAAAACGGACAGGTTTGCCCCGCCGATTGGCACAAAGGTGACGAAGCCGTAACCAAGAGCTCAGATGGCATTGCCGATTATCTGGCCAAGAAGTATTAGTAAAATCGGAGATTTTACTGTACAATGTATTAGGTACAAAGTATTAAGAGAAAGCCGGCTCTTTTGAGACCGGCTTTTTTTATTTCACGATACATTGTACCTAATA
>JAOZTN010000103.1:0-9253 GCA_029942245.1 Bacteroidales bacterium | reverse complement strand
AGGCAGAAGGCAGAAGGCAGAAGGCAGAAGGCAGAAGGCAGAAGGCAGAAGGCAGTTTACGTATACGTTTTAGATATTTGACAATGCAAAAAATCAAGTTTTACATATTCCTGATGCTGAAGGGCATGGCAATGGGGGCAGCCAATGTGATTCCCGGAGTTTCGGGAGGGACAATTGCCCTGATCACAGAGATCTTCGAACGGCTGATCAATGCCATAAAATCTTTCGATCTGAAAGCGGTCAGGCTTTTGCTAAAAGGGAAATTTGGTGAATTTGCCCGCTATACCGACCTGTATTTCCTGCTGGCCATCGCAACAGGTATATTCATTGCCATAGTGAGCCTGGCCCGGCTATTCGACTATTTATTCAGGGAATACCCGGTATATATCTGGGCATTTTTCTTTGGATTGGTGCTGGCATCCGTGTTTTTTGTAGGAAGAAGAATCAGTAAGGTCACGCCTGCGGTGGTGGTTACCTTCATCATTGGTACCGCCATTGCTATCCTCATCTCATTCCTGAGCAAAGGCCAGGAGAACGATAATTTCTTTTACCTGATGATTTGCGGCGTAGCCGCCATATGCAGTATGATCCTTCCCGGGCTATCAGGTTCCTTCATCCTCTTTATAATGGGTAACTACCGCCTGGTGGCCATTGATGCCATTAACGAGCGTGATTTTGGCGTCCTTCTGCCCGTGATTATTGGGGCTGCCGTTGGATTGGTAGCATTCGCACACATCCTGTCCTGGGTATTTAAACGCTTCCGGGATGAGACCATCTCAATTCTGACAGGCTTTATCCTGGGATCAGTTGGTATCTTATGGCCCTGGCAAAAAGAAGAATACCTCACAAATACAGGCGGGGAATTGATCATGAAAGATGGAGAAAAGGTGATCACACATTACTCCCGTTACCTGCCGGATCAACTTGGCACTGATTTCTGGATCGCCATTACATGTATACTTTTGGGCATCATCAGTATATGGGTCACCGAACTGCTGGCCAAAAAGAAAGCCTGATGGATCATTACGGACTGATCGGCAACCCGGTCTCCCATTCCCTGTCGGAGAAATACTTCACCGATAAATTCATGCTTGAGGATATCGATGCCCGCTATGAGCGATTCCTCCTGCAAGACATCCATGGGCTGATACCTCTTCTCGATACCTATCCCAGTCTGAAAGGATTAAGCGTGACCAGTCCATTCAAAACCGATGTCATCCAATACTGCGATGAGCTTGATGATGTAGCCCGGAAGATCAGGGCTGTGAACACCCTGGAGATTACCCTGGATAGCGGAAAAAGGCATATCAAAGGCTATAACACGGATGTGGATGGCTTTGCCACTGCCCTCCTGCGCATGGTCGGTTCAAAAAAGCCGGATGCGCTCATTCTGGGCAGCGGTGGTGCTGCCCGTGCCGTGGCATATGCACTGAGGAAACTGGACATTGCTTTTAGTGTTGTCTCACGGCAAGCAGGAAAGGGAAAGATCACTTATTCAGGGCTTACTGCAAAGCATATACATTCACACAAACTGATCATTAATACCACCCCCCTGGGGATGGGCATGTACATGGATGAATACCCTGAAATCCCCTATAAGCATTTGTCCTCCGCCCACCTCTTATTTGATTTGATCTATAACCCACCGGAAACACCCTTCCTGATAAAAGCGAAGCAACAGAAAGCCGCTACCGATAACGGGCTGATCATGTTGCAGGCACAGGCAGAAAAAGCCTGGGAAATATGGAATTCTGAACTCTGAAAAATGCTATAAAAAAAGCCCCTGCTTTTGGGCAGGGGCTGGAGATAAATAGTATATTCTTATTATTTTTTGATCACATCAGAACTCTTCCTTTTCGGAACTTCACGGTCGATAGGAGCTTTTCTTAATGTGCTCTTATCCTGTACTTCAAAATGTTTGAGTGGAATCACTTCCTCAACGGAATTGCCATCATTTGAGGTCCGTTGTTCTACTACATGGCCATTATACAATGTCCCATTCTGATAATATAATCCTTCTGCCTGATTGTTCGGGTCAGCATCCCTGGCAAGGCCACGCTGTAGCTTTTCGTTATAATCAGCGGCTATCACATCTTCCGGCAAGCTTTTGTTCTCAAAACCTGCACGTTTCCCGATGGCGATCCAGCTAAATTGGATATTGCTTTTTCCATTGTTGTTTTCTTCAACCCTGAAGCCGTCAGAATCAACCTGATCAAGGTATACTCCTTCTGATTTCCCGATTGGGGTGATGGTAACGATAACGGGTTCAGATGATGAAACAATATTTGCAAAGGCATCATCGAAGACGATGTTGGATTTCCCATTCTGCATCTGGCCAATACCGTAGGTCTGCACCGTCATTTCTGGTGATACCAGGGTATACATTACATTATTGTGTCCTGAGTTGTCCATTTGAAGGTGCACATCAGCTCCTGTGCGGTATACATCACCTTTGGCATAGACGCTGTAGTTTTCGCCTTCAGCATACAATCCATAAACTTCTCCATTGATATGTGCACCAAAAAGATCACCAAATACACCAATCCCTATATCGCTCATTGGCTCTGTCTGGGATTTACCGGTACCATTTGCGGTACCACCATTGAAGTACCCACCATATATTTGATTTGAGCTGGTCCTGTATCCAAGAGAACCCCAGTCGCCTGATCTGATTAGCCCAAGTACACCACCGGTTCGTTGATTTGCATTCTGAGAATAGCCGGCAACACCGAAACCATAATCAACACCAACATTATTATATCCCATTACACCACCAATAGCCTGTGTTGCTCCATATCCGCCTCCGCTTTCTGAGGAGTTCCATACGCCATGCCCGACAATAGCAAAGTCGCCATTATCCAGGTTCTGGCTTGTTCCACCAAGGGAACCATATACGCCGGCATCAGTTGTACCAAGGGCACCAAAAAATGGTTCAGAATTGTATTGTCCGTACACACCATAATTTGCTGTCCCGATACCACCAAAATTAGGATCGCTTGCTGCGCCGTCTTGTCCGTACACACCCCAGTCGGTGCCGGTACCGTCTAAGCCGAGGCGACCATGATGTCCGGTAATTCCGGCTTCACCATAGGCGCCTGAATTGGCGCTACCCAGGCTACCCCTGTTACCCTGCGTTGGGGTAAGATAGAACTCACCATAGGCACCATGAATATCGGTTCCCAGGTATCCAAAGTTTGAGTAATTGTCATTCTCACCGTAAACACCGCTACCCTGTCCAAGGTCCCAGCCACCAATGGCCAGTGTTTCAGTTGATGTAGAAGTGCCAGCAGAAGTCGCTGCGTTAATACCCCTTGAGCCAGTTGATTCTGAGTTATTATCGATATACATGGCCGATGAAGCAGCATCAGAGAGCAAAACGTAAGCCTGTACTGTACCAATGTAATTATGCCATACACGTCCGGCCTGACTTACTCCCCACAGATCCTCATTGGGATCCGCTGTAATACTCAGATAAGGCACAGTGGCCGGAGCATCGACATGAAGTTTGAACATTGAGCTTCCTGCATAACCAAAGCGAACCATGGGTTCATAATTGGTTTCACCATTTATGAATACCTTCCCCGGTCTTCCGCTAACATAGATACTGTCGTAAGCCCAAACAGGTCCGTCAACTTCCAGGTCTGTTCCGGGTGTTGTTGTACCTATCCCAACTTCACCAATTGTGTAATAGATGTCGCTTCCAGTCGGGGTCCAATAACCACCTATCTCGCTGGCATCTTTCAGACGTTCCCAGCTAGCTGAGGCAGGTGTGCCCGCGTTATAGTAAAAACCCGGCGTATTGTCCGTTTGAAAAACAACCAGGCCTGTCGGCGGGTTACTTATGGCGTTCCGTTGCGTCAGGTCCATCCTTGGAAACAGGAAACCTTTTGATGTCGACTGCACATCCAGCATGGCAGACGGGTCGGCGGTTGCTGAAGCATTATCAGATACAAGAACCTGTGAGATCACAGGAGGAGTTGCAAACACAAAGATCAATGCAAGGATGATGGGGTAAAGTAGCTTCTTCATGGTGATATTTTTGTTTATTATTATCTAAGTACAAATATATATCCATAAAGTGGTTAAAATAATACGTTAATGTACTGAACTCTAACTACGTAAATATTACCAGTGTATAGATGAAACCCACCATAGCAGGCATAAAAAAAACCCTGCCATACCGGTAGGGTTTCAAATATTTTTTTTCATATGAAAGTAGGATCACTTGCCTTTATCCGTAGTATTCTTGCTTTCTTTAACTTCTTCGATCTCAGGAAGCTTCGATTTAGCATCTTTACTGAGGATAATCCTGTTCATTTTTGTCTCAGGAGCCGCTCTCTCAATCTCATTATTTTCTGTACGTGGCTGGCCAGGAGCCTCGCCAAGGTGGAGCTCACCATTCTGATAATACAGTCCTTCTCCTTGGGGTTCATTCGGGTTACCATCATTGGATAATCCCTGATCTATCTTCGAGCTGTAATCAGCTGAAGTCACTTCAGAAGGCAAACTCACATTTTCATAACCGGTTCGTTTACCAATGGCGATCCAGCTGAATTGAACACTGCTTTTCCCACTGCGGTTCTCAGCCACTCTGAAGCCTTTCCCATCTACCTGTTCGAGGTGCACACCTTCGGTTTCTCCAATTGGTGTAATCGTGACAATGATAGGCTCGCTATCGGATACTATATTTGAAAATGCTTCATCAAATTCAATTCCGGCCTTTCCATTCTGTAACTGGCCAATACCATAAGTTTGTATCGTCATCTCAGGTGTTACCAGAGTATACATGATGTTGTTTTGTCCGCTGTTGTCCTGCTGCAAATGGACATCAGCTCCTGTACGATACATATCGCCTTTTGCGAATACACTATAATTAGCACCTTCTGCATAAAGGCCATATATATTCCCATTTATGTGAGCACCAAAAAGATCGCCAAAGGCACTAATAGCCATACTTGATATGGGTTGCGATGAATTCTTACCACCACTTCCGCCATTATCTACAATGCTGTTGGAGAAGTAACCTGCAGTCATGCTTCCGCTACCTGGCCTATAGGCTAATGATCCCCAAATATTGGCACCATTATCAGATCCGAGCACTCCCCCTCTATTTCTATCACCTCCATCAGTCTGTGTATATCCAGCCACGCCAAAAGTATATTGGGCTGCAGTACCGGTATTGATCCCTAACACGCCTCCTCGGGTATCATCGTAAGCAAAACTACTACCATCATCACCACTACCATTAACACCATATCCTTTAACACCAAAATCTCCATCTGAGTTAGAACCAGCAAGTTCTCCTCTGGCTCCTGCATCAGTATACCCTAAGCGTCCAATATGTCCATCATCATGTTCACCATAAGCCCCACTGCTACTGGATCCTAAAGATCCCCAGTGCTGGTTGGAATGCATACCGTATGCACCATGGTTGGTGGTCCCCAATCCACCATAATTTGGATTGCTTGCAGAGCCGTCGTCTCCATAGGCTCCATACTCATTATTTGCCCCTGGGCTGTCTGAACCAAGCGATCCCCAGTAGTCAGTACCAGTCGCCGTACCATCTGAATTGAAACCTGAAACTCCACTGTATTGTCTTCCCAGGGATCCTCTATGTCCATTACTATGTTCGCCGGAAACACCGTGGTATTCAGTACCAACCCAGCCTTTATTGTCATGGTTTTGATTTATTGCAAATATCGCAGTAGCATCTCCTTCAACAAAAACTCCAATCCCTGCCGGCGTAGTAAGTCCCGTATTTGTTAAAGAAACCTGGATTCCATAAGCATATGTTGATGCATCACCGTTAGTGTTTATGATTGACAGAGCCGGATGAGCGGCAGCTGATCCTAGTCGATAGGCCGAAGTTGCAGACCCATAATACTGATGCCACACTCTTCCAAATGGAGTAATTCCCCACTGGTCTTCATATGGATCCGCAGCTATCTGAAAATAAGGGTTCGTTGCTGGTGCCCATATATATGTTCTGAACATTGCAGAACCTGCATAACCATATCGAATACCTGGTGAATAACTTGATTCAGCATTCAAAAATATTTTACCCGGTCTACCCGTGATATACACACTATCGTATTCAAACATGGATGCCCCGGAAACGTGAAAATCGCGAGAAGGAGTTGTTGTGCCTACACCAACATTTCCTGAAGTATAATACAAACTGCTGCTGGCACCCGGAGACCAATACCCTCCAATTGTAGTGGCATCTGTAATGCGCTGCCAGTCTGGTGTGGCAGCTGTTCCTGTATTATAATAAAACCCGGCAGTGTTGTCTTCCTGGAAAATGACAAGACCAGTCGGAGGACTTGTGATTGCATCACGCTCAGTTTCGGTCATACGCGGGAACAGAAATCCTTTGGAGTCAGACTGTACATCCAACATGGCTGAGGGGTCTGCCACAGCAGAACCATTATCTGAAATTACAACTTGCGATGAGACATTCAGGGCCAATACAATGAGACCCAGGACACTAATAAAAGATAGGATTTGTTTTTTCATGGCGATGGTTTTGATCGTAATTTATCAATAACAAACTTAAATATATATTAAATACTGTAACTTTTCGCAACTAATATTTAACAACAATTAAATGTTAATAAAAAAAGCTCCGGCTTTTCTGCCGGAGCTTGAATAGTAGTTTTAAAATTTCTTAAAACAGATAACTTGATTTTATCTACAGTTTTTTATCTTCTGTAGCTTCCTTATTTTCAGAAGGTTCATTGAATGACTCCTCGGTCTTAAAAATCTGCTTCTCCTTAATCTCAGGAGCCGATCTCTCTATCGTAGCTCCCTCAGTTGGGCTTGGCTGACCAGGAGCCTGACCAAGGTGCAGTTCGCCATTTTGATAATACAGGCCTTCTCCAGCAACTTCATCCGGGTTTCCATCGTTCGATAATCCCTGATCAATCTTATTCGTGTAATCAGAGGATGTGACGTCGGCTGGTAAGCTTATATTTTCATACCCTGCACGTTTCCCGATGGCGATCCAACTGAACTGCACACTGCTTTTTCCACTGCGATTCTCAGCTACTCTGAAACCTTTTCCATCTACTTGTTCCAGGTGTACGCCTTCAGACTCTCCAATTGGTGTAATGGTGACTATGATAGGTTCACTTCCTGACACTATGTTTGAAAAAGCTTCGTCAAAATCGATTCCGGCTTTTCCATTTTGCAATTGGCCGATACCGTAGGTCTGTATTGTCATTTCCGGCGATACAAGTGTATACATGATGTTGTTCTGACCGCTATTGTCCTGTTGCAGATGCACATCAGCACCGGTACGATACATATCTCCTCTTGCGAAAACACTATAGTTGTTTCCCTCTGCATATAAGCCATATACTCCTCCACTAATCTGTGCACCAAACAAATCGCCATAGGCACTTATGGCCATGGCTGAAACAGGACTTGAGAAATTCTTATTACCATTTGTTCCACCTGTAATGGGTGCAGCTGAAAAATATCCTGCACACCATGCACTGCCGGAGTTTCTTAAGTATCCAAGTGAGCCCCAGTAATTAGCTCCGGCATCGGCTCCGAGTACACCACCTCTTCTAGTATTGCCAGTCCCTGTTGGTGAATATCCGGCCACTCCAAAAGTATATTCTGCGTCATCGGTATTAGTACCATAAACGCCTCCCCTGGTTTGGTTCCAGACAAATCCACTCCCATCATGACCACTATCGTCAACACCATATCCTTTTACGCCATAATCTCCATTTACATTTACGGTTGTATTTAATGCTCCAAGAACGCCTGATGTTGATCTTCCCAAGTATCCAAAGTGTTCAGTTGTTCCATGTATTCCGTATGCACCGCCATTAGTGGTTCCCAAACTGCCACGGTTCCCTGTACTATGTTCTCCACTAACACCATTATATTCTGTTGCCATCCAACCTTTATTATCGCGATGTTGGTTAAGTGCAAATAAACCCGTACCATCGCCCTCAACAAAAACTGTAATCCCAGCCGGAACTGTATCAAGACTTGTTGTGGGAATATTTGGCAAACTAACTTGTATCCCATAGGATATATTACGAATAGTGTTAGCTGTATTTAAAATAGAAAATGAAACATGAGGTGCACCGGAATTCAGAACATATGCTGCTGCTGTCGTACCTTGATAGTCATGCCAAACCCTACCGGTGGGTCGCATACCCCATATTTGAGAATAAGAATTAGATCCAAAAAAGATGTAGGGATTTGTCGTTGATGCACCCCAGGTAAATAAATTGAACAACGATGACCCTTCATATCCAAAATGGATTCCCGCATCATAATTTGTTTCAGCATCGACCATTATTATGCCCGGGCGGCCATCAACATGAAGCAGCTCCGAAGGAGAGCTAGTACCTATGCCAACATTCCCAGATGAATAATAAAGGTCGCTGCCTGTAGGAGTCCAGTAACCGCCAATATGCGTAGCATCAGTGATCTCCTGCCAGTCAGGTGTGCCAGCTGTTCCTGTATTAATATATACACCAGCTGTGTTGTCGATCTGGTAGATAATCATACTGGTTGGTGGACTAACAATTGCATCCCTCTGTCCCATTGTCATTCTTGGGAAGAGAAATCCCCTGGATGTTGATTGTACATCAAGAACAGAAGCCGCATTAGCAGTTGTGGATCCGTTATCTGAAATTACGATCTGACCAGATACATTTGGAGATATTACGAGCATGCCCGCTAACATCATAAAGATGAGAAATTGATTTTTCATAATTTTGGTTTTATCAAAAACTTGATCGTGGTTTTGGGGTTATAAAAACATTCGTGTCTTAAAGTCTCTAAAATTCGCCTTTTTTTCTTAAAACATTCTACGTGCTAACCATGAAAAAGTTCAGTATAAACACGTAATTTCATGCAAAAAAAGAAATATTGTTATATATATCCAAGTGTATTGACGATAAATAACAAGTTTTTTATGACAAAGAACCTATTATACCCGCAATGCAATTGAAACCCAGAAGACTTATAAAAGTACTGGGTCCCGGCCTATTGTACGCAGGTGAAGCCATTGGGGTTTCGCATCTGATACAATCCACACGTGCAGGGGCCGGTTTCGGGTTCGATCTGATCTGGATACGCATCCTCCACGGAGCTCTTGTGATGCCTGGCGGCGGGGAGGACCTTTAGGTTTAATCATCTCCTTTCAGCATGGCTTTCAGCACTTCGAGGTCATAAAACACCTCCTCCAGGAGGTTATTCCTGTCGAGAACCATGAATGCAGGCAGCT
>JAOZTN010000102.1:0-9297 GCA_029942245.1 Bacteroidales bacterium | reverse complement strand
AGGACAAGATTATCAATTTATATTAATTTATAAATTAGACTGTGTAACTTTGCATTTTTATTTAATCTAAATAAATATAAGGATGGAAAAGTTTGCAGTATCGGACGAATGCATCAATTGCAGGGCATGTGTTGAAGTTGCCAGAGATCATTTTGAAATAGGTGATAATAACATTGCTTATCTGAAAAAACAACCTCAAAGCAGCACTGAAGAAGAAATATGTGAAGAAGCCCTGGGTGTATGCCCGGTTAATGCGATTTCGGTTGAGGAAAGTGAAGTTGCAAGTGCTGCAATGCCAGTATTGGCCAGCTCAAACATCAAAACAACTTTAGATGAATATCCACAACTAAAACAGGTATTAGCAAACTTGTCGCCCAAGTTTAAACGCATGCAAAACCCTGCATTATACAATACACTTGCTCGTTTTGCCAGCTTTAATGATGCTGCTAAAGTTACAGGTATTTCAGTATGTGAAATATTGCATGTCTTAAACAGATATCTTGGAGTTGAAGACAAGTTACTCAAAAGTATGCCTGAATGTATAAAAAAGGATACAAACGAAATTGAAAGCAGCAGTGTTGATATTATATGGAAAGAAAGTGCAGAACGATACATTTACAACAATAACAGTCTGGAAGAATTGATCCAGAGAGTTGCCGATCTGGCAGCAAGTGAAAACATAGTTATTATTTCGGTTGAAGAGCCAAATGAGTTGTTAAAAGTAGCAAGTGGTCTAAACTTCGTTTTCAACATAGAAAAACACAAGGAATACAGGGTATCCATCTTCAATCCTGCAAAGGAAGAGAATACCGTTCCATGGCAGGAACGAAAAGAAAAATTTGAAATTCTTGATGTAAGAACAATGACAAGTGACCCCTTTGATATCATCATCAAGAAAGCATATGAAATAGAGGAAGACAACGGCTTTGTCCTTATCCAGCGTTTTGAACCGGTCCCGATGATAAATATGCTTTCCGAAATGGGATACGAACACCTGACAGAGCAACAAGAGCAAGGCGAATTTTACATCTATTTCTATAAAAAGATAAGTGAGCATGAAGACAGTCAGGCTGCATCCGAAAAAGTTGATGCTGTTATACAATCGGCCACACCGGTTGCTTACCCTGTGATCATGCGATTGCTTCAATCCGATAAAATCAGGAAGCACATAAATATTAAAGAACTGAAAGTGTGGGAAGAAACTGAAAAACATCTTGCATGGATCACAAGTGGAAAAGCAGATATCAGCTTCTCTGCACTCATAACCTCGGCAAAATTGCGGAACAGTGATATCAAAATACCCGCACTCTTTGTTTGGGATAATTTTGTTCTCCTCACCAGGTATAAAGCCGAAAATTTTCAAGACATAAAAGGGAAAGAGATCCACACACCACTATTCGAAGAGGCGCCCCCTGCAAAAATTACCAAATACCTGATCAAGGCAAGCGGACTGAATCCCGATGATTTTAAATTTGTATTTGGTTCACCCTTTGGAAGACCTGAGAAAATCTACGCCGATTTTATTACAGGACAAGCCGATACCGTTATTCTTCGTGAGCCTGAAGCAAGTTATGCCATAAAAATAATGCAAGACAGAGACGAAGAGATCTCTATTATATCCTTCAATAAAATATGGAATGAAATAAACCCCGGCTTCGGAAGTTTCCCGAATGCCGGATTAGTATTAAAAGGTGAATTTGCCCGAAAACACCCGGAAGAAACACAGGTGTTCCTGGAAGAATTAAGATCTGCAATTAATTGGGTAAACGAAAACAGATCTGCTTCAGCTAAACTTGCATTCGATATGATGCGTCAACCCGTCGACAGAATTGAATTATTCTTAGACCGTGTTAATTTTGAGTATGTTGATGGAGAAAAATTGACTGTGAAAGTTAAACAATACTTCGATATCCTGAACCAGCATGATGTAGTAAATATGGAGATTGATAAAGAGTTTCTGGATATTTTTGCAATCTGAGAAGTGCATAATCACATAGGTAAGCAGGAAGTGATGTTCCTAATGGCATATATTTCTGCACCATCAGCACCGCTGAGCATAAATTGACTCAAAAAGTGATGCTGTGTAAATAACGAATATCGGGTATCGAATATCAAAAGGAGCTTTGTTTTCAAAGTTCTTTTTTTTGTTTATTTGCATCATGATCCATAAAATCATGCTTGCATGTCTGTTCTCCTGCTTTTCTGTGCTCCTCATGGCACAGCCACAAACCTATCTCTGCTTACAAGCTGGTGCGGATATCAAGATAGATGGAAAGCTTGAAGAATGGAAGGATACTCCCTGGACAGATGATTTTATCGATATTACCGGAAAGCCTGAATTAATTCCCCATCTCAGAACCAGGGCAAAAATGATGTGGGACACGAACTACCTGTATATCGCGGCTGAAATGGAGGAGCCCCACCTCTGGGCCACTGTCACCGAAAGAGACAGGGTGATCTATGTCGATAATGACTTTGAGATATTCATTGATCCCGACGGGGATACACACAATTACGCTGAGATAGAAGTCAATGCCTACGGAACAGTATGGGACCTCTTTCTCACACGGCCATACAGAGATGGTACAACACCCCTGAATTCATATAACATCGATGGCTTGCAACTAGCTGTTTCCTTAGAGGGAAGTATCAATGTACCCTCCGATACAGATACAGGATGGGTGCTTGAAATGGCCATTCCCTGGAATGCTTTAACGGACATGACCTATGGAAAACGCAAGCCTTACCGGGATGAATACTGGCGAATCAACTTTTCACGCGTGCACTGGGAACTAGACGTAGAAAACGGGAATTATGTTAAGAAGGCTGTCCCGGAGAACAACTGGGTCTGGTCCCCGCAGGGAAAAGTAGATATGCATATGCCCGAAAGGTGGGGATATGTGTTCTTCTCTGATATGCTTGCCGGGCAACAAACTCCTGTCATTCCCCAAATTCCTTACGACGAAGAAATCAGGATATTCCTGAGAAGCCTCTACTATACACAGAAAGAGTTTTACAGGGAGCATAAACGCTATGCTGATAAGAATGAGGAAATTGACACGAATTTTTGGGTCATGCTTCATTTTGGGGGCCGATTGAATATATCTGCCACCGAGGATCAATACCTGATAACATATAATAATGGCCCTCGGGGAAATACATGGTTTATCACTCAGGATGGCAGGATATGGAAAGAAAAGAATATCAAGGCATGGATATGGATGCATGGGAATAACAAATTGAGTGATTCAGCATGGGCTGAAACATTCGCTAAACTTGCTTCATATGGGATTGACGGCATACTGCTGGGAGGCAGTGATGATCTCCTGAAAAGGGTGATTCCCCTTGCCGATGATGAAAATATTGAAATCCAGGCCTGGCGCTGGATGTTAAATTGCAATGATAAACAGGTGATTGAAGAGCATCCTGAATGGTACAGCGTGAGCAGGGAAGGATATTCATGCCTCGAAAAACAACCCTACGTGGGTTATTATAAGTGGTTATGTCCAAGTAAAGAAGGAGTACGGGAATACCTGATTTCGAGAGTACGAGAGACTTTGTCCATAGAAGGGCTGTCAGGCTTCCATATGGACTATATCAGGCATCCTGATGTAATCCTTCCCAGGGCCCTGTGGGAAACCTACGGCCTAGTTCAGGACCATGAAATGCCTGAATACGATTATTGTTATTGCGGACACTGCAGGGCTGATTTTAAAAATGAACATGGCTACGACCCCCTGGATCTTGAACATCCTGATCAGGATTCGGCCTGGCGACAATACCGTTATGACATTGTCAGCAATATCGTAAACAGCCTGGAGGAAGAACTGAATAATACTGATTACAAAAAATTATCTGCAGCCGTTTTTCCTTCTCCGGAGATTGCAAGGACCTTGGTACGCCAGGATTGGGACAAGTGGCGCAGCCTCAGAGAAGTGTTTCCAATGATCTATCACAGTTTCTACAATGAGGATCTTCCCTGGATAGGGGAAATCACCTGGGCCGGAGTGTATGCTCTGAACGACCGTATTCCGCTTTATACAGGATTGTATATTCCGGCACTCACACCCAAAGAACTCAGCCTTGCTATCATGATCGCCATCGACGCCGGTGCCTCCGGTGTTTCCCTCTTCGACTACAATGCTATGACCGATGAGCATTGGGAAGCCTTCACGAACAGGATCCGGAAGTACAAATAGAAGTGACTAAAGTGAGCTAAAGTGCCTAGAGTGCCTGGAGTTAAGAATACCAACTCTAGCTCATTCCAAACTTTAGACACTTCAAGCTTTTTTTGTAAGGTCTGAACAATTCCCCCGACTAAGTGTCAATTATTCTATAATTCATAACCTGAAATTTATAATCATGAAGAATATTTTCACACTTATAGTCATCTTACTTTCCGGTTTCGGCAGTTATGCCCAGGTAGAAAGAACTCTTGTTGTTGAACATTTTACGAACACTCGCTGCAGCTCATGCGCCACCGCAAATCCTGCCTTATTTTCATTGCTGGATAGCTATCCCCAGGTATTGCATATTTCATATCATCCCAGCTCTCCGTATTCAAACTGTGCTTTTTATCTGCACAATCCTTCAGAGAACGATGGGCGCACAAACTTTTATGGAATATATGGAGCAACTCCCAGGGTGGTTCTGCAGGGTGAAGTGGTCGGATTCCAGATCCCTATCCTGAATGCAGATCAGCTCGAAGCCCAGCTTGGTCAAACATCTGATTTTGATATACATATCGATCAGGATAAACTTGAGAATGATATGGTACATGTTAGCATTACCGTTAAAAAACTCAGTACCACATCAAGTCAATCACAAAAAATCTATGCTATTATCGCTGAAAAAGAGGTCGATTATGCAGCTCCTAATGGCGAAAACCCCCACTACGAAGTATTCAGGAAGGTGTTACTTAACCAGGTCATTGATATCCTTGTTGGAGACTCAGTGGTATTCAACACTTCTTATACTATAAATAGTGAATGGGATGAAGATGAACTGATCGTAACTGCTATGGTACAGGATGCTGATAACAAAATGATCCTCCAGGCCCGTGAATCGGAAAAACTGAATGCCAACCCGAGTTTCATCAGGGATAAGGAGATCCTCTCCCTTGATGGTGCCCTGTATCCCAATCCGGCTACAGATGTAGTTTATCTGTCAAATGCAGTCCGCAAAAATTTTGTGCAAGCTGATTTCTATGCCATTAGCGGAAATAAAGTTAAAACCTTTACTGATCCCCGTGCGATGAATATCAGCGACCTGCCGGAAGGCATTTATATGGCTGTTCTCACTGACTCTGAGCAGAAGCAGCATATTACGAGGATTGTAAAAAGATAGATACTGGATACTGGATTAACTCCAAACTTTAGCTCACTTCAGGCACTCCAAACTTAATTATCTATTCTTCAATATCAAGCGATTCCATATTGGACATGGTCCAGATGTTCAGAAAACCGATCCTGATAATATCAGCCATCTTCTGGTAGTTCACGAGTTTGATCTCATCCTTAGGTGTATGGTATTCATCATGCCATCCGGCCATATAGTAAAAGAAAGGTATATCTTTCCTGGCAAAAGGTGAATGGTCGCTGCCACCACCTTTGTTCATGCTTGGCCTCATCGTAATATCCAGATCGATCTTGTATTGATCCAGGAAATGAAAGCTGATCTCCTCAAGGAAATCGTGTCCGGCGGTATAGGTCATCCTGCATTGAATGCCCAGGCTGTCATCTTCCGAATCCCTGGAGATCATATCGTAGTTCAGACAAAACTTTATATCCTCGATGGGCAGGTATGGGTGTTCCACAAAATACCTGGAGCCCAGCAATCCGCGTTCTTCTCCTGTCCATGCGGCAAAGATGATGCTGCGTTCAGGTTTCTCTCCTGTGGCCAAACAGGCCCTGGCAAGGGTCATCACACCAACTGTTCCTGATGCATTATCATCCGCTCCGTTCCAGATGTAACCATCAAACATTCCCAGGTGGTCATAGTGAGCGCCTATTATGATAGCTTCAGTGGTATCCTTACCCTCGATGATCCCGACCACATTGCGACACCTGACTAGCTCAGAATCAACACTGGTCTTCACATAAACAGATTTATTCTTAATGATACGTGAATCAGGTTTCATTCTTTCCTGCACATCCAGTTCCCAGGCTTCTATATTGATATTGCTGCCGCGGAAGACCTCAAAACCGGCCCTCTTGCTAAGACTGATCCTCAAGGGTCGTGTGCTGATAGAATCCCCCGGAATACTGTATGAATATTCATGTATGGTACGTTGCTTTTCTGTTCCTTCATAATGATCGGAGTCATACCTGAAGGGAACGTTCGACACCCATGATGATGATCTGTCACTTCCGGGGTATATATCGATGATCCCGGAAACACCTTTATCTCCCGCTATCTCATTCTTTTCCCTACCAAGGTAGTACTCTGCATATCTCCCTTCGGGATGGAATTTCTTATAGGCATCGCTGCTGGTATCATTATGACCGGGATATCCGCCCAGGCGGACGATCACCTTTCCTTCCACATCAACTCCCTTAAAGTCATCATATTTTTCGTCTTCATTCACATAGCCATATCCTACAAATACCAGTTCTGATTCAAGTTCCTGTGCAATGCTTCCCGGACTGAGCGAGAAGTCGGTATGGTAGTCAAAGGTAAACTTTTTGCCACCCGACATCAGATGAAATACCTGCTCTTCCCCGGCTTTGTATTTGAGCATGGTGATATTTTGAAAGTAGGTGCCATACTGATAAGGCTTCGCACCTTGCTGGCGTTCTTCCCAGGGAGGGTAGAACCATTCCATGTCTCCTGCAGGCTTAAGGCCGTAAACACCGAATATGCTGGCAATATAATCACCTGCAATAAACTCCCCACGCATGCCGGTACCCCGGCCTTCCGTCCAATCTGAAGCCAGGAAATCAAGTTGTCCTTTTACGGCTTCATGCGTGATGGCTTCCAGCCCCTTTTCGTACGCAAGGCTGTCGTTTTGAGCATAGATGGTGAGCATACTCAGGAAAAGTGCAAATAGAGCGGGCAGTTTCTTTTTCATAACGGAAGGTCTTTATTATAAATTGAAAGTGAAAATCAAATTTAAGAAATCCTGTGGAATAATGTATCCATGAGTTTGTATGGACAATACGTACCATTTTTGATTTATCTACGTAAAAGCACCATATTTAAGCGCAAACAGATATCCGGGTATTGTATTTCAACAATGCAATACTTTATTTTAAAGCAAGCAAAATGAGAAAATAAAGTCTCACTCTTAAAAAGGTTCATATAAATGAAAAAGAGGATCATATTAGCCGTCCTTACCTCCGGGATGATCATTCTCTTGTCCCTGACTATCAAAGCATATAAGAAATGGAACCGCTACGTGATCGAAGCCGGCACCAATTCCAGTATGACTATCAGTGAACCTTTATCCGATCTTGACCGTATTGAATTTAGCTTTAGGACAAACCCCACATGGTACTACAATCATCTCGAAACGCCCGTCTGGAACAAGATACGGGGGATATCAAACGGCGAATATCGTAAAAACTCATCTGCCCACCTGGCTTATCAATGCGTAAATGATTCCTTACTGGTAGTTGGCGCCTGCTGTATTGTGGATGGGGTAGGGCCACAAGAAAATGATTCACAGCAAATTATCCTTGATACAATCGATGCCAATGGCGAATACACTTGCAGGATACTGCGCGAAGACGGAAAGTATAAATTCTATTTTGAGGATAAATACTGGGACTGTCCGGCAGGAGAGGAGCAGGAGTGGGGTTATATTGTAAACCCCCATGTCGATCCTGATTTTACACTCGACCACGACTGGATGGTCGATCTTCTGGACCTCCGTTAATTGGTCAGAATATTTTTGTTTGTACATATTTCAATACTTACATTATCTTTGACCAAATTCCAAAACAAACTTAAACTATGAAAACTGTATTAACTTCAATTATTACTTCTCTCATTACTGTGATTATTGCACTCTTTGTTGTCCATGCTATTGTGGGTGACGGCGGATGTATACTAAGCCATGATAATGATGACAAGAAAGAATGTTGCGTCAAGAAAGATCACGACAAAGCTGAAAAGCATGCAATGTGTAAGGAAACCCTGGAACCGATAAGGACCGAGTTTGAAACTACACTTTCCGACGAAGAAAAAGCAACGATCGCTGCCATTCGTGAAAATTTCGGTGACGAAGATCATGAGAACCTGTGCCCGGAGGGGATGGAAAAGTACATGGAGCAACATAAAGACGACATTACAGCTCTGGTAACCATTGCCGACAACCACAAAGAATTCTTTGAAGGTGTGTTTGCCAAAATGCATGAGAAAGAGCATGCTGATGAAGGCGAAGTTGTAAAAGAACATGCCTGCCCCGAAGCTGCAAAATGCAAGGAAGCCACTGAAAAGTGCAAAGGCGAAAAGAAAACTGCCGAAGTAGCTGAAAAAAGCGAGCATGCTGAAGATGAATGCAAGCATGCTGAAGAAAAATGCAAATCAGAATGCATGAATACCTTTAAAGTTCATTTCCTCCTTATGGAAGCGAAATAAATTAGGTGCCGGGTGCCGGATACCGGGTGCCAGAACAATATTTACATGAGCCCCGCGATGAGCGGGGCTTTTTTTTATTTTAGGCAGTGGGCCCCTCGACTTCGGGACAGGCTTTGGGCAGTAGGCTTTAGGTGATGGGTGTTTATATTTTTCATATCTTAGCACATACTATATGTCTTGACAATGCACGAATTGATCAGATTGCGTGATGAAGCCCTGGCCTGCACTAAATGTCCGCTTGTACAAAGCAGGAATAAGCTGGTGTTCGGTGATGGCAGCCCTGATGCGAATATTTTTATGATAGGGGAAGGACCTGGCTATGATGAAAACGAGCAGGGCAGGCCCTTTGTAGGAAAATCCGGGCTATTACTGGATAAGATACTGGCTGCCTGTGGCTTTAACAGGCATCAACACGTTTATATCGGTAATATTGTTAAATGCAGGCCTCCCGGAAACAGGAATCCATCAGCTGCGGAAGCGGCCGCATGCCTGCCGTATTTGCACAGTCAGATCGAACTCATCAAGCCGAAGATCATCATCCTTATGGGTGCTGTAGCACTCAGGTATATGATCGGCGATGAGCTGAGGATTACCAAAGTGCGTGGACAATGGATCGAAAAGGACAACAACTTATTCATCCCGGTTTACCATCCATCGGCATTGTTGCGCAACCCGGACCTTAAAAGAGATACCTGGGAAGATTACAAAAACATTGTG
>JAOZTN010000101.1:1605-9422 GCA_029942245.1 Bacteroidales bacterium | reverse complement strand
TGGCAAACAAGGTTGGGCTGATAGCCAAACACAACAGAATATCAGGATAAAGGTAACGAACAATAGTTTTTTCATAGCTCTACTATTTAAGTTAATAGCCTTTGATTAAGCAGAGCATTTGGAAAGTTTCCCCTTTGGTGGTGTAAATATACTAAATCACAGGGCCATAAGCAAGTGAACTGATTATGGATTATGGATGCTGGATGAAGGTTTTGAATTTAGAACTTGGAGCCTTGGAAATTGTTACGGATTTGGAATATAAGCTTTGATATTTTTTCACCCAACACTCAACACCTTTTTGTTAGCTTCGCTGATTCTATAGGGGGGAGGCTTACAACAAAACCCTTCCTCGCTGCGCTCAGATATGGTTTTTCTTTCACAGTCCTCCCAATCAAGCAGGCTTGTTGGTCGGCCTTTAAAAGAAAAACCCCACACCTTCGGTGCAGGATTTTTGTTGTAGCGAGATCGAGAATTGAACTCGAGACCTCCGGGTTATGAATCCGACGCTCTAACCAACTGAGCTACCTCGCCATAATTGCGGCTGCAAATATAAATATTTTTTGATTTGAATTCCTATTCAAAAACAAATAACTGATATTTCAGGAATCAAAACATTTCTGGCTTCTAACTTCAACTTTAGTAAATCTGAATTCATAAGTGAGAAGGTAAATTTTAGGTTGAGATATTAGAAGGCGATAGAAGATAGAAGAAGTACTCTACGCAGCCCCCAGCACCTTATAAAATACTGCCCAGAACAACTAAACCCTTCTACGTGTTTATCCGTATTTGGCTTGGTGATTGTACTGAAAATACCCGGACAGCTTGTAATCGCAATAAAACAATATTTATATTTATGAAACATTTAAAACGACCAATAAGTATAAACCACATATATCATCGCTTGCGGTGATGAACCCAGACTTGAAATTGTAGTTAACAAAACAAACCAAACCAAATAGTTATGAAGAGGATGCGTTATTTAGGAGTCTTGATACTGGTCACATTGTTTCTTTCACAAGGGATCCGTGCACAGGAAATAGAGATCACACCCATGTTGGGTTACACGTTCAGAAGCGACCTTAAATTTATTGAGGGTACCATGGAAGTGAATGATATTATGAATATTGGTGCGAACTTCAGCTTCCCTACATCAAATTATAAGAGCAAGTTCGAGATTACAATCTCAAACTCATTTTCGCGTGCAACATGGAATGAATCTCCAGATTATGCCGATTTGATTGAAGAAACGGATTATAAAATGATGGTTACCTATTTCCAACTTGCATGGGTAGTTCAAGGCGAGATACAAAGAGATTTCAATATATTCTTTGGTCCCAATCTGGGGCTGGTGAACTATAATATCTCAAAATCAGGGGTAGGAAATGTTCCAAGGTTCTCAATCGGGGCCCAAACGGGTATCAATTACTATTTCGACCGTGTTCTCGGATTCAAGTTTCAGGCCCTGATGGCACTTCCCGTATTCATGGGAGAAGGCAAACACTTCAGGAATATTATCGAAGATACAGGTGAAGGTGTAAATGATTGGATCTCAGTGAGTGAAACAACATTTCCTGTGAACCTTGTGCTAAGTGCCGGATTGATCTTCAGGATCGAAACACGATAAAAGAAAAAACTATCATATAAACGCATCATCCTTCTGGTTGATGCGTTTTTTTACTCCACTGTCTTTTTATAATATATATTTCTCTTTTCGAATTCTTTGAAGAGATAGGAAACACAGGCTTCATGCTTCCCGAGATATTCTGGCGGGGAAACGCCCTGGTGGCTATAGATCCCATTTAGTACCATCCTGGCGGTTATGGTAGCTGTATAGCCCGTGGTCCTGGCCATGGAATGGATACCGGTTTTTGAATCGTATTCGTCATACAGATCATAGCTTATGCGCATGGGATCTCCATCCTTTATGCCACTCACGATTACCTTCATTACTGTAATATCTACTTCACCCTCCTTGAGCTTCCATTGGTCGAACAGCAGGCTTGATGTCATTTCAAGGGGACTGACTTCACCTTGTCCGAACTTCTTCGTTTCCTGGCCGAAAAAGCCTGAATCGCGCAGGATTTCCATCAACCTTGCATGGCCCGGATACCTCAGGGTCTTTTCTTCCATATCGGGGGCATCAATAGTGCGTATCAGGGAACGCAGACCATCACTGATAAATGCCTCCAGTGTTCCAACGCCCTCTATCTCTACCAGTTCTTTTTCACAGAGGGCAGGGAGTATGCATTCTTTTCCATTCCTGACGATCCTGGCAGGACGGGTATATTCTTCTATGACATCGGCAGGAGAGAAGACGGCCTTATATTCCCAGGGATGCTGTCTTACACGGGGGAGTCCGCCAACCATGATCTTTACATTTTTGGTTTCGTCGAGCTGATCGGACGCATAAGCAGTTAGGATGTTACTCATGCCCGGTGCAACGCCAATATCAGAGATGGCTATCACCCCTTTTTCCTTGGCAAGGCCATCGAGAAGGAAGAGGTCTTCCGGGAAAAATGCTATGTCGACGACATTTTTTCCGCTATCGATTACTGTTTCCAGGGTGTTAAAGCCCATATGCCCGGGAACAGCATTGATCACCAGGTCAAAATCCCGAACCAACTCCCGTACCTTTTCTTCCTGAGAAAGATCACAAACAATGCCATTTATAGAGAAATCACCAATGGCCTTCCTGAGTTTCTTTTCATCAATATCGGCCAGGCCGACATTGAATTCTTCTGCCAGGTCTCGGGCCATAGGACCACCTACAAGGCCGCCACCCAATACAATTATTTTCTTCTTTTCCATTTTATCTCTTCGTTTTATTGATCTGTGTGATGATCACACCAAAAATAACGATAATAATGCCGGCGATCTTCTTCCCGCTGAACATTTCATCTAATATAAAATATGACGCGATGGCTGTGATCACAGGAATGAGATTGCTGTATACGTTGGCCCGGTTCACCCCCAACTGCTTGATAGTAGTAGCAAAGAGTATATAGGATAGTGAAGAAGCCAGAATAGCCAGAGAACATAGGGCAAATAAAAGCCTTCTGTCAGGGACGACATGAACAAACTCATCCAGGTCAAGGAGGAGAAATAAAGGCAGGAACAGAACTGCCCCAAGCAGGTTTTGCCAGGCAATGAGGTTTACCGGACTGTAAAATGCCATGAGCTTTTTCAGCAGGATGGAATAAATCACAGCCGAAAGAACTGCCCCAAAAAGCATGAGAACGCCTTTCGGATCAGTGGTAAAGCTGAAATCGGGGTTGATGAGCATAACAAGTATCCCTGTAAAGGAAATCATGATCCCGGCGATGTTCAGCATGGATATCTTCTCCCTGATCATGAACCAGGCAGCAAAAGGTGTTAATACCGGAATAGTGGTAATGACCACTGCGCTGATTGAGGCTGTCGAATACTTCAGACCGTAATTCTCCCCCAGGAAATAAAAGAAAGGATTAAATATCGCAGAGGTCAAAAACAATAGCATATGTTCTTTGCGTATCCTCTTCAGAAAGCCCGTAAATGAAAGGATAATAAACAGAAAAATACTGGAAATGACCAGCCTCAGGAAGATGGTTGTGATGGGTGGGTAATACTCGAAAACAATGGAAGTCCATACAAATGACATCCCCCAGAATGCCATCGCCAGCAAAGCAGCAATGTAAATATATACACGTTTAGTAGCTTTTGCTTCCACAAAACAAAAATATGTAAAACTTAAACACGAATACACAGAACCTAGCACCCAGTACCCAGCACCTAGTATCTGGCACCTGCTTTTTTCTCGTATCTTGTAACAATTGAAATAAAACTCAGTCACTAATTTAAACAACGCCTTGATGAAGCGAAGCGTAAACATGCATGAAGACCTGATTGCCGGCTGCCGGGTTAACAACCGTAAGTCGCAGCTACAGATCTACAATTTATATTATAAAGCCATGTTCAATACAGCATTCAGGATCGTAAAACACAGTGCCGAGGCAGAGGATGTCATGCAGGAAGCCTTCCTGACAGGCTTCCAGAAGATTGCGGACTATAAGGGTGAGGCCAGTTTTGGAGCATGGTTAAAAAGGATTGTGATCAACAGGGCAATAGATCAACTTAAAAAGCAGAAGGAGAGCGTATCTCTTGAAGAATCAGGGATAGAACCCATGACAGAAGAGTCAAATGAGAACTATCTGGAAGTTTTGTCCTATAAAACTGATCAAATCAGAAAAGGGATCGAACAACTGGGTGAGGACGACAGGATGATCATGAGCCTGTTCCTGCTGGAAGGATACGACCATGACGAGATTTCGCAATTTATGCAAATCTCTAATAATGCGAGCCGAACACGTTTTTCCAGGGCTAAGCACCGCCTGCGGGATTGGCTAAAACAACAAAAGATCGATGAACTTGTAAATTAATTATTATGAGTATATTAGAAGATAAGATTAAGAAAAATCGTCAGCACTATGATGTGCATGAGCCGGATGAAGGGCATATCGAGCGATTTGCTTCCAAACTAGACGAAAAGCTGCATACCAGCGAGCGTAAACACCGGAGGCCGGTATGGCGCATTGCTGCCACCATCGCTCTTGTCGCAACGATTTCAGCTTTGCTGATATTTCAGTATTCCGATAATTCATCTACAGTACAGGCCGGGCAGATGAGTGATGAACTTAGCCAGGTGGTCGATCATTACAACAGACTTACTGATCAGAAGCTGGGCGATATCAGCAATTGTGCTGCTTCGAATGAGGAAGCTGCAAAGATCGATGAAATGGCCAGAGTGCAGCTCGAAGAACTGGAAAAAGATGCCGGCGTATTGCAGGAAGAACTGATCAGAGACGATTCCAATGACAGAGTTTACGGAGCCCTCGTCAACAACTATAGAACAAGAATAAAAATACTTGATAATATCATTGCCAAAATATGTCAACTTTAAACTTAAAACCGGAAAAAATGAAAAGTTTTACACGAATTTCAACCATGATCACCCTGATGCTGCTGTTTATCACAGCAGACCTTACAGCTCAGGAACTTAAAAAAAGCTATCACGAAACCTACGATGTGAACTCAGATGCCAGGGTGCAGATTGATAACAAGTATGGGCAGGTGTACATTCAGACATGGGATAAGAACCAGGTCGTGATCGATGTGGAGATCAGTGTCGATGCTAAGAATGAAAAGGAGTCTCAGAAAATCCTGGATAAGATCAATGCAAAGATCTCAGGGAGCAATGATCTGGTGAAGGCAATAACCGTTTTCACCGGGAATCTGAACTGCAGGAATTGCGAGATGAGCATCGAATATGAAGTGAAGATGCCTGCCGGCTGTATGCTAGACCTGAAGAATGAATTCGGCAATGCATATGTCGGAGAACTTTCTGGCCCTGCAAAGATCCGTGTAGACTACGGCAACCTTGAACTGGACGGGCTTACCGGAAAGGATAACTCCGTAACCGTTAAATTTGGAAATGCCGAGATCGGTGCTGTGAAAGCATCAGAAATGCATATTGAATATAGCAACCTGGAGTTGGCCAAAGCCGGTTACCTCGATCTTTATTCAAGGTTTAATAGCATAGAAATAGCAGAAGTATCAGAGCTTGTCCTTGACTCTCAGTATGATGGCGTGGAGATAGGTAGCGGAGATGATATGAATATTAAAGCCGGTTTTTCTGACATCGAGATTGGGGAAGTATTCGATAAACTAAGCTTGAATTCCAGCTATGGCGGTGTTGAGGTATTACGTGTATCCGGTGGCTTTTCTTTAATCGATATTACCAGCGAATTTGGGAGTGTTGACCTTGGGATAAGCAAATCGGCCAGCTACAAGCTGGAAGCACATGCCAGCTTTGGTGATATCGACTATCCTGAAGGGAATGCAAGCGTCATCAAGGAGATAGAAAAAGATTTTAAACACGAAATAGAAGCATTTATCGGAGATGACAAAAGCTCAACCGCTAAAGTAAACGTATCCGTTAAAAATGCGAACGTGGATATTGATTAATCATAATTCAAAATTATACGTATGAAAACAACAAGAACATTTTTGATCATCTTCTCACTACTGCTGTTGGCCAGTACAGGTCTCATGGGCAGTTGCATGGAAATCATCGGAGAAAAAGGCGACGGCAATGTAGTCAAAGAGGATCGTAAAGTATCAGGTTTTACCAGCCTGGAAGTAAGTGGTGCCTTCAATGTATACCTGTACCAGGGGAAATCAGAAGCCCTGACGCTCGAAGCTGATCAGAACCTTATGGAACTCATCAAGACCGAGATAAAAGGCGATAAGCTGAGGATCTATACAGAAGGCAATATCCAAAAAGCTACTAAATTGAATGTTTATCTCACATTTGAAGAATTGGAGATGATAGACATTAGTGGAGCCGTGAGTGTCAGCAGTGAAGAGGTGCTGGAATTTACTGAGCTTTACTTCGATGGGAGTGGAGCTTCCGAGATCGATCTTCATATGAATACAGATGTTCTGAAGGCCGATTTTAGTGGAGCCAGCGAGATCAATCTTTCAGGTACAGCAAAGACAGCGAATTTTGACCTGTCAGGTGCCAGTGAGATTGATGCACTTGAGTTCGAGATTGCAAACTGTGAGCTGGATGTGAGCGGTGCAGCTGATGCAAGGATCTATGTTAGCGAAAACCTTGAAGTGAGTATTTCAGGTGCTGCCTCCGTAAGGTATAAAGGAAACCCACATGTGAGTAGCGATATTTCAGGTGCCGGAAGCCTGAAATCGTATTGATATTTACTGCAAGGTCTCCAGTACGGAGATTCTACTGAAAAACTGATAAAAATTGTTGTTTAAGCAGTTATTGTCAGTTTTTCTTTTATTGATCTGGTAATCAGTGTAGTTATCTATGTATATCCAGGTACTTGTACTCAGGCACCACGGAAACATGTGGATATTTTTTGTTATTCTCCTTTGATATCGTATCTTTGACTTGATTTTACGAAAACCCAATTCTTTATCTCTGGCAACTTATTGGAATACGAATGTATGGCACATGCCTGCAAGCCTATTATTTGCAGGAAACTTGTAGCCTAAGATTACGTATAATTACTTATCGTACAGGATTATAATGTGTTAATTTTGTATAGAGAAGTTCTGATAAGTGAGTGCGAACAAAATCGTTCATTCATATGTTGATACTAAAGACGATTCAAAAAGGGAGGATTAGTTCTTGCGTTATTTTTTACACGCATGATAATGAGATTGATACATCTCCTGAAGTCTTGAGAATAATTAGTGTAAGATAAAACTGTCGGTCGCAGGAGGGAGACAATGAATCGTCAATTTTTTGTTATATAATATGATCTAATATCAGATTTTATTATATTTCGGTATCTTTGCAGAGCAATCTAATAAAGAATAATTATAAATTACGACACGGAAAATTAATACACGATATGAAAAAGCTTACACACCTTGCCGGAAGCCTGACGATCATGATCGCGCTTCTTGCATTCAGTAGCGGCTCAGCTTTTGCCGATATTGTAATCAAAAACGGTTCCACCATGAAAGTTACTGCTGGGTCTAACGTTGTAGTTAGCTCCGATGTAACTATCGAGACAGGTGGAACAGTATCAAACAGCGGTACAGTTGAGGTAGCCGGTGATTTTACTAACAATGGTACAGCTGATCTGGGAGATGGTTCAGTTGTTTTTAATGGCACTGCTCTTCAGACCATAGGCGGCACGACTGTTTCGGAATTCGAAGATCTCGAACTGGATAACAGCGCTGGCTTTGACCTTGGAGTAGGAGCAGAGGTTGACGGTACCCTTACACTTACCGATGGGGTATTGGATATCGAC
>JAOZTN010000101.1:0-1505 GCA_029942245.1 Bacteroidales bacterium | reverse complement strand
AAAGAACCCAATAATACAAGCTTAACAAATTACCTGGAACGCTATTGGACCATCGAAAATGTTAATATCAGTTCTTACACTTATGATATGACAGCCACCTATGTGACTGCCGATATTCCGGGTGGTGCTACAGAAGCTGATATCAGCGGTGGCCTTTATCATGGCACAGGTTGGTACGTCCTTGATCCTGTAATCGCAGGCTCCAATACCTTCTTTGGCGATGATGTTGACGATGAAGGCAATGCCACAGGGGTAGAGTTTAGGATATTAGCAGGCCTTGGTGTGGTTGTTCAGGGTGCATACAATAGCGGGACAGATGAAATGACAACCGTACTTAATCCTAATATCCCGCTAACTGCAGCTGCCGCATATGCCCATATAGGTTATCAAGGGACAGAGTTTGTAGGATCAATTCCGTCGGCAAATATCGTTGACTGGATTCTTGTTGAAGTTCGTGATGCAACTTCTGCAGCCACTGCTACGGTTGCAGGAGATACGGTTGCAGGATTCCTTATGAATGACGGATCTATTGTTGGTCTTGATGGTGTAAGTCCACTTCCATTTAGGACTATCATTACAAATAATGCATACTTTGTAATAATTCATAGAAATCATCTTGCTGTGATGACAGCTTCCGCGCCTTCCGAAACTTTTGGTAACTATACTTTTGATTTTAGCTCTGCCATGGCAAATGCATATGGAACAAACGCCATGTTTCAGGCAGACACAAGTCCAGTTGTTTATGCCTTATTTGCCGGTGAAACTAATTTATCAGGTGTAATCACATATGCTGATAAACAACCAATTGATGATGACCTTAATGTAGGAGGGTATCAATTAGGGGATACGAACTTTTCCGGTGTAGTTACATATGCGGATAAGCAGTTTGTTGATGATAATATTAATGAAGCCCAACAGGTTCCTGAATAGTCCGGTATGTTAAACGAACTAAAAAGAAATTAAAATGAAAAAGTTTTTTATTCTATTGGTACTTATAGGAAGTATAGCTGTTCAGGGTTATACTCAGCCAACAGCTTTTGTTACAATTGAGAATCCTCGCATTAGTGGATCTCAATTTTATTTTGATGTATACTTTGAACGTACTAACGATGATGCAGGTTGGTATAATTTCTTTGCTCCTGGAATAGCAGCACTTGGGAACAGTTCATGGTGGTTTGGTTTAAACACCGGTGCCTTGAGTAATCCTGCTCTTGTTTATGAGAATCCGACTTATTTACAAGGCAGATACACTAATTTAATCAATATTAATCTAGGAAAGATTGCTCTCACCACGACTTTATCTGCTGCGCCTCCACATTTGCCTTTGAATACGATGTTTCACGCCTATACAATTAGATGTGATATTACCTCAGCAACTCTTCAGTCTTTGGTAGTTTGGGATCAACTTAATACAGGCCTTGTTACTTTTAATCCTGGTGCAATTAGTGTGACAGAATCCTACTTAACTTCTGGTTGTGATATTGTTTTAAACCATAAATGCTGGG
>JAOZTN010000100.1:1625-9786 GCA_029942245.1 Bacteroidales bacterium | reverse complement strand
CAGTAGGCAGTAGGCATGATTTAAAATTTAAAACTCAAAATTTAAAATCCAACATTCAAAAACATATCGCATTGCAATCACAGGACCGGAGTCAACCGGAAAGTCGGAGCTTGCCCGTTTACTGGCTAAGTATTTCGATACTACCTGGGTAAGAGAATATTCACGTGAATACCTTGAAAAACTGGGCAGGAAATACGATTATAATGATATCCTGGCGATTGCCAGGGGGCAATACGAGCTCGAACAACAAACTCTGGAAAAAGCTCAGGGCTACTTGATTTGCGATACTGAGTTTATCGTAAATAAGGTCTGGTGTGATGAAAAGTTTGGGGAATGCCACTCCTGGATAGAGGAAATGATCGTTCGCCATCCATACGATTTATACCTCCTCTGCAACACGGATCTCGCCTGGGAAGCCGACCCTTTGCGTGAAAACCCTGACGACAGGGACAGGCTCCTGATGATGTATAAATATGAGCTTGAATCAAGGAATCTGCCCTATGCACTGATCAGTGGAGTTGGAGATGAAAGATCAAAAATGGCAATTGAGGCCATAACTCAGTACTTTAAACTACCTACAGCCCATCGCCCATAGCCCATCGCCCGGATTTGCTGCCGATAACTTAGCGGAAACTACCTTTAACTGATTTCATCTCGATATATTTGCCATAGGTACGTTTATATACTATTTTCATGCAATGATTTGCTTTAATAAGTAAATCTCAACGGCAAATGAAGGATATTTTATATCCTACCCCGCTCCACTATACCCGGCCTTCGACAATATCCCTTTGTTGGAGGCCATTTTCTTTTCACCCGAACAGAACAGAGGAACCCACCTTCATTTCATTACGGAGGGCAAGGAATGGGAATGTTGATTGCTTTAAAAAATTGGGTGGTAACAATTATTTAGAAGATTGGAAAAAAGGGCTGAAATATATACTTTTACAAGCCCTTAGAAAAGCATATGAAAAAGTCAGCGACTGACCGTCTCCACATTTTGTATCTACCCAAATGGTATCCCCATCGCTACGATCCCATGCCCGGGCTTTTTATCGGGCGCCATGGTATATCTGTTTCCACACACTGTAATATTTCTGTCCTTTATGTCCATTCCGATGAAAATCTGGAGGAACCAAAATATGACTTTGTAACCGATACAGCTGAGCCGCTGAATACCATCAGGATATATTATAGAAGAGCAAAGACAGGACTGAAGCCGCTCGACACATTGATGAACACATGTCGCTTCATACGCAGCCATTTCAAGGGTTTGAAGGAGATCAGAAAACGCTATGGGCAGATCGACATCATTCATGTGCATGTACTCACCAGGCATGGCGTTATCGCCTTATGGGAAAAGGTCAGGCGGGGTATCCCCTTTGTCGTAACAGAACACTGGACACGTTACCTGGCGTCCACCAATACCTTTAACGGAACATTCAGGAAATGGATGACGCGCATTGTTGCCATGCGGGCATCTGCCATCATGCCGGTCACGGCCAATCTCAGAGATGCCATGATCGACTGTGGCCTGAAAAACGATAACTATATTGTCATCCCCAATGTAGTGGATATAAACATGTTTTCTCCTGATCCCGATAAAAAGGCCGGTGAAAAGACAAAGATCATTCATGTTTCCTGCTTCGATGATGATCAGAAAAATATTACCGGGATCACCCGGGTGATCAAACGCTTGTCGGAAAAAAGACAGGATTTCACCGTCGACATGATTGGTGTAGGCATTCATTATAAGGAACTCCTCGACTACGGGAAAGAAATGGGTGTAAAAGATACCTATGCCACATATTTCGGTTTGAAGGAGAATGAAGAGTTGGCAGCACTTATGAAAGCAGCTGATTTCATGATTATGTTCAGCCGCTATGAGAACCTGCCTGTAGTGATCCTGGAAAGCTATGCCTGTGGGGTACCTGTGATCTCTACCGATGTTGGCGGGATTCGTGAACATATGAATAAGGACCTGGGGATACTCCTGGATTCGGAAGATGAAGAGAGCTTTTTCCAGACCCTCGACAAGATGCTCGACAACTATCGCAGTTACGATGCGCAGAAGATCAGGAACTATGCCGTGGACCATTTCAGTAATGAAGTGATCGGCAGGCAGCTGTTCGATGTGTATTCCGCTGTTGCGAAATCAAAATAATTACCAGCTTTGATCAACAAGATACTTAACACCTTCGGTGCAAGAAGCCTATCGGCCGTGATCAATTTCATGATCGCGATCGTGATATCGCAATACCTTGGTCCCGAAGGAAAGGGGGAGCAGGGAATCATTCTTGCTACCATCGCTTTTGTGCTGGTATTTTCCAACCTGGTGGGCGGAGCCACACTGGTATATCTCATTCCTCGTTATAAACCCTCCCTTCTCATCCTCCCCTCCTATCTCTGGTCGCTGGGTGTGAGTGTGATCGCATTCGTTCTCCTCTGGCTGTTCGATATTGTCGAGCATGAATACATCCTGCATATATGCCTTTTGTCGGTACTGAATTCATTTACGAACATCCACTCCACCATGCTAATCGGCAGGGAGAAGATCAAAGCATCCAACCTCATAAGCCTGATGCAGCCCCTGATCGTAATCAGCAGCTTGCTTATATCTTTCATGGTGCTAAAGGATGAAAGTGTCACGGCCTATATCAAAGCCCTGTACTTCGCCTTCGGCGGAAGTCTCCTGGTAAGTATCATCTATATGTTTAAAACCTTCGGGATGATCAGCTTGTATCCGATTCCCGCATACTTTAAAGTAGTAAACGAGTTATTCCGCCTGGGCTTCATGAACCAGATGGCGCATATCACCCAGATGATGAGCTTCAGGTTAAGCTACTACTTTCTTGAGCTTTACCATGGTGATGCCAGCGTAGGGATATATTCCAACGGCATTCAAATCATGGAATCCATCTGGCTGATAAGCAAAAGCATCTCCCTGGTGCAGTATGCCCGCATTGCCAATACCGACGACAGAAAATATTCACAAGAGCTCTCGGTAAAACTCCTGAAGGCTTCATTCTTCATCAGCCTGCTGTGCATCATCCCCTTGCTCCTGCTTCCTGAATCCTTCTATTTATTCTTGTTTGGAAAAGGTTTTAGCGGCGTGAAAGAGGTGATCTGGATCCTGGCCCCGGGGGTTTTGATATACAATATCTCCCTCATCCTGGGACACTATTTCTCCGGCACAGGGCAATACCATGTGAATACCATTGCTTCCAGCATCGGCCTGGTGGTCTCCATTATCCTCTTTGTTACCCTTATCCCGCCATATGTTACTATCGGAGCCGGAATCGCTGCCAGCATCAGCTATGCCGTCACCAGCCTGGTGGTAATGATCTTTTTCCTCCGCGAAGCGAAAATCGGTGGACGGGCCTTTTTACCCCACAGGCAGGACGTGAATCTATTGAAAGGGATGTTCAAAAGAAAATCTGAATAATCTGCGACCCCCTCGGGGTCGAAATAATTATAATTTATCATCAGGGCAATGGTTTGTGATGCTTTCAGCATCAGACCCTAGAAGGGTCTCCCATCATTAGCCCCCCGGATGATTCAAAAAACAAAGGACCCCGAGGGGGTCCAATGTTTATGAGAAAATTATGAAAAAAGATATGACCCTGAAAGGGTCACAGGTTTCATTCAACCAATTCAAATAAATAATCACTTTTATATTCCACCTCAAAGCGTGTTAAAAGCTCTATAAATTCTTCCCTCAGGCTCCTGCGTAAATGAATTGTCTTCTGGTTCTCAATATAATTTACAACGGTCATCATTTGTGATCTGCCATACGAAAAGGCACCGTATCCATTTTGCCAGTAAAAACGTTCTCCGGTAAGGTTATTCTTATTTATGAAGTTGTTAGAGGATTTTTTGATCTCCCTGACCAAAGATGGCAAATGACATTCAGGCCGTAGGCCAAGAAAAATATGGATATGATCCGGCATACCGTTAATGGCAATTAAATTCTGTCCATTATTCTTCACTATCCCTGTTATATACTTGTATAGGTCTGCCTCCCACGCAGGAGATATTAAAGCTTTCCTGAATCTGACCGCAAATACAATTTGAATTGAAATATGAGCATAGGTGCCAGGCATAACATTCTAATTTTTTTGGTTTACAATCCGTCTCTATCTATTAATACCGATTTTGCGAAAATGTCACACCTTGAATAAAATATGCGACCCCCTCGGGGTCGAAATAATTATAATTCATCATCAGGGCTAATGATGGGAGACCCCTTTGGGGTCTGATGCCAAAGGCATCACAAACCATTAGCCCGAGGACCAGATTTTAATTTATTATCTTTATAATCTATATCCACGGCATCAGGAGTGGACCATAAAACAATTTTCTATGAAAAAGATTCATCTAATTGCATCAATCTTATCAATCGCAATGATTATTTGCAGCTGCAAAAAGACCGAAGATGATGTCATTCCTGATTATTCCGGTGCCAGCAAGCTGACCATCTTCTTTGTGAATGACCAGCATGGACAGATCAACAACTTTTCGAAGATCAAATATATCGTTGATCTTGAAAAACAACTAAACAGTGTGATCGTAGTCTGCAGCGGAGATATCTTTTCCGGCAACCCGGTGGTTGATTATTATGATGAAAAAGGTTATCCCATGATCGATTTGATGAACCGCTCAGGCTTCAATGTTTCCGTAGTTGGGAACCATGAATACGATTACGGAGAAGAGGTGTTGAAGGACAGGATGGAGCAAGCTAATTTTGCCTGGGTATGCGCCAATGTAGATTACGATGGAACGGAAGTACCGGAACCCTACGAGTATTACACCCTGGCTATCGATAGCTTCAGGGTAACTTTCCTGGGGCTGACAGAGACCAATGGCAAAGACAATGGCACCATCCCCTCCACCCACCCCTTCCGGGTGCAGAATTTCAGTTTTCAGCGACCGGAAAGTGTAGTGGCTCAATATGCGAATGTAAAAGAGCAGGAAAATGCAGACCTCTATATCGCGCTTACCCACCTGGGGCATGATGGCTACGGAGTAAGCCTGGGTGATTACGAGCTGGCTGATCAATTTCCCTATTTCGACCTAATCATTGGCGGGCATTCCCATTCTGAACAGAATACCAGCGTGAACGGCATTCCCATCTTTCAATCGGGGAGCTATTTAAATAAGCTAGGTAAGATAAAGCTGCTGGTGCAAGAAAAGGTGCTTGTACATACTGACTTCGAGCTCATCGACCTGAGCAGCTATACAGCTGAAGATGCAGGTCTGAAAGCCATCATTGAGCAGTACAATGAAAGTATGGCCGTAGTACTCGATGAGGTGATCGGCTACTCACATCTGAACCACCAAAAATCTCAGGTAGGTTGTTTTTATACGGATGCCCTGAGACAAAGGATGGATGTGGATGTAAGCTTCCAGAATTCCGGTGGTATACGTGCAGGCCTGAACCAGGGCGACATCACCGTCGGGGAGGTGTATGCATTCGACCCATTTGACAATGGTGCCGTTATTTATGAGATGACAGTTTCGGACATAAAAGCATTCCTCAAAGGCTCCGGATCAGGATTTTATTATTCCGGCATCCGCATATCACAGGATGCCAACAGTGTTGTGATCAGGGACATGAACAATACCGTCATCCCTAACAGCAGCATCCTACGGGTGGGTATCAACGATTATATCCCGGCAGTATATGATAATTATTTTCCTGCCGTGGGGGATATTCAGGCATACACTACCGCAGAAGCCATCATGTATTACCTGGAAAATATCAATGACCAGGTCAATTACCCGGATTGCGAACATTTCTTTGTATACCAATAAAAGATCAGGCTTTTAATTTCAGTTCGAAGGCTTCCTCCTTCTTTGCCACCACCGATGCCGGATAAGAATTCAATTCTCCCGGATGGTACATGGCACAAAGCGTGTTCCGTACCGCATACACTTTCCCTCGCAAGTCCTCCGGTATTCCTGCCAGGATGGCTGCCATGGTCTCATGTCGGATGTTTCCAGGTTGCCAGGCATAGTCATGCCATACTACAATGCTTTTTTTATGTAGCAGCCGGGCAAATACTTTTTCGGTATCCTTCATTATAGACTCATAATGATGATCGCCGTCGATAAAAACAAGGTCATACTTTGTATTTAAGGCGGCAAAATCGTATTCAAGTGAATTCCCTTCCAGGTGGGTTACGTTGTTCAGCTCATGCGAAAACATGGCATGCTGGTTTATGTAATCCTCAGAAAGTCCCATTTCCCGCATGCTCTTCAGCGGGAGATTCAGTGTGACACAGGAATCCGCTACTTCCGACACATTGGCTACGCTCTCGCCACGCCAGGTACCAATCTCAAAGTATTTGCAACCCTCTATGCTGCCGGCCAGCAGTTTCAGGAGGGCCAGGTCGGTAGGTAGTGAACCTCCTTCCATGAAGGCAAAGGGTTTTACGCTGAGCTCCTTCCCCGCCATGAGTTCACCCAGGCTAACTTCAGGTAAAGCGGTGGCACCAAATTCGTTTTCTACCCTTGTCTTCCAGGCATCATTATCGTCAAGGACCTTATTAAGCAGATAAGGTTTACTTACGATCATCCCCAGGGCTTTTATCAACTTACTCAGTTTACTCATCCTTCAAAATCAAAATTCATAATCCATCATCCATCATCCATAATCAAAGTACCACCTTGTAAAGGACAAATTTTTCATTACTCCATAAATACTCACAGATATAATCCTGACTCCGGATAAAGTCATGGATAGCCTGATCGGAGATCTCTGTGTGAGTCAGCACATAATCGACATCATGTTCAAAGATCAATTCAGCAATTTCTCTGGTTCCAAGTTCCTTATGATTGGCCAGGCTGGACCTCTCCGCATACAGGGCAAGCACACGAGGCTTGCTAAAGATGATAACATCCTCCTTTTCTGTATTGTTCCTGATATATTCAAATGCTTCTACGGAAGACTTTTCCTGGGGACCTTTCACTACTTCATGCCGGGTATCAATAATGATCCAGAACATATGCAGGTATGAAACCAGTACCAGGCATCCCAGGAACCACACTTTTGCATTATTGCGAATAGCCGGGAAGATGCTTACAGTTTCCAGTCCTTTCGCCAGGTAATATACGAGCAATGGCATGATGGGGAACAGGAAACGAATGCCTGCATGGCGATACGGGTATATCAGCAGGACTCCCATATACAGGATAACGATCATGTCGATGAGTTCGAGCCTCTTAAAAAAGGCCCTGATCATACCCAGCAATGTGAAAGTAAAAATAACGGCTTTCAGGATCAGAGGGAGAAAATTCCATGACCCTCCCCAGGGGGAGAAGAAATATTTGAATTGTTCGGTATAGTAAGCAAGGTTAAATAATATGGTGTAGTAGAGTTTCTCCTCACCCCAAATACCGGCATAGGAGCCACCTTCTGCCTGGGGTACAACGAAGAGAATATTATTGAGCAGCAGGTAAACAAGGATCGATCCAACGCCAACAAGGAATCCGCATACGCATCGGCTCATGGGCGTCTTATCTTTTTCGATAAAGCGTTTCCGTATAGCCCATATGAGAACGGCAATTGGGAAAACAACTCCGATTGTCCTCACCGACATCAGCAGGCCTCCCACAAAAGCGATCACAATTCCCATCCAGAAGGGCCCGCCGGCGTACTTTTCAAATAAGTATAAGCACAGCATGAGCAAGAAAGCGAATGGGAACTCCGACATGATCTCCAGTTTCATGCCGAGGGTCCAGGGATTATACATCAGGATCATGACAAGGAAAAAGGCTACCAATTCAGTAAAATACCTGCGCAGATATAGCGCCATGATCATGCCCGTTCCGAACAGAAAGGCTGTGATCCACAAGCTAAAGGCAAAGATACTGTTTCCTGCCAGGGCATATACAGGACTCAGTAAAAGTGGAAAGCCGATCGGATACGCCGGAGGACCAATCACAGGGTTATCGGGATTATAAATGTAAGAAACCTCTGTCTGTGGTACACCTTCGACTATATTTTTTGCCTGCATGATGTACATGGCAAAATCGCCACCCCAATCATGTGAACTGCGAACATTGATAAAAAACAATGGCAGCAAGATGATGGCCATGAACCAGATAAATCGGTTACGCCTGTTGAAAAGTGTTTTAATATCCACCGGCATTATATTTA
>JAOZTN010000100.1:0-1525 GCA_029942245.1 Bacteroidales bacterium | reverse complement strand
ATTCAAAAATATGAAAAAAATGAGTTCATTATGAAATGAATCATACCAGTGGGAAAGTCAGAATTGCATCTGATGTGCTTTTTTGTTATATTTATGGGACTAATTATCTGCTATGAGATTGTTTCGAACCCTGATGAAGCATCACTACCTGGTCGTTCTTTTTGAACTTGCCCTGACACTGGTATTTCTGCTTCTTCTTTCAAGTAATACACTGGGTCAGAACAGACATATTATAGAAGGGGGTATTTTCGAAAAAGAATCTGAGATGCCACTCCCGGGGGCTCATGTGCTCATCGATGGCACTTCTTTTGGGACCATTTCCGGACCCGATGGTTCTTTCCGCCTGAGTACCAAAGACTTTCCAATAACCCTCAAGGTGACGCATATTGGTTTTGAAGACCGCGTTTTCACGGTCACTGAAGAGCTGAAGGATCAAATACTGATGCTTGGAATGAACTTCTCGGCGGAGATGCTTGAAGGAGTTACGATCACTGACAAAAAAGCGGAGCTGATATTCAAAGATGTTAGTTATTCCGTCCTCGACTTTGAATTTCATGA
Organism: Bacteroidales bacterium; assembly: GCA_029942245.1. Taxonomy (GTDB): domain Bacteria; phylum Bacteroidota; class Bacteroidia; order Bacteroidales; family B18-G4; genus B18-G4. The sequence continues at coordinate 967 of JAOZTN010000100.1, read as the reverse complement.
GAACGGGCTGATGCTCCTGATATTCAGGAACCGCCTTAAGCGATCTGAACTGGTCCTGCTATCGACCATGAACGATACGCTGGCCCTTCTGACGAAATTACCGGGAAGGGCTCTGAAGCTTCACCGCGATTGCCTTGATAATATACATTATGTTGCATTTGACAGTGCCTACCAGGTCCTGTTTACAGGGACAGAGATAGAACTTGTATATCCGGCCGACATCAGCCTCTTTTTACCTGTAGCACGTGCTTTCAAGGCCTATCACAATAAGATGTATTACTTTGCTATTCCGGGGATGCACAATCAGATCATTGAGTACGTCAGGTATGATTCCATCGCAGATGAATATGTGGCCTTCAGGGAAATATTTGATAAGAAAAGGCTGCAGATGCTAAAGGATAACCCACAGCACCACGGCATGCTTAGCAGTATTATTTCAGATGTATTTGAGTTCAATGTACTCCTGATGGGAAATGAAAGCTTTCAAGCACAAAAAGATGCTCGAGATATGGAGCGTTCCGTTTCTATTGAAGCGCACTACCTTAGAGAGATGGTTTACACGCCAATATACGCCCCACTCTTTAAATCAGGCGAGAAAATGATCATTTTCAACCATCCAGATTCCCAGATTGAGTTCTTAAATCCATATGGACAATTAGAGGCCACAACTGAAATTGATTATCATCATAAAAAGGATTGGGATGAGATAATACTTAAGGATGAGATACAGGATAAGTATTATACCGGATTCCTTCATTCAAACAGGGCCAGTCTTCATTCTGTAGACATAAATACCGGTCTCCTTGGGAGCGCAAATCATTTATATTATCCTTATGTGAAGAAAATACTGGTACGAAACGGGTATGCCTATTTCACCTACCGCCAGCCCGGGTCTGTTGACAAAACAATGCTATTCAGGCAAAAACTAAAGTCGGATAATACTAGCTTTGTATCATCAGAAGACTAA
>JAOZTN010000099.1:6863-9894 GCA_029942245.1 Bacteroidales bacterium | reverse complement strand
TCTCTTAGTCGATGTACAACTGGTAGGGCAAGCGTGCCTGTACGCCTTCCCATTTCAGAACAGATTGAATCTGGGTATAGTCATGGTAAAATGGTCCCAGTTCAGACTTCAGGGCAGTAGTATAGACGCCTTCCGACATGTCTTCGAACATTTGTACTAGGGGGTCTTTCAATACAGGAAGTTCAATTACGCGATAATCCTCTAATCCGGCGATCTCAGCAGCCAGGTTGATGGATGCAGTAAGTCCGCCATGTGCATCTATCAGGCCGATCTCAAGGGCATCCACCCCACTCCATATCCTGCCCTCTCCGATCTTATCCACCTCTTCCTCTGTCATATCCCTGTTATTCGATACCCTGAGCAGAAACAGATCATACACTTTTTCCACCTTGTTCTGCAACACCTGTTGTTCGAAAGAATCCAGCGGACGCATGATGGCCGGGAATCCGGAGTGTTCATTGGTGGCCACCCGGTCGTAGGTAATACCGAGCTTGTTTTCCATAAACAAGCCAAAGTCGGGGATCACCCCGAAAACACCGATGGAACCGGTAAGCGTTGTAGAATTAGCAAGAATCTTATCAGAAGCACAGGAGATCCAGTAACCACCGGATGCAGCCACATCACCCATGGAGATGATTACGGGCTTCTTTACATTTAAAAGGTCGAGTTCCCGCCATATGATGTCTGAAGCAAGGGCATCCCCACCGGGCGAATTTACCCTTAAGACTACCGCTTTCACACTTTCATCACCGGTCACCTTCGCAATGGTTTCGGCAAACTTATCAGCACCGATCTCTTTATTGCTTCCCATACCGCTCCCAATACTTCCGGTCGCATAGATTACTGCTATCTTGTCCTTGCTCAACGAGAAGGTCTTCATTACACGAGAATACTGATTCAGTGAAATGATATTGATTTCATCGAGGTCCTCGACATTCATCTTCTTCTTTAAGACTTTACGATAGCCGGGACGGTCAACGATATCGTCGACAAGGCCTTTATTCAGGGCTTCGTCAGCATCGTATGACTGGAGGCCATCAGCAATGCTGTTCAGTTCATTCACACTCAAACCCCTCGTCAAAGAAATCTGATCCAGCATACTGCCCCATATAGCATTTATAAATGTAGCGTACTGCTCCCTGTTCGCCGGGCTCATTTCCTTCTGCATGAGTGGCTCAACGGCGCTCTTGAATTTCCCATGACGAACGATCTGCATGTTTATATCCAGCTTATCCAACAGGCCTTTGATAAACATAACATTGGCATTCAGTCCTTTGAAATCAATAAATCCTCCGGGGTGGAGATATACTTCATCAGCCACAGAACCAATATAATAGCCTGCCTGTGTCATGTATTCACCATAGCAAAGGACAAATTTCCCGCTTTCTTTAAAATCAAGTAAGGCTTTTCTGATCTCCTCCAGGGTGCTGATCCCTGTAGGCACAATATTTACATTCAGGATGATGCCTTTTATATTATCGTCTTCCTTCGCATCCGATATGTTACTGAGGATATCATTAAGTCCCAGGATGGTTTTAAAAGAGCCTGTGGCAATCCCCGACAACATATCTTCCTTGGGTGTTCGTTCAGGCACAGGGTCTTTCAGATCAATCCTTATCACGGTATTTTCCTGTACAAGCACTTCCTGCTGTTCAACATATGACATAAGGCCAATCAGAAGGCCCAGGGAGATGAAGAATATGATCAAGCCGATCAGAATGAATCCCAGCATGGAAGCCAGCATGAATTTGAAGAAATCTCTCATGATTTTGTATTTAGTGAAGTTCTTGTTTTCAATTAGGCTGATAAAAGTAGGTTTTTAGAAATTATAATCCAAAATCTTGTCGTAAATTTGACTCAAATAAAACGAGCTTTGATGAGTATTGCGTATTTACTTTCAGGGAGTAACCTGGGCGACCGTGCCGGAAACCTGCAAAGTGCAATTACCTATATCGGTAAGCTCGCCGGTGAGATTGTAGAATGCTCATCGGTTTTCGAATCTTCTTCATGGGGTTTCGATCACCCTACTCCCTTTCTCAACCAAACCTTAAAGGTGAAGACCTCCCTGGAGCCACATGAATTACTAAAGACCTTGCTTAAGATTGAAGACAAATGTGGACGTGTAAGGCGCAATATAGAAGAATATGAATCACGAACACTGGATATCGACATCCTTTTTTATGATGATCTTGTGATTGAAGATCCTGACCTTACCATCCCCCATCCACTTTTACACCTGAGGCGGTTTACGCTTCTGCCGCTTTCAACAATAGCAGCCGGGCTGGTTCATCCCATCCTGCACAAGAGTGTAAAGGAATTACTGGATGCTTGTCCTGATGACAGCCTGGTTACAGAAGCAAGCAATTGCAGCTGCTCCTGCTGCGAAAAGAAGGAGGCAGACGATGCGGTATAACTATATTGCCATAGAAGGGAATATCGGTGCCGGCAAGACATGCCTGGCTACTATGATCTCGGAACAATTCAACGGGAAACTTATCCTGGAGCAATTTGAAGACAACTCCTTTCTGCCCAAGTTTTATAAGGAACCCGACAAGTATGCTTTCCCGCTGGAGATGTCCTTCCTGGCTGAACGTTATCAGCAGCTGAAGGAGCAACTTACCAAACAAGACCTTTTCAAGACCTTTACAATATCTGATTATCTTTTCAACAAGTCCCTCATCTTCGCCAGGAACAATCTTCAGTCTGATGAGTATGCTCTATTCACCACGATGTTCACCATCATAGATGAATTCCTGCCAAGGCCCGACCTGCTTGTTTATCTTTACCTGGAGGTTCCCAACCTGCAGCGTAATATCAAAAGCCGTGGTAGGTCATATGAGCAGGAGATACAGGACTCCTACCTGCAAAATATCCAGGAAGGTTATTTTGATCATATCCGCAAGATGAACAATCTGCGCGTGCTGATCATCGATACCAATAACATTGACTTTGTGAATAAGCATGAAGACTACCAGGCCATCCTTTCCCTTATCGACCGGGATTATCCCATCGGGGTACATAGGCTTACCTT
>JAOZTN010000099.1:0-6763 GCA_029942245.1 Bacteroidales bacterium | reverse complement strand
CTATCTTCTATAAAAAAACGGCTGTTCCGTAGCGGAACAGCCGTTTTAAAAGACTTAGGATTATGTATCTATACTACTGAACGATAGCCTGAAATTCAGGAAAACTGAAGTAGTTCAGGAATTCCCTGTCGTACATCGCTTCGTTCTTCAGTTCTGGATCTAATTCGATCGCTTTAATCAGATTGTCAAATACAAGTTGACTGTCATCCTGCCTTGCACCTGTGATAGCGAGCAGGTAATATGTGAGTGCATCTTCCGGAGCACATTCGAAAGTACTCTGAGCTGCTGAATAATCTTTGTTGAGCAGTTGAATCAGACCTGTGTTGTGGTTGCATTCAGCTCCACCGGTCAGTTTCTGTGCTGCAGCATAATCACCATCAAGGATAGCAAGTACACCAAGATTATAATCTACGTTTTCACCTTTTTCCTGTGCAGTCATGAAGTGTTCTTTAGCTGCATCATAGTCACCCAGATGGCAGGCAAGTACACCCATATTATTATCAATACCACCGTACTCAGCATTCAGTTCCTGAGCTTTAGCAAGCATCATTCCTGCTTCGTCATATTCGCCTAAGCTAATGAGTTCTTCACCGGCATTGTTATAAGCCCTGTAGCATTTAGGGAAATACTCGATAGCACTCCTGTAGATAGCAAGCTGGTCAGCATCATCTTCGTAGAAGGTAGCAGCATACATCAGCTCGTTGACCTTCAGTGAATCAGGATTTGAAAGGCCGTAAGCCATGATCTGCTCATCGGTACGTTTAGGTTCGTAGCAATTCACTGTGATCTCTGCCCTTCTCAGTGGTGGGAGCAGGTCTTCTTCGATTTCAGGATAGATAAGAATCATATTCCTGATCTCTTCTTCACGTTTTGACTGGTCGGCAGATTTGATCACATTCAGGATCGCACGCTTGTCAGTCAGTGATGAATTGTCAACAGCTGAAATAAAGCCGTCCCAATCCGGTCCCTGCCATGTAATATCCCAGTTAATTTCATCCTTAGGACATTCTACATTGAAGCAAGTGCTTTCTTTAGCGATCTTCTTCATTTCCTTCATCATGTAGTTATGTGCCGTAGCTGATCTGCTTTCAGAGAGGTCTCTGTTAAACAGTTCTTCACCTTCAGGTGAGGCCCAACCGGTAATTTCAACTTCCCTGATCTTCCATCCAAGTGCAACGAATTCGTTCAGACCAGCAAGTTGTTCCTTGTTGGCATCAAGCTTGTTCAGAGGCACCCTCCAGTTCAGGTTGTACCTGTTTACGAGGAAGAAGAGTTCTGCTGTTTTAGAAACGATAACTTCTTTTTTGTATCCGTGATAAGCAATAATAGGCATCTGGTTGTTCAGGATATACTTTGAAGTATGAATCACACCATCATCAACTTTCACGTCGGGTATAATGTAATATTTTCCGCTGTTCAGCACTTCTTCTTCTGTTGCCAGTGTACCATCCTTAGCAGGATAAATAATTGGAACGAGGAAGAGTTCTGAAGCATTCATTTCAGGTGTGTAAGGGATCTTACCTGTGTAAGTGATCGTACCACCTTCTTTATATTTTACTAAGAATCCGTCGCCGGCAACGTCTTCACCCTTAACAGTGAATGGTTCGTAAGCAACAGCACCGCCTTCATACCTGAGGACCGGTGTTACATACATAGCAGCGTCGTCCTGGAAATATTTTTCAGGGAAGGTACCTTCGATGGTAACTTCAACATATTCGCCATGTACTTCGAGTGGGTTTGGAGTAGCTTTCCAGGTGATATCTTCGAAATTCTTCACCATATTTTTCACGCCACCATTACCAAATTTGTAAGTCAGACCAAGACCTGTATAATGCCAGAAATCTTTCTTCACGGCAGCAGTAGCATGCTGGTAAGCATCAACTCCGTCTGAATCGGTAAATTTAATGGATGAGGTCACCCTGATATTAAAGTGATCGCTAAGGATGAAGTCGAAATCGAGACCCACAGGATAAGTGGTTACGAGGTCACGGCCTCCAAATCCTTTTCCATCACCATTGTCTTTATCGCCTGCATCGCCCCAGCCCCTGCGGGACAGTTCTGTTGCAGTTGAATGTTCGCGAAGCGCGGTACGGTACTGTGCTTGTCCGATACCGGCCCATACAGTCATTTCAAACCAACGATCCGGGTTGTAACCGGCAATTAAGTTGATAAGACTGATGGTAGCATTCACTGAGTAGTCAAGCGCATCGCCTTTAAAGGCCCTGTCGACGTCACCATACCTCTCACCAGAGAGATTGGCCCAGCCAATATTACCTCTGATACCAAGTACGGGATGGAATTGCCATCCACCGATGAAATCGAATCCCCAGTTGAAATGTTTCCATTGGGGAAGGATTGGTTCTGCATAAACATCTCCGTGATAGGCAATACCTCCAAAGGAAGCACCAACATAGCCATACTTTGTGAAATATGACTTCTGACTGGTATTCTGATCTTCAGTCTGCTCATCTTCTTCAGCCTGACCAAAGAAAAGAATAGGCATCACGGCAAAAATTAAAACTGCCAGGAGTTTTAAAATTGAACTGTAATCTTTTTTCATAATCCTAATCTTTAATTATTAATACTGTTAAACAAATTTAATTTTTTTCTCTACACAATAACTAATGACAACAGCAAGATAATAACGCCTCACCGTTAACAAGTACAAATATAGAATATTTATTAAATATACACTGTTTCAAAGCTAATATCAAGTATATTTTATTAACGTTGTTTTTTACGTCTTGTTCAAAGATAAGTTACATATCGAAAAAAAACAAGCGTAAGAGGCTGATTTTGCAGTAAAAAGGACTTCTCAGGGAGGCTATTCCCACTGCCTCTCCTTAAACAAAGACCACAATACAATTCCGGCACTCACCGATACATTCAAGGAATGTTTGGTGCCCATCTGGGGGATTTCAAGGCAGATATCCGCCATGTTTACGACAGATTGCTGCACTCCATGCACTTCATTGCCCAATATAATGGCTGTTTTTGGGTCTGCATTTATGTCTTCCGTGTTCAGCAGAACACTTCCTTCTGTTTGTTCTACTACCCAGATCCTGTAACCGGCATCTTTTAACTCCTGAACTGACTCCTCCGTTTTCGTAAAATATTTCCACGTCACCGACTCCGTGGCCCCCAGGGCTGTCTTTTGAATTTCCCGGTGAGGGGGTTTGGCGGTGATACCGCAAAGGTGGATACATTCGACCCGAAATGCATCGGAGGTACGAAATATGGAGCCTATATTATTGAGGCTGCGTATGTTATCCAGCACAACCGTCACTGGCATCTTTTCTGATCTGATGAACTCTTCGGGGCTGAGGCGGTTCAACTCCTCCATGCTTAGCTTTTTCATATGGGTAAAGTCAGCTACAAATATAAGTTTCCTTGAATACATCTCCAATGTATGCCGTATTTTTGCAACCAGGGAGAATTGCTTACATTTGTGTGCAGGAAGATTGATCCTGCGCAGGACGAAATTACAACCCCTTACATTTGTGGCCAGAGATAAGAAAATAGCGGAAACACCTTTGATGAAGCAATATAATGCCATCAAGGCCAAGCATCCGGATGCACTCTTGCTTTTCCGTGTAGGCGACTTCTATGAGACTTTCAGCGACGATGCTATCAAAGCGTCTGAGATCCTGGGGATCGTGCTCACACGCCGTGCCAACGGGGCAGCTTCCTACGTAGAACTGGCCGGTTTCCCCCACCACGCAATCGACACCTACCTTCCCAAACTGGTAAAAGCAGGACAAAGGGTAGCCATATGTGAACAACTGGAAGACCCCAAGCTGACCAAGAAGATCGTGAAACGCGGGGTAACAGAAATGGTGACCCCGGGAGTTGTCCTGAATGAAAGCGTTCTGGAGCAAAAGCAAAATAATTTCCTGGCTGCCATCGACCTGAATGATGATATCTCGGGTATCTCCTTCCTTGATATTTCAACAGGAGAGTTCTTTGTAAGCCAGGGCAAGCTCGAATATATCGATAAATTACTGCAGGGTTTCAAGCCCTCAGAAGTCATAATCCAACGTAATAAGCTGGGCAGATTCAAAGAAATTTTTGGGGAGAAGCACTATACCACCAGTTTCGATGACTGGGTATTTACCATCGATTTTGGCTATGAACTTCTCACCAAGCATTTTGGCACGAAATCCCTGAAAGGATTCGGTATCGAAGAATTTGAACAGGCCACTATCGCTGCCGGTGCTGCCCTGCATTACCTGTCGGAGACACATCACAATAAATTACAGCATATCAGTAACATATCACGCATAGAAGAAGACCGCTATGTGTGGCTGGACAGGTTCACTGCAAGAAACCTGGAACTGCTGTACACTTATAATGAGAATGCCCCTACCCTGCTGGAGGTCCTCGACCACAGCATCACACCTATGGGCAGCAGGCTGCTAAAGAGGTGGATCGTGCTTCCTTTAAAAGACAAAGGCCCCATCATGGAGCGGCTCGATATGGTAGAAGTATTCATCAGGGATGAGCAGCTCGCCGATGAACTCCGTACACAATTCCGCCTGGTTGGTGATATCGAAAGGCTTATATCAAAGGTAGCTGTAGCCAGGATCAACCCACGAGAAGTGGTACAGGTAAAAAAGGCATTACTGGCTATTGAAAATATCCAGAAACTGTGTAAGGAATCAAAACAAAAGCCTTTGCACAAGATCGCGGAGCAACTGAACCCCTGTTTGAGTATGCGTGATCGCATTCATGAGGAGGTGAATGAAGATGCTCCCATACAAGTGGTAAAAGGGAATGTTATTAATAAAGGGGTTAATGAGGACCTGGATGAGCTCCGGGAAATCGCACGTTCAGGAAAAGGATACCTGGAACAGATCCGCGACAGGGAACATAAGAACACCGGCATCCCTTCACTTAAGATCGGTTATAACAATGTATTTGGATATTACCTGGAAGTAACTAATACCCATAAAGATAAGGTACCGGAGGAATGGCACAGGAAACAAACGCTGGTAAATTCCGAGCGATATATTACGGAAGAGCTCAAGGATTATGAACAGAAAATACTGGGCGCAGAAGAGAAGATCCTGGCACTGGAAACAAGACTTTTCAATGAGCTGGTCGTTGCCATGGCCGATTATATCAAGCCCGTTCAACTGAATGCATCATTAATTGCCCGTCTGGACTGCCTGCTCTCCTTTGCATCGGTATCGGAGGGAAATAATTATACCCGCCCGGAGATCAACGACTCTCTTACAATAGATATTAGCGACGGCCGTCATCCCGTTATTGAGAAAAACCTCCCCCCCGGTGAAGCTTATATCCCCAACAACACATATCTCGACAATGAGAAGCAGCAGATTATTATGCTGACCGGCCCGAATATGTCAGGAAAATCTGCTTTACTGCGGCAAACCGCCCTGATCACCCTTATGGCCCAGATGGGTTGTTTTGTACCAGCCAAGAAAGCTTCTATCGGACTGGTCGATAAGATATTTACCCGCGTCGGGGCTTCTGACAATATTGCTTCAGGCGAATCTACATTCATGGTAGAGATGAATGAAACCGCCAGCATCCTGAACAACATCTCTGACCGCAGCCTGATCCTATTGGATGAGATCGGCAGGGGCACCAGCACCTATGATGGCATTTCTATTGCCTGGGCCATCACCGAGTACATTCACAATCACCCCATTTTCAGGGCAAAGGTCATGTTTGCCACGCACTACCACGAGCTCAATGAGATGTCGTCCAGCATGAAGCGCATCAAGAACTTTCATATTTCCATTAAAGAAGTAGGTAATGAGGTAATCTTTCTGAGAAAGATCGAACAGGGAGGTTCAGAGCACAGCTTCGGCATACATGTGGCCCGTATGGCCGGCATGCCGTCGGCAGTCCTTCGCAGGGCCCACGAAATGCTCGCACAGCTGGAACAATCGCACAGCGGCGAGAAGCTCACCTACCGTCCGGAACCAACGAAACAAAGCGATGGCGACTATCAACTCAGCTTCATACAGCTTGACGACCCGCTTCTACTTCAGATCAAAGAAGACATCCTGAATATGGATATCAATACCCTGACGCCTGTGGAGGCCTTGATGAAGTTGAATGAGATCAAGAGATTGCTAGGCGAATAAGGAACATGACGGGAGTTGACAGTTGGCAGTAGACAGTAGGCAGTAGGCAGATATGGTATGGATCATTGGCGATGTTCGAAGGAGAGAGAAGATTGAACAAGCACAAAAAAGTGGTTTTTTTCCCAAAATACCTTTTGATTTATTAAAATTTATTATATTTGCACTCCCTTTTGATAAGCGAAAATAGCTCAGTTGGTAGAGCACGACCTTGCCAAGGTCGGGGTCGCGGGTTCGAGTCCCGTTTTTCGCTCCAAGTTTAACACGGCATCTCATGGTGCCGTTTTTTATTCCGGCCCGGATGGTGGAATTGGTAGACACGTTGGACTTAAAATCCAATGGCCGTAAGGCCGTGCGGGTTCAAGTCCCGCTCCGGGTACTACAAAAGCTCGCCACCGGCGAGCTTTTGTACTTCTTCTATCTTCTCTCTCCTTCGAACATCATCATTTTCCATTCAACATTTCTATTTTGTTATTGTTTTTAGAGTGGCGGAATAGTAACCCTAATGATTCAAGATTTGGCAAATATCCACACTTATTTCTGCTTCTTGTGCATGTGTGCACAGAAGGCATGTATTTCAATAAGCGTGGAGCTAAAGTGACGGGGGTCCCTCACCCACCTGCGGTGGGATTCGGCATGACCGGTAGAAG
>JAOZTN010000098.1:0-9917 GCA_029942245.1 Bacteroidales bacterium | reverse complement strand
ATTACATTAATCAGGATCCCCTGTTCGAAAACACTACTGATGACCAGCTTGTAGCCACCATCACCCTGCCGGCAGCCGATCTTGGTTTTACTCCCATTGAGTTTTGCAATGTGGGAGACAAGTTGTATTGTTTTGGCGGGAATGCGGTATTTCAGGTCGACCCGGCTACTTCCAATATTCTTAATGTAATACCGTTGAGCAATGCGGGTAGTTTTTTTATGCAAACTATAATTCAATATATCCCTGCCAATAGGTTTATCTTGGGCGATGCCTCACAAAACCGCCTTTTTGTGGCTGACCTTAGCAATAATTTCTACATTATCAATACGCTTACTAATCAAGTTGTCGCAACACATACCTTGGCAGCTTTTACCGAGCAACAATCAACATGCATAGGTTATAATCCCGATGACGATATTGTGTACTGGATGGTGAATAGCTGGGAGGATGGGACTGTGATAAAATCATACAATGCGCTCACTGGTGTTGAGCTGCAAAGCAAGAGTTTTACATATCAAATCAATGATATAATGTTTACAAATGATTACTTGTTTATATGTAACATAGAATCAGACATTTTTGCATTAAATCCAAATTCATTGGCCGTCGAGTTATCTCATTACAATAGTATTTATTATAGATATCATGGTTTTTGTTTTATTGATAATTCAAAAATTGCTGTAAAAGGGAGTTTTGTTGGGAAAAGCTTTTTTAGATTATTCTCAACCACGGATTTACAATTGATAAGTACACATGGAAGTATTTTCCCAAAAGATTTTCTGTTGGATTTAGTATACAACGATGTACATGATGCGATCAATGCTGTAATTATTTATGCTCAGGACGAATTAGAAACTATAAGCTATATAGAAACATATCAGCAAAATGCACAAGGTATTTATGCGAGAGTGAATTCTCAGCCAGTAATTGGTAGGCCTATTTATAAAGTTGGGTGTGTCCCAACATCTGATTATGTCTTTTTTTCGGGGGGAAACTATGCTAATAAAATTAGCATGGTGGACTTCAGTATTCAGCAGGTTCACGGAACAATAGAAGGATGCACTAGTAGACATCTTTTCGTCAATGAAATGTCTGGAACTGAATACGTATATTCAGCCAACCCGCTCGAGGGAACCTATAGCAAGCATTCGAATACAACTACAGCATTGCAAAACATTAAGCAGACGGCATTTAAAACAAGCTCGGGTTGTTATAATAGTCAGAATGATAAATTGTATTTCCTTAATAACCGGATTAATTATGAAAATTCAGGTGTAGCTATAGTTGATGCCTCCGATAACAGTGTATTAAATATGATACAACTCGGAGCTTACCTTACCGATATTGTATATAATGAAAACACAAACAGTATATTTGTTGCAAGTAGAAGCGAACACAAAATATTTGTACTTGATGGACTAACAAATTCCCTGATAAGTACTATTGATGTCTCTGATATACCCTCAAAACTATTTTCTGCTGGTTCTAGTGTCTATTGCGGAGGGAACCAATACATTCATGTTATAGATGCAAATACACTGAATGTGACATCTCATCTGATTGCAAACGATGCTTCTTTTATTCAATTTGAATGGAATGAGGAGCATGGATTAATATATGGCCTTTTTAATACACCCAATGGGTTTATCGCTGAGATCAGTAATTCTACGGGCGTATTGAACAGAGTTGTGGCACTTGGAGTAGCTGAGTGTTCTGACTTAGTATATAATGATATTGAGAATTTGATATATGTCGGAGGTTTGCTTTATCCAAATGTTTATGTATATGACGCTCACTCTCTTTCACAGGTCAATAATATTTCCTTATCGAATGATATGTCTTACGGTATTGATCTTGAGTTTGATATATATAAGAATAAAGTGTACGCTAATATGAAAAATGCTCAATATGCTGGTGGAAATATCACAGCAATATCGTGTATTGATAACACAATAGTTAGCAGCAAAGTTACTCATTCACCTGAAGAGGCAATTTCCTTTAATACTATTAATGACCAAGTATACTACAACAATATGTTTATTAATTCCGAAGACAGGCTTGAGCAATGTTTCAGTATAGATGATTGTTTAGATGATGTAACAGAAAATGAAGTATTTTCTGGAAATATATTTTCTAGGAATTATGTTTTATATTATGATTTCAAGGATTTTGAGGATTTTGTGGATGTCTTCATCCCCTCCACCAACATGCTCTACATGCCCAACGGGGCCTTCTCCAATGTGAGTGTGATCCAATGCCATAACGATTTTCTCGAAGTAGAGGCCGGCTGGAACTGGCTGTCATTTCCGCGCATGGAACGCTACCTGGATGCTAATTTTAATTCAGAAGCTGAACTATCATATTTAAGCATTTTCCCTGAGAGGTATTTGAAAATGCATTATGAGGATCCATTTATACTAGCGAATTACAAGCAATTTGATCCATCTGGAATTCCTAGTTTCTGGAGTGGCGAACTGAATAATCTGAATAGCACAAAAGGTTATAAACTCAGAATAGGAGGAAGTGATGATCCCATGTACACACATTTAAAAGGTGGCAAATTAGAGCCGGAAACCTTTATGGATCTTTATGCATCCGAGCCCGAAAACTGGGTGGGCTATTTTGTTGAATATCCCCAATTGCCACAAGATTGTTTCAGCCCGGCTACCTGGGATGCACTTACCTCTGTTGTTACCCGCTATTGGTCCATCTATAAAGTTGAACCTTCGGGAGGGGGCTCATACTGGCTGGGTTCCGGGGAGATCACACCCTTTGAATACGGCGACCTGGTTATTTTAACCGTTGACGATGATCATGCTTTCTCCTGGGTTGAGAGCGATAACCAGACAGCATCGGCAAGTCTTCCGGAAACAGCATATTATGAGTTTGAAGAGCAAGCCTCCTATGTGCCCTATTTTATAGAGATAGATTCAGTTGACGATGCCCAGGAAGTGGCTATTTTGGCCGATGGTGAAGTAAAGGGAGCTGCTGTACGTGTAGCTGGCGATACGATAATTGAAGTAAATGCCTACCTTGAAGGGGTTTCCCCTGATGCTGAAATTAGCGTGGAAACCTGGTCGGGAATGAAGTCATCTGTAGCCGATATTGAATACTCAGTATTCAATCAGAAAACGCACAGGTATGAAAACAGGACAGCTGTTGCCGGAGAAACAACAAGGTATCAATTGATATCATTGAAAAAGTCGGTAGTTGAAACAGCACCGAAACCTTTGCCTGCAGAAGTTTCATGCTATCCCAATCCCTTCAACGATCATGTTAACTTCAGTATCGATATGAAGACAACTGCCGCTGTGCGCCTTGAGATCAGGGATGTGAATGGTAGGTTAATAGCAAATGTCAGAGAAGGAAAACTGGATAAAGGACAGCATCTGTTATCGTGGGAAGGAAATACTATCGATGGATCAACCCTTGGGTCAGGGATGTACTACTATACCCTGCTGGTTGATGGACAGATGAGTACAAATGGTAAGCTAATAAAGTATTAATGAAATGTATTTTCCGGTGGCCCGAATGGGCTGCCGGAAATATTTTTGAAACAAGATAAATGAAATATACAAAGGCATTAATTGCAATATTACTTCTGTTAAATGCTTTCGTAGCCTTATCTCAGGGCATCCTTACAGTGAAACTGGACGGTACAGGCGATTACACTTCCATCCAGCAGGCATATAATAATGCTAATAGTAATGATACCTTACTGGTTTATCCTGGCCGTTATTATGAGAATGTGAATTTTAATCGCGATATCGATTGTACATTGGGTAGCTTATATATTCTCTCGGGCGAGCGAAATGATATTGTGAATACCATTATTGATGGGAATCAAAATGGGCCATGTATTTATCTCTATCAAAACTCATTTAACAATATATTTATTGGTTTAACATTAACAAATGGTAATGGTTATTTCAATACGGCGAATGGTGGGGGGATTCTAAGTTATTATTCTTCCCCTTCTATATATAGTTGTATTATTGAGTATAATAATGCTGATGTTGGGGCAGGAATTTCACAATACTATGGAACCATGTTTTTATCCGGCTCCACTATAAGATATAATTCTGCATTTAATGGCCCTGGAGGTATAAGTGCAGGAATTGAAGGAAATTATGCATTCGATAGTATCAACAGGTGTAATATATATCTTAACAATGGTTCGATGGCAGATATTGCAAATACTTTATATTCTCCATACATGAGTGTATATGTTGATACCTTTACAGTACTTCAGCCTGATGCCCATTTCGTAACTTCTTTGGATACTAAGTCTTTTCCAATTGATAACATCAGCATTGACATACAACATGCTAAACTTCAACCTGTTCATCACGATTTATATGTTAACCCTCAAATCGGGGACGATACAAACAACGGTTTATCATGGGAAGAGCCTTTGCGTACTCTTGGCTTTGCAATAAAGCTTATTGCCTCTGACAGCACTGATCCCCACACTGTATTTTTGGCTAATGGGGTGTATGGTCCCAATACCAATGGGGATCATTTTTCGCTTGGGTGCCGCAGTTATGTAAATATCATTGGCGAAAGTCAGGACAGCGTGATCCTGGATGCCGACTCCCTGTCGCGCTTTTTGCATGCTCATTCGCTTATGAAACATTTCAAGATCAAAAATATGAATTTGATCAATGGTGAAGAGTTCAGTGGATTGCTGTATCTGAGGCCTTGTGAGAATGTAACAATAGAGAATATCACCATTCGTGATAATGCAGGGATAGGCAATATTGCTTTTGTAACTAGCTATAGTGATTCCGTTTTGGTTCGCAACCTTACAATCAGGAATATTGTTGGAGGTGCAGGAGGAATGAGCAATACGATTGAGGATAAGCCCAGGAGTTTTCGGGTTGAAAACCTGTTGGTTGATAATATCATGCCAAAATACCCTGTGCCTTTAGAGGGTAGCGGGTCAGGTTTTGGTTTTGGAGGCGACTTAGGCACGCCAGGCTTTTTCAGTGGAACGGTAAAGAATATGCAGATAACAAATGTAATAGCATATAGGGACCCGATATGGGGATCGGGGCTGGCTTCCGGACTGTATGTATCCGGCCATATTGATATTGATATTATTAATGCAACAATCGGGGACAATATATTACGACGCGGACCGAAAGGTGTGGGTGTTGGCTTAGAGGATGGACCTGATGTGAGTTTCTATAATTCTATTTTATATGGCGATTCCCTGCTGGAAATAAGCATGTCGTCACCTGAACCCACAACATTACAGGTGAGTTATTCAGATGTAGAAGGCGGGGCGGAGAATGTTTTGCTTATGGGGCCGGGACATACACTTAACTGGCTTGAGGGCAATATCGATGCTGATCCGCTTTGGGCCGGGACTCAGGAGGCTCCTTATGCGCTTACAAAAAACTCTCCATGCATCGATGCCGGCGTACCCATGTACGAGGTTGGCATGAACCTGCCCTATATCAAGCATGAAGAAGGTAAATACGTATTATACATGTTTGATGGAGACACCCTGCACCTGCCCGCCACGGACCTCGCAGGAAACAGCCGCATCGTCAACGACCGCATCGACATGGGCGCTTCCGAATACGACCCGGATATCGGCATTGATGATAATCCAACACCCAACACCCAACATCCAAAACTTCTGGAGGCTTGGCCCAACCCCTTCCACTACAGTACAAATATTACGTATATCCAGGAGGAATACGGAAGTGTAACTATTCGTATATACGACTTGAATGGAAGATGCGTAAAAACCTTAATGGACACAAAAGGCTCACGCGGCGAAGGAACCATTGTATGGAACGGAAAAGATCAGCAAGGCAATGAGCTTAAAGCTGGAACCTATATCATTAGTCTGATCGTTAACGGACAGGAAAAGGAGGCTCTGAAAATCATAAAAAAATAGTTTTAAGGATATTCGGGTGCAGAATATTTTGCGATTTGCGGTACGCAGGATGCATAGAACGGCTAAACTGACCACCCTTAACCGGCTCATATATATGCGATTAAGAGGGGTCAGTGGTATCGGTATTTGCAGTTTACAGGCTCTCTTAGCACAGTTGGCTGATCCTTGCAAGCGGATATTACCAGCATTGTTCTTGAAAATTGATTTCATGCCGTTGATGAAAAGAGGGTGATCATCTACTATAAATATCTTAATCATGCTAAATATTTTGAATATAATTCAAACAATGTAGCATTTGGTCACTAACGGAACAAGGGGGGGGGGATGTAATAGACTAATACCTACCCAGGAGGGTAGTAAGATCCCTCACTACAATTCACAATAAAACTTAAGGAACTAACTAGATATCGATATTTGCTATTTAGCCAAATCAAGCCGATCCTGCATCTCAGCATTCCAGGTTTCTTCAAAAGCTAATTTCATAGCAACAGTTTCCTCCTTCTCACAACTTTCCGATGATTCCTCCAAATCCAAAATGAACCTCTCTATAATTATCCCTATTTCGTTGTTCGCTATTTCAACATCCTGCTCGTTAGCCCATTCAGAAATTTTACCTTTCAGATCATTTACTTTTTCTTCAATCACCTCAAGAGATTCCAGGGAACATTCACTGTACTCATAGCTAAGATATTGTTGAATCAGATCATTCAATCTTTATGAAAACATCTAAGGGATCATGTTTGCGGGCTCATCATCTAAATCTATTTGTTCATTTTGTACTTCTGAATTATCATGATCCTTTACCTCTATCTGTTGTTTTCAACGTGCCATATCTTCCGCCTCAACTTGTGCATCTCTTTTATCTTGGTGCCACAGATCTTCACCTTATCCCGCCCCTCAAAAAAACAGTATTTTGGCTTGTATAACATATTGTTTCTCTGAGTGAAGCTATTACTTTTTTTGATAAACCTACAGCCTTGTCATTTACTGTAAAGAATGGCTATTCTGACTGACCCCAGATCGGATTAAAGTGACCACTATGAATGCTTGATTGTCGAAATAATTAGATGGTCAGGACTGGTCTCTGCGACGAATCTGTACAGGAATATACAGATTAATATAAAGACACAGACTTCGTTGACATTCTTCTGAAGTATTATCAGTGGTTTGTAGATTCCTTTAGGTAAAAGGAATGTCATCAATAATAATCGAAGAGAATTTCATAGTCATGCTTTTCCTTTCAAAAGAGCATTATGTAAGTGTTTTTCCAAAAAGACTGTTTTCCCCATATCCTACCCGACAATATTGCGGTTAATAACTTTTTAACGAAATAGGGTTACATTTTCTGATATTCCAGTATTAACATTTAGAGAATCACGATTCTAATTAAACCATCAAACAAATTCTATAGCTCAGAGCTATCATATACAAATTTAATTGGGCCTAGAATTTGATTCAGATTTATTGGCATATGAAGGCACATGTCAACTTAAGTTATCCGCGATGTATTGAAGCCAAACAAAACATATAAGTCAGCGGCTAATAGCCCAAGTCACTTAGGCAGCAGATACCTGATTATCTGCCTTTTATCTTAGGTGCTAGTTGTGCATGTTCTGGAATATGTTCAGCTGAATATTGAATAATAACTTGATGACAGTTTCTTTCACTGTTCATTGCATGAAAGAGACTTAACGCATTATTTATTAATTTTAATCCAAATAAGCTATGAAAAAAATTCATTTATTTATCGCGGCTATAGTTGCGTTTTCGCAGCTATTGAGTGCGCAGATTGATTACACTATCACTAAAGATTCTGTAGGAAATGATCATACCTTTTTCCGACTTGAACACCAGAACGGGCGCTATGCCGAATACATGTTAGAAGGCAATCCTGATGACATTTCAGCCTCCTTTGTGGATTACATTAATCAGGATCCTCAGTTTAATAGCACTACCGACGATCAGCTTGTAACCACCATCACCCTCCCGGCAGCTGACCTCGGTTTTACGCCTATCGAGTTTTGCGATGTGGGGGATAAATTGTATTGTTTTGGTGGTAACGCAGTATTTCAGGTTGATCCAGCCACTTCCAATATTCTTAATGTAATACCACTGAGCAATGCGGGAAGTTATTTCATGCAAACCATTGTGCAGCTTAAACCGAATAATCGTTTTATTATTGGCGATGCCTCACAAAACCGTCTGTTTGTGGCTGACCTTAGCAATAATTTTTACGTCATCAATACACTTACTGATCAGGTTATTGCAACACATACCTTAGCAGCTTTTACCGAGCAACAATCAACATGTATAGGCTATAACTCCGATGATGATATCGTGTACTGGATGGTAAACTCCTGGGAAGATGGCACTGTGATCAAATCCTATAATGCTGTAACTGGCAGTTCTTTGCAATCCGCCAGCTTTACTTTCCAAATCAATGATATACTTTTTTCGAATGGGGCAGTGTTTATTACAACGAATGAGCCGGGGATAAAAAAATTAGATAAGAATACATTACTTTCATTGAATTCAACAGGTTCTGCGGGTTCATATCTAAGCATACGTGAAATTGAAAATGGCAAAATCGCTATCCATTCAATTCATGATGCTGGATGGGAGTATATGGGTCTGTATAATACATCAGATTTGACATTTAACCAATCTATTGTAGGATTTAGTCATATGGAAGAGTATATCTATTTAGAAGATTTTGTATATAGTAATTTGTACAATTCCATTATAATCTTATACCGTGAACCATTAGAATCAAATTACAAATATGTAATAGAAACATCTATTCCTGATGCTCAAGGTCAATATGTTGTTGTGGATCAAAGTATAATTATTTACAATAAAAGGCTAGAAAATTTAGCTCTGAAGCAAAGCGGCAATGATGTCTTTATCTCAGGAAACAACTATTTAAACATGTATAGCCTGATAGACTATTCAATACTTCCTGTATCTGGGACGATAGAATCTTGCACGAGTAAAGATCTGTTAGTGACAGAAATATCAAGCGTTGATTATATTTTTTCGGCCAATCCGCTCGAAGGAACTTATAGCAAGCATTCCACTAATGTTATATTGCAGGATATGAATCAAACTGCCTTTAAAACAAACCTCGCTTGTTATAACAGCCAGGACGATAAATTGTATTTCCTTAATAACCGGATTAATTATGAAAATTCAGGTGTAGCTATCGTAGATGCTTCTGACAATAGCATAGAAGATGTGCTTCGACTAGGAGAATATTTAACTGATATAGTTTACAATGTAAGTACTAACCGTATATTTATATGCAGTGAAGAAGAAAACACAATTTATATACTTGATGGAACTTCGAACAGTTTAATTAATACGATCTATGTTGGTCCTCATGCTGGGGAATTGTTTTCATATGAGGACAAAATTTATTGCGGACGCATTGGGAATGTATTGATAATTGATGCCCTTTCATTTGCCATGAGTACCACACAGGTGCCTTTAGCTCAAGGAGTTCCATGTACACAATTTGAAGCAAATCCGAATAGGAGCTTTATTTATGCCTTATTTAGTGACAATACAACATATGTAGCAGAAATTAATATGTCTCAGAATCAATTACTAGGTTCTTATAGTTTAAATATGGCCAACAGTCGGAGTATTAAATATAATTCAATTGAGGAGGAGGTTTACGTTGGCGAAACCTACCAATCAAAAATTCATGTTTATGATCAAAATGGCTTTGCACTAATCACAGAGATTGATTTTTCCATGAATAATCAAATAAGGGGAATGGACTTAGAATTTGATTATTTCAAGAATAAAATATATGCATTTGCAAATAAATCAGCGAATTATGGTGGAAATGTTGTTGCAATTTCGTGTGTCGATCATAGTGTAGTTAGCAATAAGACCTCTAATTCTCCGGAGAAAGCCCTGTCCTATAATTCGATAAACGATCAAGTCTATTATTACAATATGGCTGTCAATAGCAGTAATCGACTTGAACAGTTCTTTGCAA
>JAOZTN010000097.1:0-9990 GCA_029942245.1 Bacteroidales bacterium | reverse complement strand
CTATTTTTGCACCCCGAAATTAGAAAGTAAATAAATAGTATGTATTTAACGTCAGAGAACAAACAGGAAATTTTCAAGGAGTATGGTAAATCGGAATACGATACCGGCTCAGCTGAAGGTCAGATTGCGCTTTTCACTTTCCGCATTAAACACCTTACAGATCACCTGAAAATTAATAAGAAAGATGTAGCCACCAGAAGGTCTCTGGTCTTGCTCGTTGGAAAACGCAGAAGGCTGCTCGACTATCTGAAGAAAAAAGATATCGAAAGATATCGTGCAATCATCAAGAAATTAGGAATCAGAAAATAATATTTCTTCCTACCCGGAATACTCAAAAAGGCATTTCACACGATTTGCCTTTTTTTGTAAACATCTGACGTAAACCTTAAATTTAATCATGACACAAAAAGGAATTGAGAAATCTTTCCAGCTGAAGGACGGCAGGACGATTTCAATTGAAACCGGCAGGCTCGCGAAGCAGGCCGATGGAGCTGTTGTTGTACGTATGGGAAACACCATGCTGATGGCAACAGTTGTAGCAAACAAAGAAGTAAGGGATGGATTCGATTTCCTCCCATTAACAGTAGAGTACAAAGAAAAGTATGCTTCCACAGGGAAGTTCCCAGGCGGTTTTTTCAAACGCGAAGCCAGGCCCTCCGAAGCGGAGATCCTTACATCACGCCTGGTCGACCGCGCCCTCAGGCCATTGTTCCCCGACAACTGGCGTTTTGAAACACAGGTGCTTATCAGCCTGATATCAGGCGAATTAGATGTTGCTCCGGATGCACTCGCAGCCCTCGCAGCATCATCTGCTCTTGCAGTATCCAATATCCCATTTGCAGGCCCTATCTCTGAAGTCAGAGTGGCACGTATCAACGGGGTATTTATGATCAACCCACCAATTAGTGCATTGGAAGAAGCCGACCTCGACCTGATGGTTGCGGCAACCTATGATAATATCAATATGGTTGAAGGTGAAATGAAAGAAGTTTCTGAAACTGATATGCTGGAAGCTGTCAAATTTGCACACGAAGCCATTAAAGTCCAGTGCAAGGCCCAGATGGAGCTTGCCGATATGGTTGAAAAAGCCAAAGTGAAGCGCGAAGCAGAAGCTGTTGCGGTCAATGAAGAGCTTACAAACAAGATGAAAGAAGCTATCTACGATAAGGTAGAAGCACTTGTAAAGACCTTCAACAAGAACAAACACGAGCGTACCGAGGATGTAAAAGCCGTACGCGACGAATTTCTGGAAACACTGACAGAAGAAGAACTGGAAGAAAATAAAGGTATCCTTAAAGATTATTTCCACGATATGCATAAAGATATCGTAAGGAATGTAGTTCTTGATGAGAGGATTCGCCTTGATGGCCGTAAGCTCGATGAGATCAGGCCTATCTGGAGTGAGATCGATTACCTGCCATCAGCACATGGTTCTGCCATCTTCACACGTGGAGAAACACAATCGCTGGTGACAACGACTCTCGGAACCAAGATGGATGAACAGATCCTCGACGGTGCCGTGATCTCAGGAAAGTCAAAATTCTTACTGCATTATAACTTCCCCGGATTTTCTACCGGCGAAGCCAAACGTATGATGGGTACCAGCCGCCGCGAAGTAGGCCATGGTAACCTGGCTCTGCGTGCCCTCAGGGGTATGTTACCTAACTCTGAAGATAACCCATACACTATCAGGATCGTTTCTGACATCCTCGAATCAAACGGTTCATCATCGATGGCTACCGTTTGTGGCGGAACACTTTCGCTCATGGATGCCGGTGTGAAAATAAAGAAACCCGTTTCAGGGATCGCCATGGGGCTGATCGCAGATCCGGAAAGCGATAAATACGCTGTTCTTTCAGATATCCTTGGCGATGAAGACCACCTCGGCGACATGGACTTTAAGGTAACCGGGACCCGCGACGGGATCACCGCCTGCCAGATGGACATCAAAGTCGACGGACTTTCATATACTATACTTGAAGAAGCACTGGAACAAGCCCGTCAGGGCAGGCTCCACATTCTTGGCGAGATGGCCAAAACAATTGCTGAGCCACGTGACGACTACAAATCTTTTGTTCCAAGAATCGAAAAGATAGTCGTTCCCAAGGAATTTATTGGTGCTATCATCGGACCTGGAGGAAAAGTGATACAGGATATCCAGGCCACTACAGAGACCACAATAACCATTGAAGAAGAAGGTGAATTTGGCCATGTAGCCATTTCATCGGCTGACAAGCCTTCTATCGAAGCCGCCAAGGAAAGGATCAAACAGATCATCGCTGTTCCTGAGGTTGGAGAGGTTTATACCGGTAAGGTTAAGACCATCACCAATTTTGGTGCCTTCGTCGAGATACTCCCAGGCAAAGACGGTCTGCTCCATATTTCGGAGATCGACTGGAAACGCACAGAGGATGTTGAAAAAGTTCTCGAAGTGGGACAGGAACTTGAAGTGAAGCTGATCGGGCTCGATCCAAAGACAGGAAAGCTGAAATTATCACGTAAAGTGCTGCTTCCCAAACCCGAACAAAAACCTCAAGATTAGTGTAACACGCCTTAAGGCTTTTCGTATAAGAACCAAATTACAGTAGATTGGTTTTATGAGGCAACTAAAAATTACTAAGCAGGTTACTAACAGGGAAACTGCTTCTCTCGACAAGTATCTCCAGGAGATCGGAAAGGTGGAATTAATTACCGCCGACGAGGAAGTAGCCCTTGCTCAGCGTATTAAACAAGGCGACAGGATTGCCCTTGAAAAACTCACCAAGGCCAACCTCAGGTTTGTGGTTTCTGTTTCAAAGCAGTACCAGAACCAGGGCTTAAGCCTCCCCGACCTCATCAACGAAGGAAACCTGGGCCTGATCAAGGCTGCACAGCGCTTCGATGAGACCAGAGGGTTTAAATTTATCTCCTATGCCGTTTGGTG
The DNA here is from genome assembly GCA_029942245.1 of Bacteroidales bacterium. Lineage (GTDB taxonomy): Bacteria > Bacteroidota > Bacteroidia > Bacteroidales > B18-G4 > B18-G4. Next base: position 7,067 of record JAOZTN010000097.1, on the reverse strand, counting down.
GATCCGCCAGTCGATATTGCAGGCCCTGGCCGAGCAATCGAGGATCGTGCGTCTTCCACTTAACAAGATCGGGTCGATCAATAAGATCAACAAGGCTTATGCCAAGCTCGAGCAGGAGCACGAACGTGAACCCAATGCCAGCGAAATCGCAGGTCTGCTGGAAATCACCGAGAACGAGGTAAAAGAATCTATGAAGAATTCCGGAAGGCATGTCTCCATGGATGCCCCGCTGGTGCAGGACGAGGATAACAATATGTATGATGTGCTGAAAAGCGATGATTCCTCAACACCGGAATCGCAGCTTCTGTACGAATCCCTTAAAAAAGAGATCGACAGGGCCATCTCAACGCTCACTCCCCGCGAAGCAGATGTGATCAGGCTGTATTTTGGTCTGAACAGCAAGCATCCCATGACGCTGGAAGAGATCGGCGAAAGGTTCGACCTCACCCGTGAACGCGTAAGACAAATAAAAGAAAAAGCTATAAGGCGGCTCAAGCATACATCAAGAAGCAAAATACTCAAAACATATCTTGGGTAATTAAAAGCGGGCTTGTCCCGCTTTTTTTGTGCATATTTTTTACTTTTACACAAAATTTAACATATGGCACACCTCATTGCACCCTCCATACTGTCGGCCGACTTCGCCAATCTTCAGAAAGACATAGAAATGATCAATTCCAGTGAAGCCGACTGGTTCCATATCGATGTGATGGATGGCGTGTTCGTGCCCAATATCTCCTTCGGCTTTCCGGTGATAAAGCAGATCAAGAAATATGCGAAGAAACCACTCGATGTACACCTTATGATCGTTGAGCCGGATAGGTACTTTGAGCGTTTCAAAGAAGTTGGAGCCGATATTCTGAGCGTGCACTACGAAGCATGCAAACACCTCCACCGCGCTATCCAGGCCATTAAGGCCCTGGACATGAAGGCCGGAGTGGTACTCAACCCGCATGCATCGGTATATGTGCTGGAAGATATCCTCGCCGATGTCGACCTGGTTATGCTAATGTCGGTGAACCCGGGGTTTGGCGGACAAAAATTCATTAAAAATACACTGGCAAAGATCAGCCGCTTGAAGGAACTCATAGAAAAAACCAACTCAAAAGCCATGATCGAAGTTGACGGAGGTGTTAACCTGGCCAATGCCGTCGATCTTATTAGAAGCGGAGCCGATGTGCTTGTTGCCGGAAACACTGTATTTGCTTCAGATGATCCCATCGATACCATCAGTAAGCTGAAAAAGATAAGCTAAGACTTGGCTATAGACTGTCCTGCCGGGTATGAGCCCCGGCTCTTGCATCTCTCCATAATTTCATTTACCTTTACTTTACAGAAATATTCTGTTTATAATCTGAATTATATAATTAAATAATTATACCATGGGAAAAGGACAAGATGCCAAGAAGGCTGTAAAGAAAGCGCCGGCCAAAACCGCAAAAGAAAAGAGGGCTGAAAAAAGAGAAAAAAAAGCCAATAAGGTTTAGCATTCTTTTATGGATCCTGCAAAAACTATCGGACTCATTGGCGGAATGAGTTGGGAATCCCCTATTGTATATTACGAACTGATCATACCCAATAAAAAGGAGATAAAAATCATACATCAAATCATTTATGATGAATTAGTGCACGGCATCTAAGTACTATCCGAATAGGCAGCCATCAAGTCAGCACGGCAAAAACCCCCATCAGGAAAACATCTTTCAAACAACATCAGAATAAAGACGAACCAGGCTAAATTATATATTATTTTACTTTTTTAGTTGTATATTTACAATATTTTATACTATCTTTGCAATATGGAAAGTCGAAAACTATATAACAGGATCAATCTACTTCGTAAGGAAAGAGGCATGTCGCGGCAGGAACTGGCAGATAAGATCGGGGTGAATTTTCAAACCATTGGCTACCTGGAAAGGGAAGAATACAATCCGAGTCTCGACCTGGCATTCAGGATTTCTGAAGTCTTTGAACTCCCCATCGACATGATCTTCTCAACAGCAGCGTTTAAAAGTATTAGCGAAATATTAAAGGAAAATTCAAACAATAAACATCATGAATAAATCAACATCAAAAACAGGAAGCAGGATATGGATAATACTTACTCTGCTAAGCCTTGCCGGGCTTGCGTTCATTTTCGAATACTCGAAAACAGCTGGATGGACGACAGCTTTCACTCTTATTGAAATTATTTTCATAGCCATTCTTTTGTTCAGTTTTGTCATGGGCTATGTAAGGACAGGACTATGGGCTTTCGGTCACCGTTCTTTGAAACAGCTGGATGAGCGGGAGCTTATGGTCATAAGCCATTCACTGAGAACAGCCTATGCAATATTTACTGTTTTAGTCCTCAGTTTTCTCCTGTTCGTTGCATTGACGGAAAGATCCATAAGCATGGTGTGTGTAGTCTCATTTATCATCTTTGCTCACCTGTTGCCGGCTTCCATAGTGGGTTGGGATGAAGTGGTATAGAACTCTTTCAAGGCCTTGCCGTTGCGCTTACTGCAGTAGCCGGACAGCATGAACTAAACGTGATGGAACCGGTGATCGTACAAAGCATTTTCGAATCGGCCGAGATGCTGAAAAGCGGCATGCTGACCCTCAAACACAAATGTATCGATGGGATCACAGCCAAAGAAGCCCTGGAAACCAACAGGGGCGTGTACGAGTTATGTATAGAAAAAGGCCTGCTTTCGAAAGAAGAACTTGATAAGATTCTTTCTCCTGAACGTATGATCAAGCCCCAGAAGATGAAATAAAGCATCAGGCCAGGTAGCTCTTACTGATACCCATTGCCTATCGCCAAATGCCCAACGCCCATAAATATGAAGGAATAATTTTACATTTGCAAAAAACATACCCACCATGAACGAAGATATCAAGACCCTTATGCCTTCACGCCTGTGGCACTATTTCGGAGAGATCCTACTTATCCCCAGGCCTAGTAAAAAAGAAGAAAAGATCGCTGCTTACCTTGTGGAGTTCGGCGAAAAGCACGGACTGGAAACCATGCGCGATGCCATTGGCAACGTGATCATCCGCAAGCCTGCTACAGCTGGTAAAGAAAATATTAAATCAGTGGTGATGCAAAGCCATATCGACATGGTTTGCGAAAAGAACTCAGACAAGGAGCACGACTTCGACAATGATCCTATTGAAGCATATATTGAAGATGGCTGGGTCACTGCCAAGGGTACCACCCTGGGCGCCGACGACGGCATTGGCGTTGCACTCTCGCTGGCCATATTAGAAGCTGATAATATCGAACATGGACCTATCGAATGCCTTTTCACTATTGATGAAGAGACCGGCCTCACCGGTGCATTCGGGCTCGATACTGAAATACTCAAAAGCCGCACACTGCTCAACCTCGATTCTGAGGACGACGGTCTGATCTTCATCGGCTGCGCCGGCGGAAAAGATACATTGGCAGAGATGCCATATAAAAAAGAAAATATCCCGGCAGGGCATTTAAGCTATAAGGTTTCCGTTACCGGGCTCAAGGGTGGGCACTCCGGCGACGATATCGAGAAAGGACTGGGTAATGCAAATAAGATACTCAACCGTGCCCTCTGGAATGCTGCCAATGACTATGGCTTGCTCCTCTCCGACTTCGATGCAGGGAACCTGCGCAATGCCATCGCCCGCGAAGGATTTGCAATAGTGATGATTCCGGAAGGACAAGCCAAGGCCTTCGAGGCATATATTTCAACGTATAACAAGACTATTAAAGCTGAATACCATGTAACAGACCCAGGCGTTGAAGTTGCCTGTGTGAAAACCGATACTCCTGCCTTTATCGTCGATAAGGAAACACAGGATAAGCTTTTAAAAGGCATCTATGCATGTCCGCATGGTGTGATCGCCATGTCGCAGGACATTGAAGACTTCGTCGAGACCTCCACCAACCTGGCTTCTGTAAAATTCAAGGATGATGTGATCGAGATCACTACCAGCCAACGATCGTCAGTGGAATCTGCTAAAGACGATGTTTGTGCCATGGTAGCCTCTGCTCTCCAACTGGCAGGCTTTACAACCCGCCACACCGACGGATATCCCGGATGGACTCCTAACCCGAAATCAGCTATCGTCGATATTACCGCAAAAGTTTATGAAGATCTCTTCAAGGAAAAACCTGCAGTACAGGCCGTTCATGCCGGACTGGAATGCGGACTCATAGGCGATAAATATCCCGATATGGATATGGTTTCATACGGCCCAACCATACGTGGAGCACACTCTCCCGATGAAAAGATCGAGATAAAAGCTGTAGAAAGATTCTGGGAAATGACCCTGGAAATTCTACGCAGAATTCCAAATGAGTAATACTTGCCGGTTCGCAAGACGAGGGCCGGGGTTCGGGGCTAATTGATCAATTCCACGCACCGCGTGCCTCGTACCGCGTACCAGTCTATATCCCTACTCCCACTCCTATCCGGAATATAGGATTGCTGTATGGCGTGTTGATGTCATCGAGAATGTTCCATAGTACAGAAATTCCAACAAATGCATTTTGTCCTATCCATTGCCGATAGCCGCCCCCGACAAAGAGGCCAGATACCCAATTACGTACTTTAATTATTTCTCCATTGGGAGCAATAGACTCTGCGTATTCATAATTCAATGCTTCATATTCGGCATGCAGGAAAAGGTCGTTGAAGAAAAAGAGATAATAGCGTACAAAACCTGCGAGGCCGAAGTTATTCGTCGAATATTTTAGCGGAGAATCGTTATAGCGGTAGTAAGTATAGGTGAAGCGGCTGCCAACATCAAAACTAGGACTGAGGCGATAGCCAACTACAGGAGAAACAATTAAGCTTGTAGAATAAGATGATATCCCAAAACCCAGTCCACCTCCTATATAGAGTCTTTTCTGCATTTTGAAATCATCGTTCTTGCCGGATGAGCCCTGTTGGCCAAACTGGCTGAAAGCACTGCTGCTTATTAAAAACAGAACGAGTAATAGAGATAAAGCTTTATTATTTATCATTTGTTTGTTTATTTTCTTCTACAAATATAATTGAATAAAGAAAAACTTTGCGATTAATGCTAAACAATATTCTTTAGTTGATAACGTACATAATAGGAAATAAGGTATGCGGTGCGAGGGACGCAGAATTCGGCACCCGGTACTCGGAACTATTAATTATCTTTACAGTCGTTAATGAAGAGACATTTCAAATATATAATATGGCTTCTGATCCTGGCAGGAATAAGCATTGTCAGCTGCAGGAAAGAGAACAAGATCGATGACAACCCCTCGCTCAAGCTGGTATTTTCAACTGATTCCATCATTTTTGATACAGTCTTTACCACAGTAGGATCTATCACCAGGTCCCTGAAGGTTTACAACAATCACGATAAGGCAGTCAACATCTCCTCCATACGCCTGATGGGCGGTGAAGCCTCATTCTATCGCCTCAACATCGACGGACAATCGGCTGTACAGCAAAATGATATTGAAGTAGCCGGGAATGACAGCGTATTTGTTTTTGTACGTGTTACAATCGACCCCACCTCAGGAATGACTCCATTCGTTGTCTCGGATGAGATCTCTTTTATTACCAACGGGAATGAGCAAAAAGTTGTGCTCGCTGCCTGGGGGCAGGATGCACATTACATTCTTGCCGACAAAAGTATTGGCAGCCTGAAGTATAAGATAGTGGCTGCAGAAGACAGCATAGTCACCTGGCCTGCCGACAAACCTTACCTGGTGTATGGTTATGCGGTGGTGGATTCAACCGGCAGGCTGATCATTGAAGCCGGGGCACAGGTCCATTTTCATAATAAGTCGGGCTTATGGGTTTATAAAGGCGGCAGCCTGAAAGTAAGTGGCACACAGGAAGAGCCTGTCGTATTCCAGCAAGACCGGCTGGAGCCTTATTTTCGTGACCTTCCCGGACAATGGGACAGGATATGGCTGAACGAAGGCAGTGTGAACAACGAGATCAACTATGCCGTGATCCGGAACGGATTTATCGGCCTGCAGGCCGAAACGCTGCAGGAGCCTATGGGCAATCAGCTCGTGCTTACCAATACCATTATCGAAAACATGAGCGGTATTGGCATACTCGGAAGGTATTATGCCATACAGGGCATCAATAATGTGGTGGCCAACTGCGGGCAGCTAGGCATATTGCTGCAGGGTGGATCCTACGACTTCAGACAATGCACCTTCGGAAACTATTTTAAAGATGGTGTTCGCCAGGATCCAAATATGGCCATCACCAATTATTACCTGGATCCTAATGAGGTGCTCTATGTTTATAATCTCGACGCATACTTTGGTAACAGCATCATTTATGGCAATAAAGATGAGGAAATGCTCCTCGACTCTGATGAACAGGGCGACTATTCATATGTCTTCGACCATTGCCTGCTCAAAACAAGTATGAATATTTCCAATGATACGGTCTTCCCCGGATGTATAAAAAACCAGGATCCCATATTTGTTGATGTCGACAACAACAATCTCGCCCTCGACTCCCTTTCCCCCGGTATCGATATGGGCAGCCTTGGTGTGATAAACACATCGCTCTTTCCAGCTGTGATCGACAAGGACATCCTCGGGATTAGCAGGATCGCCTCACCGGATATGGGAGCATATGAATATATTCCAGAATAAGTTCGAAGTGTGGAGTTCGGAGTTTGGAATAAACTGCGAACTCCGAACTCCGAATTTTTACTATTTTTGACCCTCACTAAATAACTTCCCATGAAAGGAATTTTCAAGTCTGTACTACCGCTGCTATTGATATTCGTACTGGCAGGCTGTATGCAAGAACAAACAGAAAAAAAATCAACGAAAGAATTCATGAAGATCACGAAAGAAAAATTCGGAATGGTGGATAGTACAGAGGTATTCCTCTTCACACTCACCAATGATCAAGGCATGGTGGTAAAGATCACCAATTATGGTGGGATCGTCACCTCCATCATGGCACCGGATAAAGACGGAAAATTGGCAGATGTAGTACTTGGATTTGATAATCTCGAATCCTACCTCGGTGGTCATCCGTATTTCGGATGCATCGTAGGGCGCTATGGCAACCGTATTGCTAACGGGA
>JAOZTN010000096.1:0-10101 GCA_029942245.1 Bacteroidales bacterium | reverse complement strand
AGAAATTCCGTAAGTTTGCATAAACTATAAATCCTTATCAAAATGGAAGCAAAAACTCCTTCAGCCGGACAATCGGCATTGTATTATGGATTATTGATGGCTATCGCACTCATCGTAGTGCATCTGGTGCTATATCTCGTTGGCCAGAGCAGAGAAACTGCCGGTATAGTCATTTCCATCTTAATATTCGCAGCAGCAATTATTGTTGTTCAACTCGATTACAAGAATAAAAAATGTGGTGGATTCATCTCTTACGGACGTGCAGTGAAAATCGGTTTTTTGTCAATATTATTTGCTTCTTTCATGGTAGCCATTTATATGTTTCTCTACCTCAGTCAGATCAACCCCGGTGAGATGATGGAAGCCAAGATGGAAGCCATGCAACAGATATACAACTATGGCTTGTCACCTGAGCAGGAAGCGCAGCAGATAGAAATGCAGGAGATGATCCACACGCCTGTGGCTTATGCCGTGTTCACTATCTTCTCTTATGCCTTAATGGGTATTGTCTTCTCTCTGATCACTTCCATTTTCATTAAGAAGGAAGAACACGTTAGTCTCGGATAATAAACTATGGACATTTCATTGGTCATACCCCTCCTGAACGAGGAAGAATCACTGCCTGAACTCCTCTCCTGGATCGACAAGGTTATGAAAGAGCATAACTACTCCTATGAAGTTGTCCTGGTGGACGACGGGAGCCGCGACGGATCCTGGAAACTGATCGAGGAACAAAGTCAGGCCAACCCCAGCATAAAGGGAATTCGCTTTAAACGGAATTATGGCAAGTCAGCAGCTCTGAACTCTGGGTTTGCAGTCGTTTCCGGCGAAGTAGTCATCACTATGGATGCTGATCTGCAGGACAGCCCGGATGAGATCCCAGGCCTGTATAAGATGATCATGGACGATGGCTACGACCTGGTTTCAGGTTGGAAGAAAAAGCGTCACGACCCCATGGGCAAGACCATACCATCCAAATTTTTCAACCGTGTAACGCGCATTATGTCAGGAATCAAGCTGCATGATTTTAATTGCGGACTGAAGGCTTATAAACTGGATCTTGTACAAAGCATAGAAGTTTACGGTGAGATGCACCGCTATATCCCTGTTATTGCCAAGTGGGCAGGTTTTACGAATATAGGGGAGAAGGTGGTTGTGCACCAGGAACGGAAATATGGTAAGACCAAATTTGGGATGGAGCGTTTTATCAAAGGCTTTCTCGACTTGCTGTCGATCACCTTTGTAACGCGCTTTGCCAAGAAGCCCATGCACTTTTTCGGCTCTATAGGGACGATATTCTTCTTTGCAGGAGGCATTATTTCTGTATGGATCATCCTTGAAAAGGTCCTGCGCATTGCCAAACGTGATGTGGTGGAGCAACCCCTCTTTTACCTGGCATTGCTGGCCATGGTTGTGGGTGTTCAACTCTTCCTGGCAGGATTCCTGGCGGAGATGATCTCCCGGACTTCCGTCGACCGTGATAAGTATATCATTCAATCCAGAATCGGACACGATGATCCCGGCAGGGATTAATACCTCAGATGCCTGAACCAAAAAAAATAGTGATCATCGGGCCTGCGCACCCCCTGCGTGGCGGAGGGATGTCTACATTTAACGAAAGACTGGCAAAAGCTTATGCCGACAGGGGCGATGATGTTGAGATCTTCAGTTTCAGCATGCAATACCCTTCCATCCTTTTTCCGGGCAAGTCACAGTTTACCGATGAACCTGCCCCTGAGGGGATACGCATCCAAAGCACCATCAACTCAGTAAACCCAATAAGCTGGTGCAGGACGGGCAGAAAAGTACGCAAGCTAAATCCTGATCTGGTAATCATCCGCTATTGGATCCCCTTCATGGGGCCTGCACTGGGTACCATTGCCAGGAGGATCAGAAAAAACAAAAAGACGAAAATCATTGCTATCACAGATAATGTGATCCCTCACGAGCACAGGCCCGGAGACAAGGCGTTTACGCGCTATTTCCTGAAAGCAGTTCAGGGTTTTGTGACCATGTCACAATCGGTCATGGATGACCTGATCACTTTTGATAAGAAAAAGCCGAAAACGTTGTGTCTGCACCCACTTTACGACAATTATGGCGAGTCCATTGGTAGAAAAGAAGCCCTGCAATTGCTGAACCTGCCGGAAGACCACAAATACCTGCTGTTTTTCGGCCTTGTGAGAAAATATAAAGGCCTCGACATTCTTCTGAAGGCGCTGGCCAACGAAAAGCTAAGCCATTTACCACTGAAACTGATCGTTGCTGGTGAATTTTATGACGATTTTGAGCCTTACAGGAAACTTGTCGACGATCTTGGGGTCTATGATAAGGTGATCATGAATAACGAGTTCATACCTAATGCTGAAGTGGTACATTACTTTTGTGCCGGAGACCTCGTAGTACAACCCTATAAAAATGCTACACAAAGCGGGGTTACACAGGTGGCCTACCATTTCGATAAGCCTATGGTGGTCTCTAATGTTGGTGCCCTGCCGGAAATGGTCCCTGACGGGAAGGCCGGTTATGTGGTAAATCCTGAGCCGGATGCCATCGCGGAAGCAATCAGGAAGTATTTTGATGACAATATGGAACTCGTGTTTACTGAAAACGTAAAAGAAGAAAAGAAGAAATATAGTTGGGACATTTTTCTTGCAGCCATCGATGAGCTTGCGGAAAAAATTTAATAGGGCATGATGAAGACATACAGAAGCAAAGCACCCTTAAGACTGGGCTTGGCCGGTGGCGGTACAGATGTACCACCATACTCCGATCTATATGGCGGTGCAGTGCTGAATGCGACCATAAACAAATATGCCTATGCCACCATCAGCCCTCGCAATGATGGCAAGATCGTATTCAACTCCCTCGATAATGGACAGAAACTTGTTTACGATGCGACAAATGCATTGGAGATCGATGGCGAACTGGACCTATTAAAAGGTATCTATAACCGTATCGTCAGCGATTTTACACAAGAACCTCTATCCTTTGAGCTTTCTACCATTGTTGATGCCCCTCCGGGCTCCGGACTGGGAACCTCTTCAACGCTTGTTGTGACCATATTGGGCGCATTTGTAGAATGGCTGAAACTGCCACTGGGTGAATATGATATAGCTCGACTGGCGTACGAAATAGAACGTATCGACCTGACAATGGCAGGAGGGAAGCAGGATCAGTATGCCGCTACCTTCGGCGGCGTGAACTATATGGAATTCTTTAATGGGGAAAAGGTAGTAGTAAACCCGCTTCGCATCCGTAGCGACTACCTTGATGAACTGGCCTACAACCTGGTGCTCTTCAATACAGAGACCAGCCGCCTATCCTCAAAAATCATCGCACGGCAGGCGAAAAATATCGAAGAAAAAGATGCTACATCTCTCGATGCTACGCATAAGCTGAAGATACAGGCCCTGATGATGAAAGAGGCCCTACTGAAAGGAGAACTTGATAAGATCGGCGAAATCCTTGATTATGGCTGGCACAATAAGAAGTTACTCGCTCCTGGCATCACCAATCCTATGATCGATGAACTCTATAAAACCGCTATTGATAATGGTGCCTCAGGTGGTAAGATCTCCGGCGCCGGTGGCGGTGGATTCATCCTTTTCTACTGCCCTAACAATTCCAGGCATAAAGTGATCAAGGCACTCTCTGATTTCGGTGGTGTAGCACATCCGTATGAATTTACTGTTACCGGACTCAAATCCTGGTCAATCTAATCCAAGCTACCAATAAAACACTTTAGCAATAGAGAAGTGCAACAATGGAACCGTGAAACCGTGAAACAGTGGAACAGTGAAACCGTGAACCAGTTCAGTATTGAAACAAATCCCCTTAGCCTTTATTCACAAGATATATAAGTTCCTCAGCCGTTATTTTACCATAATGAAGTAGCGCATATCGCTCCACTTCCTCGGGCGAAAGGTCTTTGATGATGTCTTGGGTATTAACGCTAAATCCTGCTGCCGCCAGGCGGTCGGTATAATCGAGGCCATATTCACGTACATGGTCGCGCTGTCCAAAGTGCTTTTCGCGTTCTGCCGGATCTGTGATAGAAAAGTCTTCGTAGGTCACATCACGCTCCTCATTGATGGGGGAGTTGAGGATAGCCCATCCACCGGGTTTCAGCACACGGTAAAATTCTTTCATCGACTGAAGGTCTTCTTCTACATGCTCAAGTGTATGGTTACAGATGGCCACATCAAAGGTATTATCCTCAAAAGGGATATCACGAATATCCATTTTCACATCCGCAAGCGGTGATTCTATATCGCCGGTAATGTAATCCAGCTTGTTCAGGGCCTTAAAACGCTTAATAAAGCAATATTCAGGGGCTACATGCAGCACTTTCAGCTCCGCTGTAAAAAAATCAGTTTTGGTTTTGAGAAATAACCACATCAGGCGGTGGCGCTCCAGCGAAAGGCAATTGGGGCAGAGAGCATTCTTCCGTTTTATGATCCGTCCGTAAGGAAGAAACTTCCTGAATTTTCTGTCACATACAGTGCATTGCTTTTTGTTTCCAAGGTAAAAAACGGAGATGATCCGCAGGATAAAATGACTGACGACCTGGAGATAGCGGCGGGGGACGTAACGCGTGAGTATGCTGATGATGGTTTTCATAAGGACTGCAAATATAGTTGAATTGCGGTTCATCAGTGTTTATCCGGTATCCGGTATCCCGTGTCTTCAAAAATACCTTATATTTACACCTATATAAGTAATTCAATTTGATAAAAGAAGCTATCATATTAGCGGGGGGATTCGGCACGCGCCTCAAGGAAGTGATTGGGGAAGATATTCCCAAGCCCATGGCACCTGTAGATGGTAGGCCTTTCCTGGAATATTTGTTTAAATACTTGGATAAGTGGGGTGTAGAGCGGCTGATCCTGGCCACAGGTCACAAACATGAAGTGATAGAGGCACATTTTGGAGATAGGTTTAATAAGCAGGAGATCGTGTATTCGCGTGAAGAGGAACCGCTGGGTACGGGAGGAGCTGTTAAAAAGGCAATGGAATATGTAAATGGGTATTCTGGTTATATCATTAATGGTGATACCTATTTTGATGTTAACCTCTGGAAATTGGCCAATTCTTTCAGGGCAAAGGAAGCTGAATCTGTCATGGCGCTGAGGAAGATGGCTGATGTTTCGCGCTATGGCAGTGTAAAGATCGACCTGGATAACAGGATCACCGAATTCACTGAAAAAGGCAGCCAGACAGGCATGGGGTTTATTAATGGAGGCACCTATATCCTGGAAAGGAAAGCATTTCTCGATCTGGACCTGCCTGATATCTTTAGCCTGGAAAAGGATTATTTCGAACAGCATTACAACAAGCTGCGGATATTTGGCGTTCGCTGCTACAGTTACTTCCTGGATATTGGAATTCCGGAAGATTATGAGGAAGCACAGGATGCATTTGACGGACTTTTTAATTGACAAAAGCTGGACCCTCTTCCTCGACAGGGATGGGGTGATCAACGAAAGGCTCATCGGGGACTATGTGAAGACCCCGGAGGAGTTCTGTTTCATTCCCGGTGCCCCGGAAGCCATCGCAAAACTCTCAAAAGTTTTTGGATTGATCATTATAGTTTCCAACCAACAGGGAATAGGGAAGGAGCTGATGACCGAAGAGGAATTGAGGATCATTCACGACATTATGGTCACAGGCATACAGGAGGCCGGTGGGCGCGTAAATAAGATCTATCATAGTCCGCATCTCGAAAGGGATAACAACCCCATGAGAAAGCCTAATACGGGTATGGCATTGCAGGCACAAAAGGACTTTAATGAGATTGATTTCACAAAATCAGTAATGGTGGGTGATGGCCTGCACGATATGGAGTTTGGAAGAAGGCTGGGTATGCAGAGAGTATTTATCTCTGGGAAATCTGATACGAACAAGGATTTTTTTGATTATCAGTTCGAATCTTTATCTGCATTCGCAAATAGTTTTGAGTTTTGAGTTTTGGGTGTTGAGTGGAATTTAGAATTCAGAATTCTTCATTACCGGTCTCCATTATTAATTAGGATTTAATCATTAATCATTTGTGAGAATTAGGGCATAAGGCATAAGGCACATGGTATAAGGCATAAGGCAAATGTGAAGTGTAAATTGTCATTGTACTTAATACCTTATACATAATACGCAATACAGTTAAAACCTATCTTTGTATTCATAGTTAAATCACCCAACATCTACACCTAAAACCTAACACCAAGAACTTTGACCCCTGCGCTCATATTCACGGCTTTTGCTATTTACACCATCCTGCTGTTCGGGATCAGCTTCCTTACATCCGGGAAGGCCGATAATGAGACCTTTATGCTGGGCAACCGCCGTTCGCCATGGTATATCGTAGCCTATGGTATGATAGGGGCATCCTTGAGCGGGGTGACCTTTATTTCCATTCCCGGGGATGTGCAGAATACCCATTTCTCTTATATGGTGATTGTGCTAGGCTACTTGCTTGGTTATTTTGTGATTGCCAACGTACTCTTGCCCCTGTATTATAAGCTTCAGCTTACCTCCATCTATACCTACCTGGAAGATCGTTTCGGATTCTGGTCATATAAAACGGGGGCTGTCTTTTTCCTGATATCCAGAATAATAGGTGCTTCCTTCAGGATGTTCCTGGTGGTCAGCATCCTTCAAATATTTGTTTTCGATGCCTGGGGCATCCCGTTCTGGGCAACTGTGGCTATGTTCATCGTGCTGATCATGCTATATACCTTCCGCGGCGGTATAAAAACCATTGTCTGGACCGACACCCTGCAAACCACCTTCATGCTGGTTGCAGTGGTGCTGACCCTCATCTTTATTTCGAGGGAACTCGGATGGAGTTTTTCTAACCTGGTACAGGAAGTCCGGGAAAGTGAATATAGCCGGATGTTCATCACCGAATGGCAGGACCGCCACTTTATGATTAAGGATTTCCTGGCAGGGATGTTTATTGCCATTGTTATGACCGGCCTTGATCAGGACATGATGCAGAAAAACCTGAGTTGCAGAAATCTGAAGGATGCAAAAAAGAATATCTATTGGCTCAGTATAGCCCTGATCCCGGTTAATCTGCTTTTTCTGTCCCTGGGGGCTGTATTATGGATCTACGCAAGCAAGATGACAGGCTTTCCTGCTCTGGGAACTACCGATGAGCTCTTTCCAACTATTGCTTTGCAGTACCTGGGCCCGGTAGCCGGTATTACTTTTATTATTGGTCTGATTGCTGCAGCTTATTCTAGTGCCGACAGTGCCCTTACCGCGCTAACCACATCATTTTCAGTCGACATCCTGAACATCAGGAACAAGAAGATAGGTGAAAAACAGAAAACAAGGACCCGTTACCTCGTGCATATAGGCATATCCATTGTGGTCTTACTGGTGATCATACTCTTCAATGCCATCAACGATCGCTCTGTGATCTCCAGCCTGTTTACGATTGCCGGCTACACCTATGGGCCGCTGCTGGGTATGTTTGCTTTCGGCTTGCTCACAAAATACAAGGTCAACGACCGTTTTGTGCCACTCATTGCCATCCTTTCTCCTGCCATATGTTACGTGTTGAGTGTTTATGACACACAGTGGTTCATGGGATATGACTTTGGTTTCGAGCTCTTGCTGGTCAATGGCTTCCTTACTTTCACAGGTCTGTTCATTGTGAATAAAAAGTGAAAATATCCATCCTGACATATCTTATATTTTAGATATTTTCGCAAATATTGTATATTGGCACTGAATATTTGCATAAATGTATTTTCCCAGTAACCAGTAACCAGTAACTAGCAACCAGTAACCAGAAACCATAACATGGAAAACATACGCTTCAAGGCCCTGGAAGCCACAATGAACAGAAAACCTGTAGAATTTAAACTTCCCACAGGGAAAATTTCAGAATATTTTGGCGAACAGACTTTTAGCCGTGTCTCTATGCAGGAATTTCTGCCTGCCGATGCTTTAAAACAGGTTCTCCGATCGATGGATAAAGGGGATAAGATCGACCGCAAGATGGCCGATCAGATCGCAGCTTCACTCAAAGCCTGGGCCATGAGTAAAGGCGCCACCCACTATACTCACTGGTTTCACCCGCTTACAGGGGCAACGGCAGAGAAGCATGATGCATTTATCAATCCCATGGAAGGGGGAGGAGCCATAGAGAATTTTCAGGGCGTTCAGTTGATTCAGCAGGAACCTGATGCTTCCAGTTTCCCAAGCGGTGGTATACGAAATACCTTCGAAGCACGTGGTTATACTGCCTGGGACCCCACCAGTCCGGCTTTTATCATGGACAGCACATTATGTATCCCTACTGTTTTTGTGTCCTATACAGGTGAAGCCCTCGACTATAAAACGCCATTGCTGAGCGCGATTGAGGCTGTTGACAAAGCAGCCGTTGCCGTATGCCAATACTTCGATAAAAAGGTGAACAAGGTGATTCCTAACCTTGGCTGGGAACAGGAATATTTCCTTGTGGATACGGCATTATACATGGCTCGCCCTGACCTGCTACTCACCGGACGGACGGTATTCGGGCATGCATCTGCGAAAGACCAGCAGCTCTCCGACCATTATTTTGGCAGTATTGCTCAACGGGCAAAGGAGTTCATGAAGGAATTTGAGTATGAATCGCACAGGCTGGGCATTCCCTTGAAAACAAGGCATAATGAGGTGGCTCCCAATCAGTTCGAATGCGCTCCCGTATATGAAGAAACCAACCTGGCCGTGGATCATAACCAGTTGCTTATGCATATTATGCAGAAGGTGGCTAAAAGCCACGACCTCACTGTATTGCTGCATGAAAAACCCTATGCCAGGGTGAATGGATCAGGTAAACACAACAACTGGTCACTGGCAACCAATACGGGGATAAACCTGCTTAGTCCCGGAAAGGATGCAAAGTCGAACCTGCGCTTCATTACTTTCCTTGTTAATATTCTTATGGGGCTGCAGAAGCATGCTGACCTTCTGAGGGCCAGCATTGCATCTGCCGGCAATGATCTTCGATTGGGTGCCAATGAGGCCCCTCCGGCCATAATATCAGCATTTATAGGTAGCTACCTCTCAGGAATACTCGATGAGATCGAGAAAAGCAAGGTGAACGGTGAAATTGCTTCAGGCGGACAGGCTGAAATGAACCTCAACATCCCGAAGATACCGGAGATACTTGCCGACAATACCGATCGCAACAGGACCTCACCATTTGCTTTTACGGGTAATAAGTTTGAATTCAGGGCGGTAGGCTCTGCTGATACCTGCTCAAATGCCATGACGGCACTTAATCTGATCATGGCCGATCAGCTGATCCAGTTTAAAAAAGAAGTGGATGCCCTGATCAAGAAAAAGCTGAGTAAGACCGAGGCCATCTACAAGGTGATCAAGAAGTATATCAAGGCTTCGAAAAAGATCCGTTTCGAAGGGAATTCATACAGCCAGGAGTGGATCGATGAGGCTGAGAAGAGAGGCCTGTCAAACCTCAGGTCAACACCTGAAGCACTTAAAGCATATGTTTCAGATGAGACAGTTAAGCTATTTGAGGTCAATGGAATACTTACAAAGCGTGAGCTGGAGGCTCGTTACGATATCAAGCT
The DNA here is from genome assembly GCA_029942245.1 of Bacteroidales bacterium. GTDB lineage: Bacteria > Bacteroidota > Bacteroidia > Bacteroidales > B18-G4 > B18-G4. The sequence goes on along the minus strand of JAOZTN010000096.1, from coordinate 514 downwards.
GGAGAATTATGTGAAGAAGATACAGATCGAGTCCCGTGTAATCGGCGACCTTGCCATGAATCATATTATCCCTATTGCTGTAAAGTATCAGAATACCTTAATTGAGAATGCAAAAGGATTGAGTCAGGTACTCGATTCCAAAACCTATATCAAGCTCTCCAGGAATCAGATTCAAACCATCAAGGAGATATCAGAGCATATTTCAGAAGTAAAAACCAAGGTTGATGCTATGCTCGAGGAGCGCAAAATAGCAAACAGACTTCCCACGAATGAGGAAGCTGCAGCAGCTTACAACCAGAAGGTTACGCCATATTTTGATGCCATTCGCCTGCATGTCGACAAGCTCGAACTCCTGGTAGATGATGAAGTATGGCCACTGCCAAAGTACAGGGAGCTTCTTTTCATACGGTAGGCAAGAGGTACGCGGTATGTGGTACGCGGTATGTGGTTCAGGGTATGTGGGGGCTTCTTCTATCATCCCTCTCTTTCGAATATCGAATATCGGATATCGAAT
>JAOZTN010000095.1:0-10240 GCA_029942245.1 Bacteroidales bacterium | reverse complement strand
TTAAATAAATCAAAAACCAGATACCCAATAGCAGCGCCCCACAACATACTCATGTATGGATTTGATGTGATGGCACAACTGCCTGAGGTACAGCCGACCTCTATATAATAGATGTAACCGCCTATGGCACCCACTACAGCGCCGATTACCGGCAGAAAATTAAATTTTGCTTTTTTCTTTTCAGGACTGGCCTGTATGTCGTTGTTTTGTTCTTCGGTCATTTCTTGTTACTGGTTTCTTGTTACTGGTCACTGGTTGCTGGTTGCTGGCTTTTATCAGTTCAGAGTTCAAAGTTCAAAGTTCAGATTTCAGATTTCTTTTATCTCAGGTTCACTATAGTAATGCCTTGTCCACCTCTTTCAACATGTGCATCACTGATTTGTTCAACCTCATCTATAGTTTGGAGATATTCGCGTAGTACGTTGCGCAGTATCCCATCTCCCTTACCATGAAGAATGCTGACCTCCTTTGCGCTGAGCAAGATGGCATCATCAATATAGGTTTTTAATTCATCGAGGGCCTCGACGGCACGTTTTCCCCTCAGGTCGATTCTGGCGTTAAAGTTTGCAGCTTTCTGATTAATTTCGTTACTAATATTGCTGTAGGTAACATTTTTCCGGTGTCCGGTGGCCGGCAAGCGGTAACCGGATATCTTTTTCAAGTCACTAATTAGCACTTCTATGATTATAGTTCCAGTGCTTACTTTCGCTTTCTTTCCCTTTATTTCAACAACTTCTCCCTTTGTACCATAGGTGATTATTTCAACTGCATCACCAACTTCTGGCACACCAGGCAAATATTCGGGCTTCGGGCTTGGGGCCTCTGGCTTCTGGCTTCTGGTTTCTGGCTTCTTGTTTATTTCAGATTTCAGATTTCGTTTTTCAGATTTCAGATTTCTTCCCCGTCCCGGAGCCTGTCCTGAGCTTGTCGAAGGGTCCCTCGTTCCACGAACCGGTTTATTAATTATCTCTTCCGCATCAGTTTTCAGTTTATTGCGCAGGGTCTTTGTCTTCTCCTTCTCCGCTTCTGCCTCCCGAATGCCTTTGATAGTATGTTCTATCATCCTGTTTGCACCTGACAGTATCTCGGCCGCTTCACGTCGGGCATCTTCGATAATATCTGATTTACTGCTAGTAAGATCGCTGATCAGTTTCTCATATTTATCGATGGTTTCCGATAAAAAGTCATCGGCCACCCCATATTTTTCTCTTTCCTTTTCCAGGTGCATTTTCTCTGTTTCCAACTCCTGCAGCTGTTTCTCAAAATCTATCTGTGAATAGCCGGTGATGGATGCCGCATGTTCAAGGACTTCCTCCTGGAAGCCGATCTTTCGTGCGATCTCGAAGGCGAAGGAACTGCCGGGTTTGCCGGTACGTAGCATGAACAAGGGCCTCATCTCTTTGGTGTCGAAGAGCATAGCGCCGTTAAGGATTCCGTTCTCCGTGTCGGCCATCAGCTTGATGTTGGCATAATGTGTCGTTACCACACCAAAGGATTTCTTTTGGTTTAAACTATGCAAAGCCGCTTCTGCAATGGCTCCTCCCAGGTGGGGCTCTGTCCCGGTACCGAACTCATCGATCAGAAAGAGGGAATTCCGGTTCCCGTGCTTAAGGAATTCACGGATATTCAGGAGGTGGGAGCTGTATGTGCTGAGATCGTTTTCCAGGCTCTGCTCATCTCCGATATCGAGAAAAATATCGGTGAAAATGCCTGCTTCTGAATTTTCCTCCAGTGGTATTAGTAAGCCGCACTGCAGCATATATTGAAGCAGACCGGCAGTCTTTAGGCATACCGACTTACCACCGGCATTGGGTCCTGAGATCACCAGGATGCGGTTCTTTTTATTCAGTTCCAGGTCCATAGGGACAACCGGCTTATTTTGCTCTTTGTGAGAAAGATACAATAGGGGGTGCCTGGCATTCTTCCAGTTGAATAGCGGGGTGGGCTTTAATTGTGGCTTGATGCCGTTTATTGTCAATGCAAGCTTTGCCTTGGCCCTGATAAAGTCGATCAAACCGAGGAAATCATATGCCTGGAAAAGCATGTCACTTTCCAGCCGTAGCATATCGGTGAAGCCTATCAGGATATTGATGATCTCCCTGCGTTCGGCGTTTTCCAACTCCCTGATCTCATTGTTGAGATCAAAAACCTCTGTGGGTTCGATAAAAACGGTTTGTCCGGTGGCAGATTCATCATGGATGAAGCCTTTAAGCTGTCGCTTGCCGGATGCTATCACAGGGATAACCATTCTTCCTGATCTGATGGTCACTTCTGCATCGTCCGGTACCAATCCGGCTTTACGTGCTTCCTGCATGCTCTTTCTGATCCGTCCGTCGATGGAAAGTTGCTTGCGGTGTAGCTTCTGCCTGATCTCCTTCAGGGCCGATGATGCCGAATCACGGATCTCACCCTTATCGTCCATGATGCGTTCAATCTCTTTCAACAGGCCTTCCTGTGGCTCCATCCCTTCGGTAAGGGCCGTCAGCTGTGGATACAGGCCATCTTCTGCATCATCAAAGTATTTAAGGCAGGCATTGATCGTTTGCAGTGATGTTTTCAGGTCGAACAGCCATTCAAGCTCAATATAAGTGCCCTTGATCTGAATGCGCTTAAGCTCATTGGTGAGGTCGAAATACCCGGAGTTAGGAAAGGCCTTTCCCGACAGGAGAATTTGCCTGAACTCCTCTGCACGGTTCAGCATTTCCTGTACGGCGCCATGTCCGGCTTCGAAACGTATCCGTTCAACGTGCTTCACACCCAGCGGGCTGATGCATTGTTGTTCCAGCAGTTCCCTGATCTTGTCGAAACCGATCTTTTGCTCGAAATTTTCGGGATAAACCATGTTGCGAAGATATGAATTTTGAATCGAGCGACCCCGGATAAGACGTGTATCTATAGCCTGGGTGGAACCCGGGGGGGAAAAGGGGGTTGGGAGGTTAAAGGGGTGAGGTGAATTTAGTATATTCGTATATTCAAAAAATCCACTTATGCCCAACATCCTTATCGAAGCCTGTGTCACCTCAGTTCTTTCTGCCATAAATGCTGAAAAGGGAGGTGCACGGCGGGTTGAACTCTGCGATAACCTTATTGAAGGCGGGACTACGCCAAGCAGGGGTACGATCGCCCTGGCGCGCAAAAACCTTTCAATTGGTCTGTTTGTGATGATCCGCCCGCGCGGTGGTGATTTCTGTTACTCCGACCTGGAATTCGAGATCATGAAAGAGGATGTGAAGGCAGCCCGTGAATTGGGTGCTGATGGCGTCGTAGCAGGTATTCTCCTGCCGGATGGCAAGATCGATGCAGAGCGTATGGCAATACTCATAGATCTGGCCGGGGAAATGGGATTCACCTGCCACCGTGCATTTGACATGAGCGTGGATATATATAATGCATTGGAAGATCTGATTGGGATCGGGGTGGATCGTATCCTGAGCAGCGGCGGAAAGAATAAGGCTCCGGAAGGGAAAGAACTGATCCGGCAGCTTATCGAAAAGGCCAACGGACGTATCCTGATTATGCCGGGCAGTGGCGTGAATGAAGAAACCATTGTAAGCCTTCGTGATCATACAGGGGCAAAGGAATTTCATGTAACGGGACGTAGCCTGTATCCGGGGGAAATGATCTTCCGCAATCCGGACGTCTCAATGGGTGATAACATCACGGTACCGGAATATGATCAATGGATTACCGACCCGGAGAGAATTAATAAGATTGTTGAACTGGCCAATAGCTAAAGAATGAAAAACGTATCACTGCTATTCTTGATTTTGTTGATCCTGGCTTCCTGTGCCCCGGAACATCCGATGGAGCAAAAGGAATTGGGAGAGTGGGAAATGGCGAGAGTGGGAGAAGGGGGAAATTATCCGGCTACGGTGCCTGGCTGTGTTCACCTTGATCTTCTTGCAAATGATTTGATCGCTGATCCTTTCTATGGAGAAAATGAGAAAGAACTTCAGTGGATAGGGGAGTCTGAATGGCAGTATTCCTGCACCTTCTTTTCTGACTCATTGATCCTTGAAAAAGAGAATCTTGATCTTGTTTTTGAAGGCCTCGATACCTACGCACAGGTCTTTCTTAATGATTCTCTTATTCTTACTTCCAACAATATGTTCAGAACCTGGCGGGTGGATGTGAAAGCTGTGGTTCATGAAGGAAAAAATCAACTGACTGTCGTTTTTTTCCCGCCGGGGGAAATCAATGAATCCAAAGCGAATGAGCTTTCTTATAAACTTCCCGACAAGAGGGCATTTACACGCAAGTCGCCCTATCATTTCGGGTGGGACTGGGGTCCTGAATTTGTGACCTGTGGCATCTGGAAGCCTGTGCATCTTGATGCCTGGGATGCTTTTCGGATTGAAAAGGTCCATATTCAGCATGGCTCAATCGATGAAGTGCCGCTCAAGGTGATCCATCACATGACTGTCGTGTCTGACAGGGAGCAATCTGCCAGGGTACAGGTGTTTGATGAGGATAGTGGTGAAAGAGTTGCCTTTAAAAACGTAGATCTGATACCCGGCAAGAATGAGATATTTCTGGAGGCAGTAATTGAAGACAGAAAATTGTGGTGGCCTGTTTCTTTAGGTGACCAAAATATGTATACCTGGAGAACGAAGCTTGTTGGTGGGGGCATCCTCGATGAATATCTTAGCAGCTTTGGTGTCAGGGAGATAAAGTTGATCCATGAACCCGATGAATACGGAGAATCCTTTTATTTTTCCGTCAACGGACTACCTGTTTTCATGAAGGGCGCCAATTATGTCCCTCAGGATAACTTCCTTACTCGTGTTGATACGGCCAGGTACAAACAGCTGATCGAGTCTGTTGTGGATGCCAACATGAATATGCTCCGCGTCTGGGGTGGTGGCTTTTACGAGAACGATATTTTTTACGAACTATGTGATAAGAATGGCATCCTGGTATGGCAGGATTTTATGTTTGCCTGCAATATGTACCCCGGCGGTGATGCTTTCCTGGAAAATGTGAGGCAGGAAGCTATCGACAATGTCTCAAGGCTGTCGAACCATCCATGCATCGCCCTGTGGTGTGGCAACAATGAAATTGATGAGGGCTGGCACAACTGGGGCTGGCAGAAGTCCCTGGCTTATTCGTTTGAAGACTCTGCCAAAGTATGGAATGATTATCTGAATGTATTTCATGATATCCTGCCGAATGTCGTGGAAGCCATCGATCCGGGAACCGCTTACTGGCCATCCTCACCCATGACAGGCTGGGGGCGTGATGAGGCATACACCCGGGGTGATGTTCACTACTGGGGCGTCTGGTGGGGTGAAGAACCGTTCAGCATGTACAGGGAAAAAGTAGGCCGGTTTGCAAGTGAATATGGCTTCCAGGGCATACCACCCATGGAAACCATCGAGGCTTTTGGTGGAGCAACTCATCCAACATCCAACATCCAACATCCAAAACCTGATGTGCTGGAGGCACATCAGAAGCATCCCCGTGGCACTGAACTCATCCAAAAATACATGGAACGGGAGTATATCGTTCCGGAAAATTTCGAAGATTATGTTTACATAAGCCAGGTATTGCAGGCCGAAGGTATGGGCGAAGCTTTTTATACACATCGCATTGCCCAGCCTTATTGTATGGGTACCTTATACTGGCAACTCAACGATTGCTGGCCGGTGACGTCCTGGGCGGGATTGGATTATTATGGTCGCTGGAAGGCATTGCATTATCATGTAAAACGGGCTTATTCACCTATAATGGTCAGGGCCATTGAAAAGGATGGAGATATATTTGTGTTTGCTTTGAATGACCATCCCTCCGGACAGGAAGTTGAAATGAAGATAGAGGTGATGGACTTTGACGGAAAGCCGGTTGTTCAAAAGGAAGAGAGCCTTGAATTTCCACCCCAGAGCAATCAAATGATATTCAGTATTCCATCACACGGAAAGGATTCGAAAAATGTCGTGTTCATTGCCAGGCTATTTCGGAATGGGGAAGAGCTTTCCAACTCATTTTTGTATTTTGTCCCGGACAAAGAAATGCAGCTGAAAGATCCGGGGGTTACCTTTGAAATAAGTGAAGATACCTCCGGCATTATGATCAGTGTTCATGCCGGGAAACTGGCCAGACAGGTATTCCTCGAAGCCAGGGGGCTGGAAGGACGCTTTTCAGATAACTTTTTCGATATGGCCGCTGGCGAAACCAGGGAAATCCTGTTTCTCGGCGATGCCGGAATGAAAGAACTAAAAAACCGCTTGAAAATCAAAAGCATCTACGACACATATAATTAATACACTCAAAAATCTTACTTTAGCTAATTACCCAATAACCGATTTAACTGATTCAACCGATTTAACTAATTACCGATTCAACTAAGCATGCCTACCGCATTAAACAAACAAGGATCAAAAAGCTACACAGTCGCTTTTGTGGTCGTAACCGGCCTCTTCTTTATGTGGGGCTTCATGACCGTCCTGAACGATATTCTCATTCCTTATCTGAAGGGTGTATTCGATTTAAACCATACTCAGGCAATGTTTGTGCAGTTTGCATTTTTTATGGCATATTTCGTGGGATCCGCGATCTACTTTTTTATCTCCATCACCGGGGGAGACCCGATCAGCCGCATCGGCTATAAGAATGGTATCCTGGCAGGATTGCTGATCTCTGCAACAGGGAGTGCACTTTTCTATCCGGCAGCGGAATTCCAGATGTATGGCTTTTTCCTTGCAGCCCTGTTTGTGATGGGACTGGGTTTTACGCTTTTGCAGATAGCTGCTAACCCTTATGTTGCCATTCTGGGTCCTGAAAAGTCTGCATCAAGCAGGTTGAACCTGTCACAGGGATTTAATTCCCTGGGAACAACCATTGGCCCACTGATCGGTGGATTCCTGATCTTTAAATATTTTGCCGGTGCCAATATTACCGGTGCTGATGCCGTAAAGATCCCGTATATCGTCTTTACAGGGATGTTTTTACTCCTGGCAGTATTGATCAAAGTTTCTCATCTTCCAAGGGTCACGACAGGCGATGCCATCGAAAGGACTGCAGGAGCGCTGAAGCATCCCAACCTGGTATTCGGGGCACTGGCCATCTTTTTCTATGTTGGTGGTGAAGTGAGTATCGGCAGCATTATGATAAGCTACCTCGGCCTTGAAAATATTGCCGGACTGGGTGAGGCAGATGCCAGCACCTATGTGGCATTTTACTGGGGCGGGTTGATGATAGGCCGCTTCCTGGGAGCCATTTCTCTCAGCCAGATGAAAGATATGACCCTCAAATACCTGCTGATGCTGGCTGTTCCCCTGGCTGCATTCCTGGTGATATGGTACTTCAGCGGAATCGATCATGCTCTGATCTATGGTATCTTCCTGATAGCCAACCTTATTGCTTTTATGGTAGGACGCTCGCTCGCGCACAGGACTTTACTCATCTTTGCCCTGATTGCCATTGTATTATTAATAATTGCACTGACCAACCAGGGACAGGTAGCCATGTGGTCAGTCATCGGTATCGGGCTGTTCAACTCTATCATGTGGTCAAATATTTTTACCCTTTCAATAGAAGGATTGGGTAGGTTTAAAAGCCAGGGCTCATCACTGCTGGTAATGATGATCCTCGGTGGTGCTGTCGTTCCGGTATTTCAGGGAATGGCCGCTGATACATATGGTGTGCATGCATCATTCTTTATCCCCGTAATCTGTTACGCGTACATTGCCTTTTACGGATGGCGTGGTTATAGAAGGAAGATTGTTGAAATAAATCGTTAAGCATTAACCAGTAACAACCAACCAGTAACAAAATGAGATCTAACAGAAGACAATTTCTTACTCGCTCTACGCTGGCAGCGGCAGGAGTACTGTCTATTCCTTCATGGGTTAGCAAAGTCAGGGCAGGCAGCATACTGATGCCTGTTCCCGGGAATATCCCTATGGTGATCTCTACCTGGAATCATGGCTATGAGGCCAATGAAGCAGCCTGGAAGGTGCTTGAAAATGGAGGATCGGCAGTGGATGCCGTTGAAGCAGGCGTGCGCATTCCTGAAGCCGACCCTGATAACCTCAGTGTTGGATACGGGGGCCTGCCTGATCGCGATGGCCATGTGACCCTGGATGCATCTATCATGAAAGGGAATGGTGAGTGTGGTTCTGTTACTTTCCTGGAGCATATCAAACATCCCATCTCTGTGGCCAGGCTGGTCATGGATAAGACTCCGCATGTGATACTTTCGGGAGAAGGTGCGCTTCAATTTGCCCTCGATAGTGGTTTTATGAAAGAAAACCTGCTTACCGAAAAGGCGAAGAAGGCCTGGGAAGAGTGGCTGAAAAAATCGGAGTATGATCCCGTGATAAATATTGAAAACCACGACACCATTGGTATGCTGGCTATCGATAGCTCAAAGCATATTGCCGGTGCATGCACTACTTCCGGCCTTGCTTATAAAATGCATGGCAGGGTAGGGGATTCTCCGGTGATAGGTGCCGGCCTTTATGCTGATGATGAAGTAGGTGCCGCCACAGCCACAGGCATGGGCGAACTGGTACTGAAAACCCTTGGCTCATTCCTCATGGTTGAGCTGATGCGAAGTGGATACTCACCGCAGGAAGCCTGCGAAGAAGGTATCAGGCGCATTGTGGAAAAGATTCCCGACTATAAGAATTTCCAGATTGGCTACCTGACGGTGAATAAGGCCGGAGAGACAGGTGCCTATGCCATCCATAAGGGATTTAACTACGCCCTGTTCAGGGATGGGAAATTTGAACTGATCGACAGCGACTATTACATTAAATAATAAAGATATGAAAGTCAGAAAATTTGCTCTAATTATCCTGGCCATGATGACCCTGGCCACCTGTAACCCTCCTTCTCCGGAGGATATTAATATCATTCCACAGCCGGTCAAAGCTTACGTTATTCCGGGCTCTTTTACCATTGAGCCTACGACACGAATCATCACCCAAACGGAAAATGAGGATGTAGTAAAGGTGTGTGAATATTTTAATGCATACATGAAGCGGGCAGCTGGTTTCGAACTGGAGATCGTGGATGATGAAGCCGTTGCCAGCTTCTCAGGCGATATGGTTATCACCACATATAATGCTGATACTAACTGGAGTACTGAAGCCTATAGTCTTCAGATACAGGGGGGGAGTTCTGTGGTAATCCAGGCCAATTGCGCCACTGGTTTGTTTTATGGTGTTCAGACCTTATTGCAGATACTGCCTCCGGAGATCCTGAGCGAAGAGGTCGTCGAAGACATTGACCTTACCATACCGGCGGTTAATATATCCGATTACCCTCGTTTTGAATGGAGGGGCATGCACCTGGATGTTTGCAGGCATTTTTTTCCATTGGAATTCATCAAGGAGTATCTCGATCTGATGGCCATGTACAAGATGAATGTGTTTCACTGGCACCTTACCGAAGACCAGGGCTGGAGGATAGAGATAAAGAAATACCCGGGGCTGACGGAGATAGGTGCCTGGCGTACAGAGCCTGATGGTAGTCGCTATGGCGGCTATTATACCCAGGATGAGATCAGGGAGATCGTAGCTTATGCTGCAGAGCGAAATATCACTGTGGTACCCGAAATTGAGATGCCCGGCCATTGTGTGTCCACACTGGCAGCATACCCTGAGCTGAGCTGTACCGGCGGACCTTTCGAGGTGGCAAACATCTGGGGTGTGAAGGAAGATGTTTACTGTGCAGGAAATGAAAAAACCTTTGAATTCCTGGAAAATGTCCTGCTGGAGGTGATGGAACTCTTCCCCGGCGAGTATATCCATGTAGGGGGCGATGAGGTGCCCAAAACACGATGGAAGAATTGCCGGAAATGCCAGGCCAGGATCCGCAAAGAAGGACTTGCCAATGAATATGAGCTGCAGAGCTATTTCATCAAGCGCATGGAGAAATTCCTCAATGAACATGATCGCAAGCTGATTGGCTGGGACGAGATACTGGAAGGCGGGCTGGCACCGGAAGCCACCGTCATGTCGTGGCGAGGAGAGAAAGGCGGAATAGAAGCGGCACAGATGGGACATGATGTGGTGATGACTCCGGGCGACTTTTGCTATTTCGACCACTACCAGGCCGACCCTGCAACCCAGCCCAAGGCCATAGGCGGTCTTACCACTGTAAAAGATGTTTATCATTATAATCCCTTCTCGGCCGAATTGAATGAGGCTGAGCAGGAACATATACTGGGCGCCCAGGGAAACCTGTGGACAGAATACATTGCTACACCGGAATATGCAGAATATATGGCTGTACC
>JAOZTN010000094.1:0-10319 GCA_029942245.1 Bacteroidales bacterium | reverse complement strand
GAGCCGCTCTTTCGCCCACCTAGCGAGGCTTATTCATTGATCTTGCAAGCAACAATTGGCTGTAGCTGGAACCGTTGTGCCTTTTGTGAGATGTATACTACCAAGAAGTTCAGTATCCGGGATATTGATGAGGTGAAGAATGAGATCGGGTCTATGTCTGAGTATAAGGAAGATGTCAGAAAAGTTTTCCTGGCGGATGGCAATGCCATGACACTTTCGACTGACTACCTGTTGCAACTGCTTAAAGAATTGAATGAAACATTTCCAAAGCTAAGCCGGGTTTCTGCCTACGCGCTTCCAAAAGACCTGTTGGACAAAACAGATGAAGAATTAAAGCAGATCAGGGAAGCGGGGCTGAAGCTGATCTATGTTGGCATCGAATCGGGGGATGACGAGGTGCTTAGAATGGTAAACAAAGGGGAAACTCATGAAAGTACGATCAAAGGTTTGATGAAGGCGAAGGAAGCAGGAATAAAAAGTTCTGTTATGATACTATCGGGCCTTGGTGGAAAGATATACAGTCGGCAGCATGCTGAAAATTCGGCAAAAGTCGTAAATGCAGTTCAACCCGAATTTCTCTCAACCCTGGTATTGAGTTACCCGCATGGCATGGAACACTTTATGAAGCGTTTCAAAGGTGAATTCGAGTCTTGTGAAATACCTGAGCTGTTGGAGGAATTGAAGATCTTTATCTCCAATACTGATTTGGAGCGATCTGTATTCCGCAGCGATCATGCATCAAACTACCTCGTCTTGAAAGGAAATCTTGGCCGCGATAAAGAGCGCATGCTTGACGAGATTGATGCAGCCCTCAATGATCCGGGAGATGCCGGATTACGGCCGGAATGGCTGAGAGGGCTTTAGTATTGTCGTTTGCCGATTTTACTACTTTTGAAACGCATTAACAATATCCATATGATGAAGAAACTTTTCCTTTATAGAATAGTCTTTCTTATACTTCTTCTGAGCTGTCTTTCTGCTACTGCCCAGGAGCAGTTCACCCCATACGATGAATTTCCGGGAATAATTAAGGATTACAAGCCTGCCTATCAGGATGATTTTCCGGTTTGGGCAATGATGCTTTACGACTTTCCAGTTAATTATAATGAGATTACTAAAGAGTTTACGACTTATATCAGGCAATATCCTGATCAAAAGGATCCGATAACACGATATTACAAGATCTGGAGCAAGGCCATTGAGGGATATTCCCTGCCGGATGGTAGTATTCAAATTCCTAATCGGAAAACTTACGACCAGCACCTTTTGGATGCTCAATTGGGCGTTTATAATGATCAAAAGCTGCGAAATGATGCGAATTGGACGTTCTTAGGCCCGAAGGAAACATTCTGGTTGAATGAAACAGGAAGCCCGGATGATCCGCTCTCATGCCCCTGGCAGGTAAATGTATATGCTTTTGATGTTGCTGCCGCAAACAATGATATATTATTTTGCGGTACTGAAACAGGCTATGTGAATAAGACCACCGACAGCGGGCTGACATGGCAATTGCTGGCTCCGGATTATCCATTTGGTGGAGGCGTCACTGCTGTCACCATCCATCCCATGGATCCTGACATTGTATATGCCTCGGCAGGAAATCAGGTTCATAAAAGCATTGATGGCGGGTTGACCTGGTTGCCATTGTTGCAAAGCGGAAATACTTTTTACCCTAATAGTCTGGAGATCGACACAGAGGATCCACAAAAGATATTTTCATCTTCAGGCGATGGGATTCATATCAGCCTGGACGGAGGCATCAACTGGGCTGAAAAGTGGTCTACGTCATGTTGGGATGTGGACATCAAACCTGATGACCACAACATCATCTATGCATTGAGTAAAAACAGTGGAAATTTTGTACTAATCCTTTCGACTGATGGTGGACAAAACTTTGATCCCGAGCCCTCATTCCCTTCATCCATTGTTGAATCAAGTGGTGGATTGATTGCCGTAACAGAAGCTGATCCGGATCTGCTTTTTGTAATCATGCTAAGTGCTGATAATACTCCATACTTGTATAAAGGAGATTATAATGGGGGGAACTGGATATGGACTTTTATGGCTAGCGGTCAAACACCTGAGTTTGGAATGAACAATGGACAGGGATATTTTGATCTTGTACTGGATGTATCTCCCAGTGATCCTGATATAATTATGGTAGGGACAACCACGCTATTTAAAAGCTTTGATGGAGGAAATAACTTTTCAGCAGTAGGTGGCTATTATGGAAATTTCAGCATACATCCGGATATTCAGGATATTAAGATGCTTCCGAATGGAAAGACATGGGTATCGACCGACGGTGGGATGAACCTCACAACAGATAATTTTACGCTTCAAACTAACTATCATGTCAGGGTTAACGGGCTGATTGGTTCGGATATGTGGGGATTCGATCAGGGTTGGAATGAAGATCTTGTTGTCGGGGGAAGATACCATAATGGAAATACTGCTATTGCTGACTTTTATCAGCCTAAAGCATTGCGAATGGGAGGAGCTGAGTCTCCAACCGGTTGGGTGGTGCAAGGACGAAGCCGGCACGCAGCTTTTAATGATCTTGGCAATGGCTGGATCCTGCCAGCAACTGCCGAATCAAAGCCTGAGGGACGATTCATATTCAGCAAATATCCTACTATGGATGAATACGGTGGGCGGCGAGGAAATATAGTTAGCCACCCTAACTATTACGGAACCCTGTTCCTGGGTGAAGAAACTGGATTCTGGAAAAGTACCGATATGGGAGTCAGCTATGATCTTCTCTACAGCTTTCCGAACAAAGTAAGGTACTTGCAGATCAGTTACAGTAATCCGCTTGTGCTATATGCAGACATAGTGAATTATGGGCTGTATAAGAGTGAGGACGGAGGAAACAGCTGGACTTTAAAGCCTGCTTTGTGCAGCAGTCCGTACGGATCAAGTTACTGGAAAGGGAAATTATTTTTTACTATCTCATCGTACGACGAGAACCTGATCTACGCTTGTTTACAAAATGGCACATGGTCATCGGATATCGGAAAAGTGTTCCGCTCGGAAGATGGCGGCGACACCTGGGAGGATTGGACCGGAACTCTCAATGAATACACCAAATGCCTTTGCGTTCAGCCCTCAGATACTCAAACTGATATCGTTTATCTCTTCACCCAGTCGAGAGGCGGTTCCCTTGCCTCTGTATATTATCGTACTGATGGCATGAGCGATTGGGAAAGCTTTAATGATAATTACCCGGTAGGGATGTCGGTGAACCTGGCCATGCCATTTTTCAGAGATGGAAAGATCAGGATGGCAGGAAATGCCGGCGTGTGGGAATCAGGCCTGAAAGAACCGGAATTTGAACCTATTATCAATCCATGGGTAGAAAGGGATTATTTTAATTGCATGCTGGATACACTGTATTTCGATGACCATAGCATTATGAACCATGAAGGGGTCAGTTGGACCTGGGACATTGTTCCCGAACCCTTGTACATTGAAAGTGCAAATATGCGGAACCCCAGGGTTGTGCTCGGTGAACCGGGGACATATACTGTAAGCCTGGAGGTAAATAAAAACGGGAATATATTCACTAAGACGATCCCGGATATGATTACAACCACCACATGTCCTTCAATAGAGGATTGCAGCAATCCGGCTGAACTTCCGAAGGATATCTGGGAGTTGTTATATGTCGACAGTGAGGAGATCAATTACCCGGGCCTTGCTGTTATGAGTTTCGACGATGATCCCGAAACGATCTGGCATACCAGGTGGAGTACAGGTAGCGATCCTTATCCGCATGAGATCCAGGTTGATATGGGCGAAACCTATCGGATATATAGTTTTACCTATCTCACCAGGCAGGACGGGGTAAATGGAAGGATAAAAGATTATGAACTATATATCAGTGAGGACGAACAAAACTGGGGTGACCCTGTGAGCACAGGATCATTTGTGAACACCTCATCACCCCAGGGTATTGATTTTCCGGAGGGTGTGATCGGGAAATACTTTCGCCTGATGGCCCTTTCTGAAGTCAATGGTAATGCATGGGCTTCTGCCGCAGAATTCAGCATGGTAGGATGCACCGATTTAACATATGGTGTTCCAAATAGAGTTATGATGCATGAGGTCAGAGCATTTCCCGTACCCAGTTCCGGCAGGGTAGGGGTTTCCCTTCCCTATGATTTTCCTTTGAGCTATATCATAGTAAGCAGCTCAGGGCAGGTAAATGACCAGGGGAAGATAATTACAGGTGCTGAAGAATATTATTTCGATATCAGGGACTATCGGGCGGGAATTTATTTCATCCGCTTAATCGGTGCCAGTGGTACGGTTTATCATGTGAAGGTGATCAAAGAATGACCCAATAATTTGTAGCATGAAGAAATCAGTTATCTTATTGATCTTGCTGATGAGTCTGTCGTTTTTAAGCCAGGCACAGCTGAATATTTTTAAACAGGATTCTGTGTCTATCGGAAAATCAACATATCCTGCACAATTGAGCCTGGGTGGAGCCATTCGATTGAATTATTCCTGGAAGACCTACGACGAGGATCTGAAAAAACGCGGTGGTGATTTTGGGTTTGAACTTTTTCGCCTCGAGGCCGATGGAGAATGCGGAAACATATATTTTTCCATTCAGTACCGCTGGTATGAATATTTCAATGCCATTCATCACGGATATTTTGGGTATCACCTGACACCTGATCTCGACCTTGAAATAGGTATTCATCAGGTGCCATTTGGCATACTGCCCTATGCGTCGCACAGCTTCTGGTTTGGGGCTACCTATTACCTGGGTTTTGAAGATGATTATGACGCAGGTATCAAGATGATATGGAGAAAAGAAAACTGGACCTTTCATGCAGCTTTTTATAAGAACCCGGAGTATATCGACAATAGTCGTCTCGGCAGGTATTCCTTCGACCTGGTTACTAAAGAGACTCAGCAGAACGGAGAGACAAACCAGGGTAACTTGCGTGTAGCCTATGATCTTAAACCTGTAGAAGGGATGGTGTTGAATGTGGGCGCTTCAGGGGAATATGGTGGAATTTGGAATGGCACGACCAAAAAGACAGGTTCACGATATGCACTTGCTCTGCATGCCGACTGGAGGTACAAGGCCTGGAACCTGCAACTACAGGGTATACGGTATCATTTTAATCCTGTAAATCCTGAAGATGTGGCTGAGAATACTATTCAATACGGAGCATTTATGGATCCTTTTATGGTTGCTGTAGATGCAAGTGTAATTACATTCAATGTGGCAAAGAAAATCCCCATTAACTGTAAGATCATTGATAACATCACCATCTATAACGATTTTTCCATTGTAACACCCAGCGGGGAGAATACACAAAACTCGATTCAGAATGTGACCGGATGCCTGGTGGTGAAAAAAGGTTTGTATTTGTATATTGATTGGATCAGCGGGCAGAACATGTGGTTTGCCGGCGGACCGGGCATTGGCCTGGATCATGAAGGCTGGGATGACTGGAAAGGCCGGCTAAATGTGAATTTCGGATATTTCTTTTCCAGCCAGGGGTGTAGGTAGATCATAAAAAAGCCATAAAATCCCCGTTTGCGAAAATCTCATTATTCATGCGTAAAAATATCATCTATTGATTAACAATTCAGTAGAAACACCTAATAATTGCTATATCCTTTGTTCTATTTTTGTATCTGGCCGCTTTGTTTGCTGACTTAGAGCGGTCAGGAATGAGCAATATGTTAATCGATTTTACTTATTGCTTTTTAGATTACGGTACTGAGCAAAGGATTTTGGAAACAAAATTGAGTATTTCCAGTATTAATATAAGCAAAAGGCACTAAAAATAAACAAATGAACCGAATTTATTCTTTATCAGGCGCTATCCTAATAGCGTTAGGCTTTTTATTTTCAATCAGTTTAATCGGCCAAAACTCTGGCACTAATAATAATCCTCCACAGCAGGCGGACAATGGATTTTTTAAGATCCAGCGTGAGTTCAATGAATACTGGGCTCCGTATAACGTGGATAACAATGGTTATTATGTAGAAGATGGAGTTAGAAAAAAAGCCGGAGGCTGGAAGCAATTTAGAAGGTGGGAATGGTATTGGGAAAACCGTATTGATCCTGTCAGCGGTGAGTTTCCTAAAGTTAGTGCTGCAGAAATTTATGAGCAGCTGGGAGGTGCAGCAACACGAAGTTCAGATGGGAGCTGGACCAGCATGGGACCAAATAGTGCCGGTGGTGGTTATTCCGGGATCGGGAGGTTAAACTGTGTTGTAGAGGAGACAAATTCCGGTGACCTTTATGCAGGTGCCGCTTCAGGCGGACTATGGAAATCGACTAATGGTGGGTCTTCATGGTCTGTTTTAACGGATAATAACGCCGTTCTGGGAGTCAGCTCAATCGTTGTAGTATACAATCCCGGGGGGGATGATATCATCTATATCGGTACAGGCGACAGGGATGGTGGAAGTATGTGGTCGCTCAGTGGTGGCCAATCCAACGACAACAATAGTGTTGGGGTATTGAAATCTACTGACGGCGGAATTACCTGGCTTCCAACCGGACTTACATATTCAACCAGCCAGAAAGAAACAATCAACAGGCTCGTCCTTGATCACTCTGACGATAACACCATTTATGCTGCTACTTCATCCGGCATATATAAAACCACTGATGCAGGGGTAAACTGGAGCTTATTGGCTTCAGGTCCAAATTTAATTGATCTGGAAATGCATCCGACCAACAGCTCTATACTGTATATGTCCACCATTGATTACTGGAATGCTCCTGTAATCTATAAATCCACTGACGGAGGCTCAAACTGGTCTGCTGTAGCCACTTTTGCCGATACAGACTACCGCGTGGAATTGGCGGTTACACCAGCAGACGCCAACAGGGTTTACGCCATAGTTGCAAAGCAGGATGGTGCGCTGAGCAGCATTCAGAGGTCAACGAATACAGGTAATTCATTCAGCCAGGTATTTAGTGGTTCAACCACAAATATGCTGGGCTGGTATTGCCTTGGAACTGATGCCGGAGGACAGGGAGGATATGATTTATGTATAGCTGCGGATCCGAGCAACGCAAATACAGTCTTTGTCGGAGGCGTAAACACATGGAAGTCTACTAATGGAGGAAGCTCCTGGTCAAATAGTAACATGTGGACGACCAGTGGAACGTATAACTCCTGCGGAAATCCTGTAGCGCATGCCGATAAACATGATCTTGTTTATTTTGGATCAACCTTATACGAATGTAATGATGGCGGTTTGTATAAAACCACCAATAGTGGATCTTCATGGTCTCATATTTCAAATGGTATGGCTATCAGTCAGTTATATCGCCTCAGTGTTGCGCAAACAACATCGACTCAAGTTATGACAGGTTTGCAGGATAATGGATCTAAACTACTCTGGTCAGGAACGTGGTATGATGTGACAGGTGGGGATGGGATGGAATGTTTAATTGATTTTCAGGATATTAATGATCAGTACTCAACCTATCCAAGAGGAAGGATTACGAGGACAACAAACCATTGGAGTGGTAGTTCTAATATTACACCATCTGCTGCAGGAGATGGCCATTGGGTCACACCTTTTGTTATCGATCCGAATAATCATACTACTTTATTTGCCGGATACAGCGAAGTTTGGAAAACGACGAACCAGGGAAATAGCTGGACCGAAATAAGCTCCTTAAGTGGTTCAGATTACATCAGGTCATTGGCAGTTGCACCTTCAAATTCAAATTATATATATGCAGCTTATAGGACTGAGCTTCACCGAACAAATAATGGTTCATCATGGACTGAAATAACCGGTTCCTTGCCGGTTGGTTCTTCCTATATAACCTATGTATCAGTTAAGTATGATGATCCAAATACAGCCTGGGTTTCCATGGGTGAGTACAATGCACATGGGGTGTATGAAACTACGGATGGTGGTACAAACTGGACGAATATTTCAGCGGGCTTACCGAATATTCCTGTGATGTGTGTTATCCAAAATCATCAGAATAGTTCGGAAACAGAATTGTATGCCGGGACCGACCTGGGAGTGTATTGCAAAGTAGGATCAGGTGGATGGTTCTCGTTCAATAGTGGTTTGCCAAATGTGGTCGTAACAGAATTAGAGATCTATTATGATGCCACTCCGGCAAACAGCTTGCTTCGTGCAGCAACTTTTGGAAGAGGATTGTGGGAGTCGGATTTATATGAGGCGCCAGCTTTGCCACCTGTTGCCGATTTTACAGCAGATACCCAGAATCCACAAACCGGTGAAACAGTCTATTTTACGGATCTTTCATCAAACCTCCCGACATCATGGTCATGGTCGTTTTCACCAACAACTGTTACTTATGTTAATTCAACGAGCTCAAGCTCTCGAAATCCGCAGGTTCAATTTGATGCTCCTGGTTTATATGCTGTAACCTTGCAATCAGGCAATGGCAGTGGGAGTGATACTGAAGTTAAAACAGATTATATTGATGCATATGATTGCACGGGCATAAGCTCCTTTCCATATACGATAACATTTGATTCATGGACTGCAAGTACTCCGGCACCAGCTTGTACACCGGACGGAACGGTGCCGCTCGGCAATTGCTGGACCAATGTAACGGGAGATGATATTGACTGGGATATACTTTTGGGATCAACGGCATCAGGCACTACAGGACCGGGATCCGACCATACGGGAGGAGGAAATTACTTGTATACTGAGACATCAGGTGGATGCAATGGCGTTACAGGAATCATAACTAGCCCGATTTTCGATTTAACCGGGCTTGCTGATGCAGATTTGATATTCTGGTATCATATGTATGGGACAAATATGGGCACTTTATCTGTCCAGGTTTCTACTGATGGCGGATCATCCTGGTCGTCGAATATCTGGAGCCTTTCCGGCGACCAGGGAAATTCCTGGCAGCAACAGGTGATCGATCTCGATTCTTATATTTCCGAGAACGATCTGGTTATCAGGTTTACAGGTGTTACAGGAAGTGATTACACCTCTGACATGGCCATCGATGATTTTAGCATTACAGGCATTTCGGGGTCATCACCCCAGGACCAGATTACTAGTTTCGATGGTGGTTGGAATATCAGCTCATTCTACGTCACACCCACTGCTGTCGATATGATCGATCTGTTCCAGCCGCTGATTGATAATAGCACGCTGGTTAAGATCTCAGATGAAGCAGGAGGCTTTGTGCAGTACATCACCGGCCCGGGCTGGATGAACACCATTGGCGATATGAATAATACAGAGGGTTATTATATTAACCTGACAACGGCGGGAAGCCTTACCACAAACGGCATACTGGTCGCATATCCATTCGACATACCATTATCCTCCGGATGGAACATCATGAGCTATCCCTGCGAAGTATCTCAAGTAGCAATAACTGTCCTTCAGCCTGTGATCGATGATGGCTACCTTGTCAAGGTTATAAGTGAATCAGGCGGAATCATACAGTATATAGCGGGTCTCGGATGGATTAATACCATTGTTAATTTTGTGCCAGGTGAAGGTTATTACATTAATGTGAATACAAACACCACATTATCACTGGCCGATCCGGCTAAATCACCGCTCCCGCAAACATTCCCCGAGCCGGAGAAGCCAACGGATTTCTTCGCTTACCAAACTTCCAATCCATTCGCGCCGATGAATATTGTGATTCGCGATATTATCACGGATGTATTTAATGTGGAAGATGGGGATGAGATCGCTGTTTTTGATGGTGATATACAGGTTGGATCAACGGTAATCACTTCCAACGGGAAAGCTTACTATGGAATCATTGCACGAACAGACGACCCTCTTACGGAAATGATCGATGGTTTTACCAAAGGCAATGAGATCACTTTCAAGTTATGGGACAGGAGCGAAGATGTGGTATATTCAAATATTGAAGCCACTCATCTCTACGGAGATAAGGAATTCAGCTCACTGGGTACTTTTTACGGCGACCTGAAAGTTAGCAGCCTTGGTGACGAAGAATTCGGATTGCCTGCCAGTACCTTCCTCGGGCAAAACTATCCGAACCCATACAGCGAAAAAACACGCATAAATTATGGTATTGCAGAAGATGCAGTTGTGACCATAAGTGTTCACGATGTATCAGGCCGTGCGGTCATGGTCTTGCAAAACAGCCATATGCCTGCAGGTACATATTACCTTGAGATGAGTAAGGAATCACTCGAAGCCGGTATTTATTACTACAGCATGAAAGTGAATGGGAAAAATACGAATTTCAGTGAAACCCGGAAGATGATACTGTTCTAGGTAATTGTACATATCTCATGCCCTCCCGGACATATTGATGTATATTTGTGAGTAT
>JAOZTN010000093.1:8570-10388 GCA_029942245.1 Bacteroidales bacterium | reverse complement strand
AGCAAGTATATTTTCGAATATTCTCTCACTCTGATAAGCCGGTATATTGTAATTGTTCTATTTCAAAATATTGATCTCTGACAATACTTTTTTAATTAAAAAAAACTAGATTTCCCTTGCATTGAGAATCCTTCTTCTCCTTCCATTTTTTCTGTTCCATAAATTAAACTCAACACCCAACACCCAACCCTCAAAACTACTTTTTCCATTTGCATGAATCGAATATTCCCCGTACTTTTGCACGGATTTTCAGAACTTTAAACCCCGACGCCCATGTCAGATAATAACCCCGTAAGTATATTTTCCGGAAGGCAGTCGACCTACCTGGCGGAAAAGATTGCCAAAGAATTCGGTATTGAACTTGGTCAAAATATTGTTACTGAGTTTTCTGACGGGGAGTTTCAGCCTTCTTTCGAAGAGAATATAAGAGGCAGGGATGTATTTATTGTTCAATCGACATTTGCTCCAAGCGACAACCTGATGGAACTGTTAATGATGGTAGAGTCGGCCCGTCGTGCTTCGGCACGTCACATTGTGGCCGTGATTCCATACTTTGGTTTCGCAAGGCAGGACCGTAAGGATAAACCCAGGGTTTCTATCGCTGCAAAGCTGGTTGCTAACCTGCTGGCCGCAGCCGGGGTAACCAGGGTGATCACTATTGACCTGCATGCCGATCAAATCCAGGGCTTCTTTGATGTACCGGTCGACCACCTGTATGCTTCATCAATCTTTATCCCTTATCTGAGAGAACTTGATCTTCCAAACCTTACCATGGCTTCACCTGATACCGGTGGTACACGAAGGGCAGCTACATATGCCAAGATCATGAGTACGGATTTCGTGATCTGTTATAAGCAAAGGGCTGAACCGAACAAGATTGCCAAGATGGCGCTTGTAGGGGATGTTGAAGGAAGGGATATTGTGTTGGTTGATGACATTATCGATACTGCCGGAAGTATAACCAAGGCAGCACAACTGATGGTCGATAACGGAGCCACAAGCGTACGGGCATTCTGTACACATCCGGTATTTTCCGGGGAGGCATATGATCGTATCGAAAATTCACCATTTACTGAAGTGGTGGTGGCCGATACCATTCCTATGAAGCGAGATTCAGATAAAATTACGGTTCTTTCCACTGCCCGCCTGTTCGCAGATGTGATCGGAAGAGTGGAAAGCAACAAATCAATCAGTTCATTGTTTAAATTCTAATTTATATCAACTAATCATTTAATTTTTTAATTATGAAGACAGTATCATTGAGCGGTTCTCCTCGCGAGAACGTAGGGAAAAAAGATGCTAAGAACCTTCGCAAAAAGGGACTCGTTCCTTGTGTTGCATATGGTTCAGGCGAGCAGATCCATTTCTATTTGGATGAAAGGGATTTTGCCAATATCGTTTTTACTCCCGACACAAACGCATTTAATATCACCGTTGGAGACAAGGTGATAAATACACTTTTACAGGATGTGCAATACCATCCGGTAAGTGATAAAATACTTCATGCGGATTTTCTTAAATTTGACATTGACAAACCTGTCAAGACTTCTCTTCCCATCAGAACTAATGGTTCAGCCATCGGTGTTCTTAAGGGTGGTCAGATGAAACAGCTGATGCGCAAAGTCGCTATCATGGCTACCGTAAAGGATATCCCTGACTATATTGAAGTTGACATTTCAAAACTCGATATCGGGGATTCTATTATGATCCGCGACATGAAAGTTGATAAAGTTAAATTCCTTGACAGTCCGGATAACCTGATCATCTCTGTAAGGGTAACCCGTATAGCTGTTGAAGAAGAGGAAGAAGAAGAAGAAG
>JAOZTN010000093.1:0-8470 GCA_029942245.1 Bacteroidales bacterium | reverse complement strand
TGCACCTAAGGGTGGTGACAAACCAGCCGAAGGTGGCAATGCCCCTGCCAAATAAACGCAGACAACCATATAATAAAAGCCGGCAATTGTCGGCTTTTATTGTATTAGGTAACAGGTACTAAGTACTACGACGATGGAAAATTTATCTTAATACTTAATACTTTGTACCTTGTACTCTTTCTTATCTTTACAACATGAAATACCTGATCTGTGGACTTGGAAATATCGGTGATGAATATGCCAACACCCGGCATAATATCGGCTTCATTATTGCCAATGCCCTGGCACAGGAAGCCGAAGCCACCTACAAATCCGAGCGATATGCATCCGTTACAAAGATCAGGTACCGGGGCAAGATCCTGGTGATCGCGAAACCATCCACATATATGAACCTGAGCGGGAAAGCAGTCAGGTACTGGATGGAGAAAGAAAATATTCCTGTCGAAAGAACCCTCATTATCACAGACGACATCGCTCTTCCCCTGGGAACCCTGCGTATGCGCAAAAAAGGTGGTGACGGAGGCCATAACGGCCTTGAAAATATTATTCTCACCCTGGGTACGGAACTATTCCCACGACTCAGGATTGGCATCGGAAGTGATTTCGCCCGCGGATATCAATCTGATTACGTCCTGGGGAAATGGACCGGCGATGAAGAAAAAGTCATGATTCCCAAAATTAAATCCGCCCTTGAAATGGTGAAGAGCTTTATTGTAAAGGGAGTCGATCAAACCATGACCGATTACAACAATAAGTAGTTTCCTGACACTTTGTACCTGATACTTTGTACGAATTACTATTTTTGCAGCATGGCAAATAATGAGGATTTTTTCAAAAAAGTGATCTCCCATGCAAAGGAGTATGGGTTTGTATTTCCTTCAAGTGAAATTTATGATGGCTTAAGTGCCGTTTATGACTACGGGCAATATGGCGTAGAGCTTAAAAACAACATTAAGGCGTATTGGTGGAAGGCCATGGTTCAGCAGCATGAGAATATCGTTGGCCTTGATTCGGCCATCTTCATGCATCCAACTATCTGGAAGGCTTCCGGCCATGTTGATGCCTTTAATGATCCCATGATCGACAATAAGGATTCCAAGAAGCGCTATCGCGCCGATGTACTTGTTGAAGACTATATCGCCAAGATCGAAGCCAAGATCACAAAAGAAGTTAGCAAAGCCGCTAAACGTTTTGGCGACAGCTTTGATGAAGCCCAATTCATCAGCACCAATCCAAGGGTGATGGGCTATAAGGAAAAGATCGAGGACATAAAAAAACGCCTTTACACAGTGATGGATGGCGACGACCTTTCAGATATTAAAACCCTGATCGAAGATCTTGAAATTGCGTGCCCGGTCAGTGGTTCCAGGAACTGGACCGATGTCAGGCAGTTTAACCTTATGTTTGCTACCCGGATGGGATCACTTTCGGAAGGAGCCAACGAAATTTATCTGCGCCCGGAAACGGCTCAGGGCATCTTTGTGAATTTCCTGAATGTGATGAAATCAGGCAGGATGAAAGTACCTTTCGGTATAGCACAGATAGGAAAAGCATTCCGGAATGAGATCGTAGCCCGGCAATTTATCTTCCGCATGCGGGAGTTTGAGCAAATGGAGATGCAATTCTTCGTAAAACCGGGTGAAGAACTCAAGTGGTTTGAATACTGGAAAGAACAGCGCATGAAATGGCATCTGTCCATGGGCATCCCTGCAGAAAAATTCCGTTTTCACGACCACGACAAGCTGGCCCATTATGCCAATGCTGCAACCGACATAGAATTTGATTTCCCTATTGGTTTTAAAGAGCTGGAGGGCATACATTCACGTACTGATTTCGACCTGAAGGCACATATGGAGTATTCAGGCAAGAAGCTGCAATATTTTGATCCGGAATCGAATCAGAACTATGTGCCTTATGTTGTAGAAACTTCGATTGGCCTCGACAGGACCTTCCTGGCTGTTCTCAGTTATTCATACACTGAAGAAAAACTGGAAGACGGGTCAGAGCGCCTGGTAATGAAGCTCCCTCCTGTGCTTGCCCCCATAAAAGCCGCCATTTTACCTCTTGTGAAAAAAGATGGTATGCCTGATAAGGCACGGGAGATCATGGATACGCTAAAGATGGATTTCATGTGCCAGTACGACGAGAAAGACGCCATCGGACGACGCTACCGCCGGCAGGATGCCATCGGAACACCTTATTGCATCACCGTCGATCATCAAACCCTGGAAGATAATACGGTTACCATCCGGGAACGCGACAGCATGAAACAGGATCGCATTGCAATTGATGAAATTGGCAGCATAATTAGCGACCGGATAAAAGGCTAATTACCACTTATCCACTTTCCATTTTAATTAGGCACTATTCACTCTTTACCGCAAAGCGGTAGAGTATCTCCTGCCCGAAATCATAGGGAAATTTACGGATCACGTTTCCTTCAAGATCCTGGATCTCCACCTTCCCGTTCTTGCCTATCATATCGGGATTTTCATAGTAATTCCACCAGTGGCGGTTCATACCATCCTCAACTTTGTCGGTAAGGCGAAATTCATAACATCCCGGCAAGAGTTCAATTTCATCCCGGAACAAGGTATCAGAGGCAAACTCTTCCCTCCGATAAACCACGCTTCCACAATCATCGGTTAGCATATATTCATTATCTCGTTCACGGCCCAGGTTGTTGGGCTCTATATACAGGATAAATTTGTTTGGCAATACTTCCGGAGGAAGCACGGTGGAGCTCAGAAAATTATTTTTGGGGCGCTCATCCCTTTCCATGTTCGGATCGAGTAGCTGAACTTCAAAAATGAGACTTTTTTCATGGTCTCTCCAATCGGGGGCCGGAAGGACAACTTCTTCTTTTTCCAGGAATTCCAGCTTACCATGCCATTCGAACACAAACCCGGGCTCATCTTTTAAGCCATACCTGATCGTGACAGTCTTTAATGGGACCTTGCCCATATTCCTGATCACCACAACAGGATTGCTGCAAATGGGGTTTATACGGCTGTAACTGTCCTTGCTACTGGGCGCAATAATGTCTTCAATTGCGGCATCCAGATAAAAATTTGGCGGACCATAAGTAAATAGCTGATGCGACATCCGGTATTCGCCATCCTTCTCACCATTATCCTTGTACATTTCTATGCCATAGTCGATGCTTACCGAATCACCTGGATGTACAAAAGGCGTCAGCTCAAAATCATGCTCATCAACCTTTGTTCCGGGGCACCATCCGGCCCTGTCGAAAGGCCAGGTGCCTCCCTGGGGGTAGATGGCGTTAAATCCGCAATCAGTCCATACATTCCAGCGAAAATGATCCCATTCATTAATAAAATATGTATGGGTTTTGCTGTCCCACTCACAGCAGTTGCGCGGCCCATTATGACCATGACCGGATATACGTGCTCTTAGCATAAAAGCACTTGCGTCAGGGCACAAAACCATCTTCCGGGCCTTCAATACTGAATCATCAGCCAGGTCGCCATATTTATAGAGCCCCCAGGGATATAGGTTCTCCACAGACATCACATCCCGGGGCGGGATTCCTTCGATAAATATAAATTTCATATCCAGCAACTCCTGGTTATTTCCTGATTTCAGATCAACTTTCCCTCTTAGCAGTGGTGCATAATCCGTTACATCATAAATCCATGTCCAGCCGTTTTCTTCTCCCATTTTCAGGCGTTTTCCATAAGGCGTAATGAAGCTCCCCAGCTCAAAAGCTTCCACTGTATCCTTATATGGCATATATATTACGGTATGGGTATGATAATCCCATTCGCCACATGGATACGTATCACCTTTGGTAGCAGAATCACATTTCAGGCTGCGCACCATCAGTATCTTTTCCCAGCTGCGATCGTCATTAGGAAAGTCAAATACTCCTCGGTATGGGGCACTCCAGCCTTCCGGGCTTGGGTCATCCCAGCTGAAGGTTTGAACGATAAGGCTGTCGGGTTGGGAAAAAGTTGTTTGTTGTATGAGCACAATGAAGAAAAGGATTGCCAATTTTTTCATGGAGATATTGTTTATTGAGGGGTAAAGATAGAGAAACGAATAAAGCACCTCACCCCCTTAACCCCCTTCCCCCTTTCCCCCCTCTCCTCGAGGAGAGAGGGCCAGGGGGTGAGGTGTGAAATTGATATTCTCGTACATTTCTTACATTTACTTGTAAAACAACCCCCATGAAGATCCGCACAATATATTTGTTCCTGGTTATCCTGATCATCAATGCCTGTACTTCTACCAATAATGAAATTGAATTGATTGCCGGCGACCTTGGTATTAACATGAATGAAAGAGGCCGGATCACCCACCTGTTCGACCTTGAAAAAGGAAGTGATTACCTCCACCCCGATTCGGTTTCATTCCTGATCCGTATGCGTTACGAAGGTGAAATTATTCACCCCGCAGCTATGGATCTTAATGAAATAGATAATATTCTATCCTTCCATTTCACGGGAGAAAGGGTGGTTGAAATCAAGATGAAAGAGCATAAGGATTACATGAGTTTTGAGCTTTTTAACATCAAGGGTAGCGATACGCCCGACCTCCTTATCTGGGGACCCATATTCACTTCTATAGGTGAGACGATAGGCGAAACAATCGGGGTAGTCAGAAACACGGAATTCGCTATCGGTATACAATCCCTGAACCCAAAAACACTGGGAGGATATCCATGGCTGGAAAATGATGTGATGCCGGAGATGGACTATTTCGATCAGAAAGATTACTCAGACCTGAAAAAGGGTGGAATCGCCCATACGCTTTATCGCATTGAGGCCGCCCGTCCTGTTGAGGAAGGGAGCGCCATTCATGCTTATTGCCGAAGAAGGTATGAAGATAGAAGGATCGCAAACTGGGGTTACGATAATTACCTTGCAAAGCCATTTGCTGACAGGGGCCTGATCGGTTCATCCATTGCCTTATTCGGTTGTCAACCTGATAAAGTCCTTCCGACAATCTCCGCTATTGAGCAAGAGGAGAGCCTGCCCCACCCTGAACTTAATGGGGTATGGAGTAAGCTGGCTCCCGAAGCCTCCTCGGCATATATGATAATGGGCTTCGGAGAAGACGATTTCGACCGTGCCCTGTCATATTGTGAACAGGCTGGACTGAAGTATCTATATCATGGTGGGCCATTTGAAACCTGGGGGCATTTTAAACTGAAAGAATCTTTCTTCCCTGAAGGCAGGGAAAGCCTGAAACGCTGTGTCGATAAAGCAGATAAAAGGGGTATTTCTATCGGACTGCATACACTCTCAAATTTCATTACTCCCAATGATGCATATGTGAGCCCGGTGCCGGATCATCGACTGGCGGAGACAGGATATTCCGTCCTCAGCAAAGCCATCGACCCATCAAGTAAAGAAATATTAATCAACGATCCATCGAGTTTCAATCAGTTCAGGAATAATTACTTGAAGGCGTTCCGGATCGGGAATGAGATCATCCGCTACGCGGCCGTAAGCGAAACCGAACCCTGGACACTCCTCGATTGTCAGCGGGGTGCTTTCGGAACCTTCCCGGCCAGGCATTCCAGATCAGATACGGTTTTTAAATTAGCCGACCATGCATATAAGGTATTCCTTTCCAACCCTGAGCTGACCCTCGAGATCGCTGAGAACATTGCTCAACTCTATAACGAAACAGGGGTGCGCCAGATCTCCTTCGACGGGCTGGAAGGGTGCCGGTCTACGGGACTTGGAAATTACGGGGAAATACTTTTCACTACATCATGGTTTAACGCCCTTGATGATGACATCAAGGCACATTATATCGCCGATGCCAGCCGTACATCACATTATTTCTGGCACATCTTTACGCGTATGAACTGGGGAGAGCCCTGGTATGCCGGTTTCCGTGAAAGCCAGACTGAGTACCGTCTGAAAAACCAGAAATACTTCGATAGAAATTATATCCCCAATATGCTGGGGTGGTTCCTGATGAAGCCTGAAACAAGCCTGGAAGACATTGAATGGCTGCTGGCACGATCTGCTGCTTTCAATGCGGGATATGCTTTTGTAACTTCATATGATGCCCTTGAAAAGAACGGATTTACAAATGAGATACTGAAGGCTATTGCTATGTGGGAAAACGCACGCATGAATGATATTTTCTCAGCGGAGCAGAAGGCCATCATGGAGGATGTAGCCAACGAATTTCAACTCACAAAAAGTGACGATGATGCTTACCAGCTAAAAAGGATACACACCTACAGGCTGTCCCATGAATACCGGCAAAAACAGCCCGGAGAACCTGTTACGAATTCTATGGAATTTCAAAATCCAGGGGCAGAACAGCTTCTTAGTTTTATCCTGACTGCTAAAAAAGGTATTGTCATAAATCCGCAAATGGAGATAAGCGGAAACAGGCTGATCACGATTCCTGTGAAACTGAACGAAGGAGAACACCTCAAATTCGATGGTGAATATGCCAGCGTATATTCACCCCAATGGCAATTGCTGAAGTCGATCAGCCTCGACAGGAGTATTTTGATCATCCGTCCGGGGACACAAAGCATTGAAATATCCTCCAATTTCAAAGATAATGAGGGTGAAATGCTGCTCGAAATTCGCCTGGATGGTGAAACTTATCTAATAGATTAACTTTAACAGTCATTTCGAGTGGACACGAGAAATCTGTAAATGATTTGCCCGAAAATGATTTCTCCCTGACGGTAGAAATGACTCAAAAATATACGCTGCACTATGAAGCAATTATTCGCAATAGCACTCCTGTTTTTTTGCTTTAACATTTATTCCCAGAATTATATCTACCCGTTTAAAGATCCTTCTATTGCTGTTGATCAGCGTGTGGATGATCTGATCAACAAACTAAGCCTGGAAGAAAAGTCGCAGTTAATGCTCTATAATAGCCCGGCCATTGAAAGGCTGGGAATCCCGGAATACAACTGGTGGAGTGAGGCCCTGCATGGAGTGGGAAGGGCAGGTGAGGCTACCGTCTTCCCGCAGGCAATAGCTTTAGCGGCTACCTTTAATCCAGAGCTTATCTATCGCATAGCAGATGTTATTTCTGATGAAGCCAGGGCTAAACACCATGCAGCGGTAGAAAAAGGATACCGGGCACAGAATATGGGCCTTTCATTCTGGTCTCCAAACGTAAACATTTTCAGGGATCCCCGCTGGGGCCGCGGTCAGGAAACTTATGGGGAAGACCCATTCCTGACAAGCGTAATGGGACAGGCTTTTGTCAGAGGCTTGCAGGGCGACCATCACACATATCTTAAGGTGGCAGCCTGTGCCAAGCATTATGTAGTACATAGCGGACCGGAAGCATCCCGGCATCATTTCAATGCTGTCCCCGACGAAATCGATTTCAGGGAAACATATCTTCCTGCTTTTCGGGAACTGATTAAAGCCGATGTTGAAGCCGTTATGTGTGCCTACAACAGAACCTTTGATGAGCCCTGCTGCGGAAGCTCATACCTTTTGCAGGATATCCTGCGGGATGAATATGGCTTTGATGGTCATATCGTATCCGACTGCTGGGCACTGGATGATATCTGGGCACGTCATAGTGTGGTTGACACCAGGACCGAGGCAGCAGCAATGGCAGCACAGGCTGGTGTGAACCTGAATTGCGGCTACATTTACAAATACCTGCCGGAAGCTGTTGAAAGAGGAATGATATCTGAAGAAGAAGTAGACGAAATTCTCAGGCCATTGCTTACTACCCGCTTTAAATTGGGATTATTCGATCCCGACAGCCTGAATCCATATGCCGCAATATCCACAGATATCGTGAACTGTGAAGCACACCGTAGCCTGGCCCGTGAAGCAGCTGTCAAATCCATTGTACTGCTCAAGAATGATGGGATACTGCCTTTGAACAGGGATAGCATCAATAGTATTTTTGTGACCGGCCCCATGGCCGCCGACCTTTCTGCCCTGGTAGGAAATTACAATGGATACTCGGGAGAGATGGTGACCATCCTTGAAGGCATTGTTGGTCATGTCGGGCTGGCTATTGCCGTTGACTATACTGTAGGAGTCCTTCTTAATAACGACAGTATTTTTAATGGCTTATGGCAAGCATCTTTTTCGGATGTGGTCATTGCTGTAGTGGGTATTAACAGGCTTCTGGAGGGAGAAAATGGCGATGCCATGCTTAACCTGGCAGGTGGCGACCGGACCAGCATTGAGTTGCCGGAAAACCAGGTGGAATATATTCGAAAACTGAGAGAACGAATTGGGGATAAAAAGCTGATTGTGGTTGTGACCGGTGGCAGTGCCATTGCCATGCCCGAAGTAGCAGAGATGGCCGATGCATTGCTGTTCGCATGGTATCCTGGAGAAGAGGGTGGCAATGCTGTAGCCGATATTATTTTCGGAGACGAGAATCCATCCGGGCGGCTTCCGGTCACCTTCTACAAAAGCACCGACGACCTCCCTCCTTTCGAGGATTACAGCATGCAGGGCCGCACGTATCGCTTTTTTGAAGG
>JAOZTN010000092.1:0-10561 GCA_029942245.1 Bacteroidales bacterium | reverse complement strand
TAAGCTGAGAACTGACGAAACCAATGGAGATATCTGCTTATTTGACATTTACGGACAAGAACTGATGCAAATTAAAACCCTAAGAAACAAGGCTGAGTATAGCCTTGACATAACAGGCCTTACGGCAGGAAGCTATATCCTGACTTATTCCCTGGAGGGTGTTGTACTTGACAGGGAAAAGATCATAGTAACCCGCTAAGCCAGAGACCTGGCAGGTCCCCGACCTGCCAGGTCTCTCTCTTTCCCGCTTAACGTTTTTTAACACTCTCCTGGCCCCGCCCGGGGAACGACGGCTCAATTTTTGATTACTTTTGACCGATAGTATTAACAAATTATTGAATAATGGTCATTTCGAGTAAACGAAGTGATACGAGAAATCTAATAAGTATTGAAAACAGATTTCTCCCTTCCGGTCGAAATGACTCTATTTTACTTAAACATCCTTCCTATGCTTAATAAATTGAATTTTCCCTTGACTTTCGTTCTTGCCCTGATATTCGCATTTTCGTTTTCGAATAACACCATGGCCCAGAGCCAGGAAGTGAAGGATAACATACAGAAGCTCATTGCACTTTATCAGCTGATCGATTATGCCTATATCGACTCGGTGCAAATGGATGAGCTTGTCGATAATGCCATTGTGGAGACACTGAAAGAGCTTGATCCACACTCATCTTTTATTCCTAAGAAAGAAGTTGAGCGTATGGAAGAACCGCTGAGAGGAAGCTTTGAAGGTATTGGCATCACTTTCCAGATCTTCAAGGATACCATCCTGGTGATCGCACCCATACCCGGAGGCCCTTCCGACAAACTGGGTATAATGGCAGGGGATAAGATCATCAAGATAAATGATACCACTTCATATGGTGATAAGTTAAATAATCAGTATGTGATGGATCGCCTCCGCGGTAAAAAGGGGACGGAAGTGGATGTAAGCATTTACCGCAACGGCAGGGCAGACCTGATCAATTACACTATTGTAAGAGATAAGATCCCTATTAACAGCATTGATGCAACCTTTATGGCCTCACCCGAGGTGGGCTATATCAAACTGAACCGATTCTCCCGTACTTCGATTGACGAATTTCGCGAATCAGTGGCTGAGCTGAAAGCACAGGGGATGCAGAATCTTATCCTCGACCTGAGAGGCAATTCGGGCGGATACCTGGGAACAGCTGTAGACCTGTCTGACCAGTTTCTTGCAGGCGGCAGCCTGATAGTATATACAGAAGGTCTGAAATCACCTGAGCAGAAATTCTGGGCCAGTCCCGGTGGAAGCTTCACAAAAGGAAAACTTGTTGTGCTGATCGATGAGGGTTCGGCCTCTGCCAGCGAGATCGTTGCCGGAGCCGTACAGGACTGGGACCGTGGATTGGTGATCGGAAGGCGTTCATTTGGCAAAGGCCTGGTGCAACGTCCCTTCCCACTGCCGGATGGTTCCCTGATTCGCCTGACCACTGCCAGGTACATGACTCCTACAGGAAGATACATCCAGAAGCCATATGATAATGGTCTGGAAGAATATTATATGGATGTTTACAACAGGATGAAACATGGAGAACTTGTGAATCCCGACAGCATCAGTTTCCCTGATTCCCTTAAATATTTTACCCCTGCCAATCGTGTTGTCTATGGTGGAGGTGGCATCATGCCCGACATCTTCATCCCATGGGATTCAACATGGATATCGGATTATTATACCGACCTGAGGCGCAAGGGTGTTCTCAACCAGTTTACCGTTCAATACGTGAATGACCACAGGGTAGAGATCCTGGCCAAATATCCCGATGTGAAAGATTATATCGAAGGATTTAAGCTTGATGAAGCTTTCATGAAGAACTTCTTTGCCTTTGCGGAGGATATGGACGTTCCTTATGATGAGAAGGGGTATGAGAAATCCGGTGAATTCCTCAGGACACAGATCAAATCCTGGATGGCCAGGAACCTCTGGGATGTGTCGGCTACATATGAAGTGTTTACTGAACTTGATGATGGCTTTTCCAAAGCCATGGAGGTGCTGAATGATGATGGCCTGTTCAAAGAGCTAAAAATTCACTATTAACATCCTTTGAGAACCCAAATAATTGTATAAATTTGTCCATCTTAACGTTTAACTGAAAGAGATCTAATGGCAAATTTATCAACCTCCTACATGGGATTCAACCTTAAGAACCCCATCATTGTCGGAAGCTCCGGCCTGACAAACTCTGTTGAGAACATCATAGAGATAGAAAAGAATGGTGCCGCCGCCGTGGTGCTGAAGTCTTTGTTCGAAGAGCAGATCAATCACATGATCAACAAGACCATGCACAACCAGGGTGATACTTTCGGTTATCCTGAGGCAGATGATTATATCAGCAATTACACACGCGATAATGATATCGATGTTTACCTGAAGCTTATCAAAGGTGCCAAGGAAGCTGTTGATATTCCTGTGATTGCAAGCATCAACTGTATATCATCTGCTGATTGGATCTCTTTCGCAAACAAGATGCAGGAAGCCGGTGCCGATGGCCTTGAGTTGAATATCTTCATCCTCCCATCTGACCCTAAAAGGGATGCTGCACAGAACGAAGCGGTATATTTCGACATTATCGAAAAGGTTAAAAAAGAGGTGACTATTCCTGTTGCGATTAAGATCAGCTCATATTTCTCAGGAATGGCGAATATGGCACTGAAACTGTCATGGACGGGCATTAAAGGAATGGTGCTTTTTAACAGGTTCTTCTCACCCGATATCGATATCGATAATTTCAAAGTTACCGCCACCAACGTATTCAGTCATCCGGAGGAACTGGCCACCTCGCTGCGCTGGGTAGCCATGCTTTCCAGCAGGCTCCACTGTGATGTTGCTGCCTCCACCGGCATACACGATGGATCTGCTGTGATCAAGCAATTGCTTGCAGGTGCCAAAGCCGTACAGATCACTTCAGTACTCTATAAGAAGGGTTTCGGAGAGATTGGAGGCATGCTTAAAGATCTTGAAGCCTGGATGGATAAGCATAATTTTGAAAGCCTGGATGACTTTGTAGGTAAGATGAGCATCAAGGAAGTTGAGAATCCTGCTGCATTTGAACGCGTTCAGTTCATGAAGCACTTCGCAGGGATAGAGTAGAGGTTTGAGGCTTGGAGCTTTTTGTCACTTCGTTTTTCGTTTTTCGTTTTTCGTTTCTCGTTATTCGTTATTCGTAATCACTATACCCCTCTTCCCCCTGAGTATAAAATGTCTCTGTATTCCACGGAGTGATGGATGTACCATCGTTATATTTTTTCACTAAATCCGGATTTGAGATAAAGGGCTTGCCGTAGGCGATGAGGTCTGCTTGTCCTTCACGAATGATTTTGTCGCCACTCGCAGCATCAAATTTGCCGTTTGTCATCAATACCCCTTTATATATCTTCCTGTAATAAGATGTGACCTCACCGTCCTGGAGATAATCAGGCAGATGGCTTACATCCATATAGGGTTCCATGATGTGCAAATAGGCCGGGGGATGCTCATTCAGACGATTAATAATAAATGAAAAGGTATTTACCGGGTCAGAATCTGATGCATCCAGGGTTATACCACTGGGCGATAAACGCAAGCCTGTTCGTTCCGCTCCAATTCTCCCTATCACCTCTTCTGTCACTTCAAAGAGGAATCGTGAACGCTGTTCTATTGCGCCCCCATATTCATCTGTCCGCTTATTTACTCCATCCTGTATAAATTGATCTATCAGGTAGCCATTTGCTCCATGTATCTCAACACCGTCAAATCCTGCTTCGATAGCATTAGAGGCAGCCTGTCCGTATTGCATCACAATGCCTTTAATCTCATTTATTTCAAGGCTGCGAGGCTCAACAGTTTGCTTTACCCCTTCGGGAGTT
The DNA here is from genome assembly GCA_029942245.1 of Bacteroidales bacterium. Lineage (GTDB taxonomy): Bacteria > Bacteroidota > Bacteroidia > Bacteroidales > B18-G4 > B18-G4. The sequence continues at coordinate 6,691 of JAOZTN010000092.1, read as the reverse complement.
TTAACTGTACCCATATCCCTGATGGCAGAGGCAGAGACCGGTGCTTTTCCATTTTCCTGGTACCAGGGGTGGGAATGCCTTCCTACATGCCATAGCTGCATGAAGATCCTTCCTCCGGCATGGTGGACTGCCTCAGTAACAGGTCTCCATGCTTTGATCTGCTCTTCAGTATATATGCCGGGGGTAAATGGATATCCCGTTCCCTGGCGGGAAATGTTGGTGGCCTCAGAAATGATCAGGCCGGCGCCGGCACGCTGACGGTAATACTCAGCCATGATAGGGGTAGGGATACCGTCTATTGTTGCCCTGGAGCGTGTTAAGGGAGCCATTATTATACGGTTGGGAAGTTGGAGGTTCCCTAGCTTAAATGGGGTAAAAAGGAGCTTATTCATGTTAGATGAAATTGATGTAAGTGTTCATTTCGTAAATATCTGAACAAAAAGTGTGGAAAAATGTTTAATTTTCAGTTCCGTTATTCTTAACGGAAAGAATATTAATCAATATAAATACCCGGATCAATGCCTTTTTATCATCGCCTGGGAGATATCCCACACAAAAGACATACACAGTTCAGGAAAGCTGACGGAGGACTGTATGCCGAACAAGTGGTTTCTACCGAAGGATTTTCCGACGACTATTCCCTGGTGTACCATCACTATCCCCCAACACTGGTGAAATCGATAGGCGAGCCCTATTCAGTTGCGCCAGAGGCTGCTATCGAGCATAATATGCAGCACAGGAGCTTCCAGGGTTTTGCTGTGAAACCTGAAAAGGATTACCTGAAAAGCCGCAAGACGGTCATGTTTAATAATGACGTGGCTATCATACTTGCTGCACCACAGGAATCCATGACAACATACTTTTTTAAGAATTCCGGTGCTGATGAGATGATCTTTGTACATGAAGGAGAAGGTGTATTAAAGACCATGTACGGTCTGCTGGATTTTAAGCCCGGCGACCACCTTATCGTTCCACGTGCTGTGATCTACCAGCTTCATTTCAAGACTTCAGCCAACAGGCTGCTGATCATGGAATCCTATTCGCCCATCCGCTTCCCAAAGAGGTATATGAGCAATAATGGGCAGTTGCTGGAGCATTCACCCTTTTATGAAAGAGACATCAGGGTTCCCCGGACGCTGGAAACCCACGATGAGGAGGGCGACTTCCTGGTCTACATCAAACGTGACCATATGATGTTTCCCTATCACTATGCAACACACCCCTTCGACCTGGTCGGCTGGGATGGCTATCACTACCCATATGCATTGTCGATCCATGACTTTGAACCCATCACAGGAAGGGTACACCAGCCACCAACTGTACATCAAACCTTTGAGGGCCGTAACTACGTGACCTGCGCCTTCGTGCCCAGACTGTATGATTACCATCCCGAAGCTATCCCTGCACCATATCACCACAGCAATGTGGATTCGGATGAAGTGCTGTACTATGTCGACGGTGAGTTTATGAGCCGTAAGCATGTTGAACGTGGACAGCTGACTTTGCATCCCACAGGCTTACCGCATGGACCCCATCCGGGTGCTGTGGAAAAAAGCATAGGAAAAAAAGAAACCAATGAGCTGGCCGTGATGATTGATACTTTCAAACCATTGAAGATCACCAAGGCTGCCCTTAATATAGAGGATCAGGACTATTACCTGAGCTGGCTCAACGATTAAGAACAATTAAAACCAGAATACAATGAGTGAAGATTTTTTACCGATCAATGGTACCGATTTTGTTGAATTTTATGTAGGCAATGCCAAGCAGGTAGCCTATTATTATCAGAGTGCATTTGGATTTCAGCCACTAGCGTATAGCGGACTCGAAACGGGCGACAAGGAGAAGACATCATACGTGTTGGAGCAGGATAAGATCCGCTTCATCTTTACTACAGCCTTAAAACCGGAGTCGAGCATTGCCGATCATGTAAAAGAACACGGTGACGGTGTTAAGGTAGTGGCGCTCTGGGTAGATGATGCTGCAAAGTCGTGGAAAGAAACTACCCAACGCGGAGCGAAGTCATACTTCGAGCCTGTCACCAAAAAAGATGAGCATGGTGAAGTAGTCACGGCTGGAATACATACCTATGGCGAAACAGTTCACGTTTTTGTTGAAAGGAAAAATTATAAAGGGACATTCCTGCCCGGTTTTGTAAAATGGGAACCGGATTACAAACCTGAATCCCTTGGATTGAAGTATGTTGATCATATGGTAGGCAATGTTGGCTGGGGCGAGATGGATGTATGGGCGAAATTTTACATTGAGGTGATGGGCTTTAAACAGCTGATCTCCTTCGATGATACTGACATTTCAACTGAGTATACAGCCTTGATGAGTAAGGTGATGTCAAACGATAATGGCAGGATCAAATTCCCTATCAATGAGCCGGCCAAAGGAAAAAAGATGTCACAGATAGAGGAGTACATTAATTTTTATCGCGGTGCAGGAGTACAACATGTCGCCATGGCTACCGACGATATCATTTATACCGTCAGTGAGCTGAAAAGAAGGGGCGTGGAGTTCCTTTTTGTGCCTGACACATATTATGAAACAGTCCTCGACAGGGTTGGGCATATCGATGAGCAGCTGAAAGAGCTGCAGAAGCTGGGTATCCTTATCGACAGGGATGATGAAGGCTACCTCCTGCAGATCTTTACCAAACCAGTAGAAGACCGACCAACAGTTTTTTACGAGATCATACAGCGTAAAGGAGCTAAATCATTTGGTAAAGGGAATTTTAAAGCCCTGTTTGAATCTATCGAAAGAGAACAGGAACGCAGAGGCACATTGTAGAAGTCTGAACTTTGAAGTTTGAAGTCAGAAATCAGAAGTAAATTGAAAATTAAGAATTAAAAATTCAAAATTAATATGATTGAGGCCAATGATATACATTTGAAATCATGGGTGGAGGTGCCTGAGAATTCAGATTTTCCTATTCAAAACATACCTTTCGGGATTTTCCGTACAAAAAAGAAAGAAGGAACTGCAGCCACGCGTATTGGCAATACGGTGATCGACCTTTCGGCTCTTGCGGAATTTGGCTACTTCGATAATCTTGGGATTGGCGATCGCAGCGTGTTTTTTGCGCCTGTACTGAATGATTTTGTTGCGCTGGGTAAAGAAATAACGACCCGTGTACGGAATAGAATAGCTGAGTTATTCAGCCAGAGTTGTGACGATTTGAAGGAAAATACAGAGGCCCGTAAGATGGCACTCTATGATATTGGGGCTGTAGAGATGCTGTTACCGGTGTCGGTAGGTGATTATACAGACTTCTACTCCAGTATTGAACATGCTACTAATGTTGGTGTAATGTTCAGGGACCCCGACAATGCTTTGCTACCCAACTGGAAACATATTCCTGTAGGATACCATGGCAGGAGCTCATCAATTGTTGTGAGTGAAACAGACATTCACAGACCGATGGGACAAACCAAAGCTGACACTGCAGATAGTCCATCATTCGGGCCGAGCAGACTGCTAGACTTTGAACTTGAGATGGCTTTTATAACATCTGAAAGTACTGCACTGGGAAGCAGTATAACAGTAGAAGATGCTGAGAATTATATTTTTGGCATGGTTCTATTTAATGACTTGTCGGCCAGGGATATACAGAAGTGGGAATATGTGCCCCTGGGCCCATTCCTTGGAAAAAATTTCGGTTCTGTCATCTCTCCATGGATCGTGACCCTTGAAGCCCTGGAAAATTTCAGGGTAGAAGGCCCGAAACAGGATCCTCCGGTGCTCCCTTATCTTCAGTTTTCCGGAAAGAAGAGCTTCGATATCAATCTCGAAGTTATTCTGCAACCCGGGGGAGGTGAAGAAAACCTGATATGCCGTTCCAATTTTAAATATATGTATTGGAATATGGCTCAGCAACTGGCCCATCAAACGGTAAACGGATGCAATATCAAGCCTGGCGATATGTATGGCAGCGGCACCATAAGCGGACCCACTCCGGATTCATATGGTTCCATGCTTGAACTTTCGTGGAAGGGAACGAAACCCCTCAAACTGAAAGATGGCAGTGAACGTAAATTTATCGCCGATCATGATAAAGTGATCATGAGGGGATATGCCAAAAATAACCTGGTCAGGATCGGATTTGGTGAAGTACAGACCACCATCCTGCCTGCAATAGAGAATAAATAAGAGCGTATGAAAATAGATCCGGCTGAATTAAGCATCCCCGAACGTCAGCGCATCGTAACTGCTGCTGTTTCTCCCAGGCCCATTGCCCTGGCAAGTACATTGGATAAACGTGGAAATCCCAACCTTTCCCCTTTTAGCTTCTTCAATGTTTTTGGGGTTAACCCCACTACCCTGATTTTTTCCCCATCACGCAGGGGCAGGGACAACACTACCAAGGATACATACGAGAATGTGAAAAAGGTGCCGGAGGTGGTCATCAACGTGGTTACCAGGGAAATTGTTGAACTCGCTAATCTCAGCAGTACTGAATTTCCACATGGGGTCAATGAATTTCTCGAAACAGGTCTGACAATGGTACCTTCTGTCAAAGTGAAGCCATTCAGGGTGAAGGAATCACCTGTGCAATTCGAGTGCAAGGTGCGGCAGGTAATAGAAACCGGTGATCAGGGTGGTGCCGGCAATCTTGTCATCTGTGAGATAATGATGATGCATGTCGATGACAGTGTACTGGACGAGAAAGGCTTTATCGATCCAAATAAGATACGATTAGTGGGTAGAATGGGAGGCGATCACTATTGTGAGGCTTTCGGCCCCGCCATCTTCGATCTGAAAAAGCAGTTTTAAAGGTCTTTGCCCTGCTCGATGAGCCGGGTATATTCAGGATAATTCTTTATGATCTCTGTCAGGTAAGAGCCTGCCATATTTTTCAATTCCACATTCCCTGTTTTCCTGGCAAATTCAAGAACTTCAATAGTCAGGAGCCAGTCATCAGGATAATCAGTGATCAGCGTTTCTATAATACAATCGAAATCAGTGTCGGCGCTGTTTGCTTCCCGCACATCCCTGACTTCCTGATACATCCTGAAAAGCTTCAGACTGTCTTCATCATGAATGATCTTATGGGTTTTTTCATGGGGCACCGGGAACCTGAGCCCATAAGCATCAGGATCGGATGGTCCACTGAAGCAGGATACGATCTCCGCCCCGATGGCCATGTCATAAACGCCCCATCCGGGTTCGAAGAGTAACTGGTCGCGATACCTGACTGTGCACTCGCTGAAGGAAAGCAGCAATAAATTGTTTTTCTCAACGACGCTGCTGAAAAGTACGCCCTCAAGGCAAATGCCCGATTCAAATTCGATCTTACATGCCTTGCCCTTTTCAATCCCATGCTCGGATAGTTTGCTTTCAGTTAGTTTCTCAGGAGGAACGGAAACACCCTTGATCATTCCTATGGGAGATCCATAGCCATGAGGATGCTGTTCTTTTCCATGGCCACGCAGCTGTTTGTTTTTGAAATTCAAGGTGCTGGGGCCATTCGTCTGAAGGTATACCGGCTGACCATTTTCTTCGATCACCTTTGTAAATATCCCCGATACTTCGAGTCCGGAACTGTAAACGCAGGTGGCATCACTTTCGGATGCGATAGCCTGATTAATTCCATATAATCCGCCGCGTTTGAGGGCCATGCTTTTCTCAAATTCTCTGAGCACTGCAGTCAGATGGGGGAAGTCCGGCGTCACAAAAAGTTGGGGCTGCATGTTTGTGATGTCGAAAGCAAAATCCTTTGCATGGATATCGTAAGGGATCTTTTTAACCTTATCTCCCATTGCGTGCTGACTTTCTCCAATGGATGATAAGAGTCCGGCACCATAGATCTTTGGGTTTTTCAACTCACCGATCAAACCATATTCAACGGTCCACCAGTGAAGGTTCCTGATCAGCGACATTTCTGATAATTCGCCGAGTTCTTTTTCTTTTTCACTCAGTTTCTTCTCTGCGTCAATGATCTTATCCTTAGGGGTATAGGGGTCGGTCTTAAGAATGGAAAGGTGCCTGATGGCCTCATACAGTCTGTAGTTGGCCGCTGAGGAAAACGCCTTGCTCCCTATCTCCCCGAAAAGCCTGAGGTATTCGGCGTACTCAGGGTCGGCAATGATGGGTGCGTGCCCGGCTGCTTCGTGTATGATGTCCGGGGCCGGGGTGTACTCGATCTGACCAATGGGCCTGATGTCGGCCGCGATCACCAGCACTTTATAAGCCTGGAATTCCATGAATGCCGCCGGAGGAATGAAGCCGTCAACGGCTACAGCTGCCCATCCGATCTCCTTCAGAATACGGTTCATGCCATACATGTGCGGTATACGGTCGATACTGATCCCGGTCTGCCTCAATCCATCAGTATAGGAGCCATGGGCCATCTTCCCCAGGAAACGTACATTCTGCCGCATCACATAACGCCACAGGGCATGATCCTGCGCTGTATATTCATTGTAAGGTTGATCGATGACAAGGTCGAGCAGATGCCTCGGCAAGCGATCTAAAACTTCATTCATTTCCATGACAGGCTATTTAGAAATGTTTTAAATTGTATCAAAAATAGAAAAATTTTGCGGAACATTCCCGATAGATTACGTTGTTTACATTAAAATAGCGAATATTGAAGCTGGAAGACAGCAGGCAGTACGCAGTAGGCAGTAGGCAGTAGGCAGTAGGCAGTAGGCAGTACGCAGTAGGCAGTACGCAGTAGGCAGTA
>JAOZTN010000091.1:0-10783 GCA_029942245.1 Bacteroidales bacterium | reverse complement strand
AGTATTTAGAGTACTTATAAGTTTGGAGTTACTTCATCTTCTCCGCTCCAACTTTGGCTCCAAAGAAATTCCTGTTGAGCCTGGCAATGTTGGTAACCTTAATATCTTTCGGGCACTCTGCCTCACAGGCGTAGGTATTGGTGCAATTTCCGAATCCAAGTTCATCCATTTTGGCTACCATTTTTTGTACCCTGCGTGCCGCTTCAATTTTACCCTGTGGCAGGAGGCCCATCTGGGAAACCTTTGCAGAAACGAAGAGCATGGCAGAGGCATTCTTGCATGCTGCCACACAAGCTCCGCAGCCGATACAGGCAGCTGCGTCCATGGCCAGGTCGGCATGTTCTTTTTTTATGGGGATGTCGTTGGCATCGGGTACTCCGCCGGTGCGGACGGAAACATAACCTCCGGCCTGTATGATTTCGTCTAAGGCGGTACGATCCACCATCAGGTCTTTGATCACCGGGAAGGGCCTGGCACGCCAGGGCTCGATCACGATGGTGGAGCCATCCTTGAAATTGCGCATATGCATCTGGCAAACGGTAATCCCCTCGTCGGGGCCGTGTGGCCGGCCATTGATATACAGGCTGCACATACCACAAATGCCTTCGCGGCAGTCATGATCGAATGCTATGGGCAGTTGCACCTTGTCAACAATGCTTTCATTCAATACATCAAGCATTTCCAGGAAGGAGGAATCTTCTGACACACGACTCACCTTAAAGGTTACGAATTTCCCTTTGGCTTTGGCGTTTTCCTGTCTCCAAATCTTTAATGTTAGGTCCATGGTGAGTATTTTTATGTTCTTTTTTTCGATTATTTGTAATTCCGCTGTTTCACTTCAATATTTTCGTAGATCAACGGTTCTTTATGCAGAACAGGCTCCCGGCCTTCTCCTTTATATTCCCATGCTGCCACATACATAAAGTTCTTGTCATCACGCAGGGCTTCGCCTTCGGGGGTCTGGTATTCGTTTCTGAAGTGGCCCCCACATGATTCCTTGCGTTCCAAAGCATCCTTGGCCATCAGCTCTCCCAGCTCAAGAAAGTCGGCAACGCGCATGGCCTTATCGAGTTCTATATTCAGCTCGTCAACCTTTCCGGGGATACGAACATCTTTCCAAAAATCTTCCTTCAGCTCCTGTATCGTCTTTATGGCTTCCTGCAGTCCTTCTTCATTACGGGCCATGCCCACATGATCCCACATGATCAGCCCTAGCTTTTTATGGAAGGTGTCAACGGTTTTCGTACCCTTGATCGCCATCAGTTTCTCCTGGCGGGCCCTGACCTCTTGTTCGGTCTTCGCAAATTCCGGATGATCGGTTGGGATGCGTTTCACCTGGATCTGGTCTGCAAGATAATTTTGTAATGTATATGGTAGAACGAAGTATCCGTCGCTCAGGCCTTGCATCAATGCTGATGCGCCCAGCCTGTTAGCTCCATGATCGGAGAAATTTGCTTCGCCGGCAGCAAAAAGCCCCGGGATGGTTGTTTGTAGTTCATAATCGACCCAGATACCGCCCATGGTATAATGTATGGCCGGATAGATCATCATGGGAGTTTCGTAAGGGTTCTCATCCACGATCTTTTCATACATCTGGAAGAGGTTTCCGTAGCGTGCTTCGATAACATCCTTGCCAAGGCGATTGATGGCATCTTTAAAGTCGAGATAAACGGCAAGGCCTGTGCTGCCAACACCGAATCCGGCATCGCAACGTTCCTTGGCTGCCCTGGAAGCAACATCCCTTGGAACCAGGTTCCCGAATGCGGGGTATCTGCGTTCCAGGTAGTAATCGCGATCCTGCTCCTTGATCTCTGTAGGGCTGAGTTCTCCTTTCTGGATCTTCTGGGCATCTTCCTTGTTCTTTGGAACCCAAATGCGGCCATCATTACGAAGGCTTTCACTCATCAATGTCAGTTTCGACTGGTAATCACCGTGAACCGGTATACAGGTCGGGTGGATCTGGGTGGAGTTGGGGTTTCCGAAGAAAGCACCTTTCTTATATACCTGCCAGGCAGCGCTGCCGTTGGAGGTCATGGCATTGGTAGAAAGGAAGAAAACGTTGCCGTATCCACCGGTAGCGATCACCACAGCGTGGCCGAAATGTCTTTCCAGTTCACCTGATACCAGGTTGCGGGTGACGATGCCACGCGCTTTCCCATCAATCATGACAAGGTCCATCATCTCCTGACGGGTGAAGAGCTCAACAGAGCCTTTATGAATTTCTTTGCTCAGCGCACCGTAGGCACCTAAAAGCAATTGCTGACCGGTCTGTCCACGGGCGTAGAAAGTACGCGATACCAGTGCACCGCCAAAGGAACGGTTGTCGAGCAAACCACCGTAGTCGCGGGCAAAAGGCACCCCCTGTGCCACGCACTGATCGATGATGTTGTTGCTGACCTCTGCCAGGCGGTAAACATTCGCTTCACGGGCACGGTAGTCACCACCTTTCACGGTATCGTAAAACAAGCGGTAGATGCTGTCGCCATCGTTCGGGTAATTTTTGGCGGCATTGATCCCTCCCTGGGCCGCGATACTATGCGCACGGCGGGGGCTGTCCTGGATACAGAAGATCTTAACATTGAACCCAAGCTCACCAAGGCTGGCAGCTGCAGCCGCTCCGGCAAGACCCGTACCGACAACAATGATGTCGATCTTACGCTTGTTGGCAGGGTTGACAAGATCCTGGCTTGCTTTATAATTAGTCCATTTTTCGGCGAGTGGCCCTTCAGGAATTTTGGAATCTAATTTCATATCTAATAGTGTTATTTTTTCGAAAACAAATTAACTCAACAGGAAATACACAGGAATAACGATAAAGCCCAGTGGGACGATAATGGAATAAATGGTCCCGATCGCTTTAATGAATGGGGTGTACTTACTATGATTCAGCCCCAGCGACTGGAATGCCGACTGAAAGGCATGATTCAGGTGAAAACCCAGGATAATGATCAGCACAATGTAGATGACAGAATATATGTTGTTGCTGAACAGATTCACCGTCATATGGTAGAAGTCATGATTGCTGCTTACAGTCATTGGCCCTTCCGGTGCATCTGTGAAGCCTAGTTTTACAAAATAAAAATGTATAAAGTGCATCACCAGGAAGATGAAAATGATGATACCGGTATGGATCATATACTTGCTGAAGAAAGAAGTATGGGAGTAGCCTTCTTTCTTATACCTGACCGGCCGGGCCATCCAGTTCTGAACCTGAACGATCAATCCATAGATAATATGGATGATAAAGCCTCCAAATAAGACGACTTCAAACACCTTAATGATGGGAAGGGACATGAAGTGCACGGCAGCTTCAAAGATCTCAACATGGTTTGCTGTTATAGGTAAGATAAACAGGTTGATGCCCAGGTGGACGATGAGAAACACCGCCAGGAACAATCCTGCAAATGCCATAATGAATTTCTTCGTGAGAGAGGAGTAATGGATTAACTTGGCCATAATTGTTGTTTTTACAAAAAGAACAGGTGTTGCTAAATTTATACACCAAAAAGTGTAATTTTATTGGCTAACAAAAATAAGATTTTAAGTGTAATTTGTCGACTGAATACCTTGATACGTATTAATTTTTACTGATTTTAAATAAGATTACATTTATGAGATACGAGCACATCGACCCGGGCTTTTTTATTGAGAACAGAAAACGTTTTATAGGGCAGATGGATAAGGGAAGCATTGCAATATTTCATTCAAATGATGAATTCCCCCGCAACGGGGATCAGAACTTCCCCTTCCGTCAGCAGTCCGACATTTTTTACCTGAGCGGGATCGATCAGGAAGAAACGATCCTCATCCTTGCTCCGGGGCATCCCAATACGCCCTTTCGGGAGTTGTTGTTTGTAAAAGAAACCAGTGAGCAGATTGCCATCTGGGAGGGTCAGAAACTGAGCATAGAGGAGGCCGGGAAAGTTTCAGGAATAAAATCTGTGCAATGGACCAAAAATTTCGATTTCTTATTAAAAGATCTCATGAGCTGGGCTGCAAAGGTCTACCTGAATTCAAATGAGTATCCCAAATATTTCAACCCTGTTCCTTATAAAGACATTCGTTTTGCCAGAGATCTGGCAGAGCGCTTTCCAACTCATACCCTTGATCGTTCAGCTCCGCTGATGACAGCACTCAGAAAAACAAAATCAGCCACCGAGGTCGATCTTATCACCAAGGCGGGGGAGATCACAGGTAAAGCATTTGAGCGTGTGTTGAAAAGATTAAAACCTGGAGTTAAGGAGTTCCAGGTTCAGGCAGAGATAGAATATGCTTTTGCTATGAACGGGGCCACGGGGAATGCATATAAGCCAATTATTGCCTCCGGCGCCAATGCATGCGTATTGCATTATGTGGATAATGACAAACTGTGCCATGATGGTGACCTGCTCTTAATGGATTTCGGGGCGGAATATGCCAATTACGCTGCCGACATTACCCGAACAATTCCGGTGAATGGAATGTTTACTCCCCGTCAACGCGCATGTTATGAGGCTGTACTCAGGGTACACAACAGGGCAGTCAGCCTGCTTGTTCCTGGAACCAGCATCGATGCCTTCAATAAGGTAGTAAACAAGCTGATGGAGGAAGAGATGATAGGCCTCGGCCTTTTCTCAAAGCAGGATGTGGAAAAACAGGATCCCAAGAAACCCTTGTACATGAAATATTTTATGCATGGCACCTCTCATCCTCTTGGGCTGGATGTGCATGATGTTGGTTCCAAGTACGACCCGCTCGAGGCCGGAATGGTGCTCACCTGTGAACCCGGATTGTATATCCGCGAAGAAAATATAGGCATACGCATCGAGAATGATATTCTTGTTACAAATGAGGGCCCGGTGAACCTGACGGAGCATATTCCTGTGAAGGTAGAAGAGATCGAGATGCTTATGAAAGCCTAGGAGTTTCGAGTATCAAATATCGAATATCGAGTATCGAATATCAAAAAGTCCTTGTACCTGGCACCCGGTACCCGGTACCTTTTTTGTTGGTTTGTCACATAACTTCCGAAAATTGAATCGGTTTGCTCTATATTGATTAATTTTGCTAGTCTTAACTTAAAACCAACAAAAAACATAATATGTTCAATCCACAAGTATATTCCGCTAGAAGAGAGCAACTGAGGTCCTTACTTTCAGGAGGACTGGTATTTCTGCCGGGCAATGATGAAGCCTCCATGAATTATCCTGCCAACACCTATCATTACCGTCAGGACAGTGATTTCCTGTATTATTTCGGCCATAACCACGACGGCCTGTCGGGAATCATTGATGTGGATGAAAGTAAGGATATCCTGGTTGGCGATGATGTGACTATGGACGATATCATCTGGATGGGCGAGCAGCCAAAGATGAAAGATCAGGCCCTGGAGTGTGGCACCGGCAATATACTGTCGAAAAGCAAGCTGGGTGAATATATTCAGGATGCGATCAGAAAAGGACGCAAAGTACACATCCTCCCTCCATACCGTGGCGACCGCTGGCTTTCGCTCGAAGGCATCTTCGGAATGAAGCATGCGGAGGTTAAAAAGTATGTTTCCGAAGAGCTCATCAAAGCCGTCGTGAAAATGCGTGAGATCAAAGATGCAGGAGAAATAGCAGAGATCGAAAAGGCAGTGGATGTAGCCTGGCTTATGCATACAACATCTATGAAGATGGCTATGCCGGGAGTTGTTGAACAGGAGATAGCAGGCACCGTGGAAGGAATCGCTCTTTCACATGCAGGTCCCGTATCTTTTCCTGTCATTCTGAGTGTTGATGGCCAGACACTGCATAATCATCACCATGGGAATAAACTGGAACTGGGCCGTATGATGGTGACAGATGCCGGTTGTGAAACACAGATGTGCTATTGCAGTGACATCACACGTACAGTACCCGTAGGCGGAAAGTTCAACCAGCGCCAGAAAGATATTTATGAGATCGTACTCAAGGCTAATGTGGATACTATTGCGGCGATCAAACCGGGCATTTTTTATAAAGATATGCACCTGCTTGCTGCACGCACCATCGCACAGGGACTTAAAGACCTTGGCATTATGAAAGGTGATGTGGATGAAGCTGTCAGACAAGGTGCACATGCACTGTTTTTCCCTCACGGATTGGGACATGCCATGGGCCTGGATGTGCATGATATGGAAGGATTGGGTGAGAATTATGTTGGTTACAATGAAGAAATCCAGCGTAGCGATCAGTTTGGCCTGGCATTTCTTCGTTTTGGCAAAAGGCTGAAACCGGGCTTTGTGATGACAGATGAACCCGGTTGTTACTTCATTCCTGCTCTCATCGACATGTGGAAGAGTGAAGGCAAATTCACCGAATTTATCAACTATGATGTGGCTGAGACCTATAAAGATTTTGGCGGCATAAGAATTGAAGATGATATCCTTGTTACAGAGGATGGCCACAGAGTACTTGGAAAGCCTATACCTAAGACAGTAGCCGAGATTGAGGATACAATGAAAAAATAAAGTAAAAGCACCTCACCCCCTGGCCCCCTCTCCTCGAGGAGAGGGGGAGAAGGAGGCAGGGGGATTAGGGAGTGGGGTGGAAAGAAAATAGTATGAAAATAGAACAGGCAGTCCGTATAATGAAAATCGTTCGCATCATTGCTATGGTGTTGATCATCACTTCTCTTGTTCTATATTTTACAGCAAAGGAATATGCCTTATATCCGGCCATTGCAGGCTTTGCGATCATTGCCCTGATCAATCTCCCCCTCAACATCTGGCTTGCAGTGCAGCGTGGGAAGCTGCGCAAGAAAGAATTGGATAAATACGAAGCAGAACGTAAGGATAAATGACAGGAAGTATACTTTATAAGGGGAAGAAAATTTACTTCCGTGATAAAGGCAGCGGCTCTGCCATTGTCCTGCTCCATGGTTTCCTGGAAAACATGAGCATGTGGGATTATTTTGCCCGCAAATTATCAGCTGAACACAGAGTGATCACCATCGATCTGCCGGGATTCGGAAAAAGCGAATGCCTTGGCAGGGTCCATCTGATGGAGCAGATGGCTACAGCTGTTAATAAGGTGCTCAAGGAGTTGCAGGTGAAGCATTGCTTGATGATCGGTCACTCTATGGGTGGCTATGTTACCCTTGCCTTTGCCGCGAAATATTCTGGAAAGCTCAAAGGCTTCGGCCTGATGCATTCCCATGCCATGGCCGATACCGCCGAAGCAAAAGTAAACCGTAACAGGGCCATTGAAGTGGTAAACTCAGACCGGGGTGCTTTTATTTTCAACTTTTTTCCGGAACTCTTTGCTCCGGATAACATTCCACTCTACGAAAAGGAGATTAAAAAGCTTTACGAGGATGCCCTGGCAACCGCACCCAAAGCCATTATCGCTGCCCTGGAAGGAATGAAATACCGGACGGATAAGCTGCAGGTATTGGTGAATAGCAAGGTGCCGGTATTGTTCATACTTGGTAAGCAAGATAGCCGCATCCCCTTCGAGAATACCATAAACCAGGCTACACTGCCCTCAACCAGCGAGATCCTTGTGCTCGACAAAGTTGGACATATGGGACATATCGAAGCCAGGAAGAAAACACTCAAGGCGATTGAAGGCTTTGCGAAGAAAATCCTGTGAGTATCGAATAACAAATAACGAATATCAAATATCGAATTTGTTAATTACCCAACCCTCAACCCTCAACACCCAACACTATATTGTTAACCAATGTTAAAGCATTCTTCCATTTGCCTGAATTATCTATTTTTGTGAGCACTAAAGAAATAAGCTGCTCATGATGGTAAAAAAGCTCAAAGATCCCGGACAACTAGCCCATGAAAAAAGGACGAAGATCTTTTTTCTACTGGTAATTATCCTCTTCACACTTCTGCTCTATGGAAATACCACGAACAACCTGTATTCACTGGATGATTATATCATACAGGCCATGGACACGCAGGTGGAAGAGCATGGATTTGGATTGGTAAAAGAGATATTTTCTACTACATATACTACTGTTACTACAGGTGACGGGGTCGAGAAATCCTTAGGATACCGGCCGGTTGTCCGCCTGGTATATGCACTTGAGTATGCCATTTTTGGTGTCATGCCAGGGGTGGCACACATGATCAACATCTTGCTTTATCTTACCCTTGTCCTGGTGCTGTACCGTGTATTGCAAAGGGTTTTCAGGGGATACTCCATCTGGTTTCCGTTTGTGATCACCTTACTGTTTATCGCACATCCGGTACATACGGAGGTAGTGGCCAGCCTTAAAAACAGGGATGAGCTGCTTAGCATGCTTTTCTCACTTCTTACCTTGCAAATGCTTCTGAAGTACCACGATAAGTCAAAGATCATATACCTCGTGGCAGGACTCTTACTATACGTGATTGCATTTTTATCCAAGCCAACTGCCCTGGCATTCTGGTTTGTCTTCCCTCTCACTCTCTATTTCTTTACGAATATGAAGTGGAAGAAGATCGGGGTCATTTTTGGATTGCTCACGCTGATGATCGTGATAGGCGGGATGATGCCTTTCTGGTTCCTCGACCGGATCCGCGATGTATCTATGGTTGATAATCCATTGTATTTCGAAGATAATATCTGGTATATCCTGGGCACCGGAATGTACAGCCTGGGATATTATGTCAAGCTATTGGTTATTCCACATCCCCTGCTGTATTATTATGGGTACGACATGATCCCCTTGGTGAATCTGGGGAACCTCTGGGTAATCCTGAGCATACTTCTGTATGCAGGTATATTGGGAGTGGCTATCTGGAAGGCACGTGAAAAACATGTGATATCCTATGCCCTATTCTTCTTCCTGGTAACGATTGCCATGTTTGCCAACATCTACCGTCCTGTCCCCGGCATCATCGGTGAACGTTTCCTCCTGATCCCCTCGGTAGCCTTTTCCATCGTGCTGGCCTGGCTTATCTTCAAGCTGTTTAAGGCTGTGCCCGAATCTGCTGTTAACAAGGGTAGCAGGATCATGTTTGTGATGATCTTCACCGGCCTGATACTCATCCCATACTCCTATAAGACTGTGAAAAGAAATGCAGCATGGTATACCGATCTTTCTCTTTACAATGCAGATATGCCTTATCTTGAAAACTCTGTAAAAGCGCACGACCTGATGGGCAATACCACCATGAGGAAGATTGAACGTGAGCTTGCCCAGCCTGTGAATGTGGCTAAATTTATCATGCCCGAGATCAGCAAGGCCTTAAAGCATTTCAAGCGGGCTGTTGAGATCTGGCCCGAACATGCCTCCTCCTGGAAGAATATGGGCATGATATATAATCATCCACGCATAGCTGAGCACCTGGTAGCCAAAGGCGACACAGCAGAATTCATGAGGTTTAAACGCGGAGCGATTTCCAGCTTCAAAAAAGCCCTCGAGATTGAGCCGGGAGATGGAAAAGCATTGTTCAACCTGGGCTTTACATACGAAAATGTTGGTGAAATTGATTCTGCAATCTATTATTATGAACGATGTATTGCCAGCAACCGTCAGATTATAAATCCGAGGTCGAGACTGGCGAACCTGATGTTTATGATGGGCGACCTGGACAAGGCTGTTGAACTGAACGAAGAGATCATGTGGATCTCACCCGATGAAGCCTTGCCCTATATTAACTTTGGGAACTACTATATGATGAGCGGTGATACCCTCCACGCTGTGATTGCTTTTGAGGATGCTGCCAAACGAAATGCCCAGCCGGAAGTATTTGCTTTCCTTTCCGAATATTTTAGTAATATTGGGGAAACGCAAAAGGCACAATTCTATAAGAACAAGCATACCCAGGCCATGCAGGCCCCAAAACAATGAGAAGCTATATAAAAGCCATCAGCTACCATCTTCCTGATCAGGTTCTCACCAATAACGACCTGGCGGTGAAGTTCCCGGATCTTAAGATCGACGATCTGACCCGGCTGACAGGCGTAAAGAAAAGGCATATTGCCGCAGATGATGAGACTGCAGCGGATCTGGCCTTTGAAGCTGCTAAAAAGCTGTTTGCTGAACATGACATCAGCCCCGCTGCGATCGACCATATCATTTTTTGCGCCCAGGGAGCAGATTTTATCACCCCGTCTACAGCCTGTATTTTGCAGGACCGACTGAGCATCCCACAGCAAGCAGGGGCGCTGGATATCAACCAGGGTTGCACAGGATTTATTTATAGCCTGAGTGTTGCCAATGGTCTTATTGCCACCGGGAATGCTAGGAACGTACTTCTTCTCACAGCCGTAAATATTTCTGAGTTGATCCACCCTGATGATAAAAGCAACCGGGCCATTTTCGGCGACGGAGCGTCAGCCACACTGGTTACATCGAATGAAGAGGCTTCCCAATCAGGTATTGGCGATTTTGTATTTGGAACCGATGGCAAGGGATATGATGCTATCATTATCAAGGATGGTGGCGCACGTTTCCCCTACCTTAAGAATGACGCAAAGGATTATACCGATGAGGCTGGCAATATCCGCAACGACAGAAACTTTTATATGAACGGGTCCAGGATATTTACCTTCTCGGTAGAGATGGTTCCCAACATGATAAGACAATTGCTAGAAAAGTCGGGTATTACTGAAAATGATGTTGACATGTATGTCTTACACCAGGCCAACCAGATCATACTCGAAAGTATCTTCCGAAAGATGAAGATCCCGAAAGAAAAAACTTTTTACCACCTGGAGAATTGCGGCAACACCGTCGCTTCAACCATTCCTATCGCATTATACCATGCTATTGCTGATGGTAAGGTTAATAGGGGAGACACACTGGTTCTTGCGGGATTTGGTGTTGGCTTTTCCTGGGC
>JAOZTN010000090.1:0-10840 GCA_029942245.1 Bacteroidales bacterium | reverse complement strand
AACCAGTAACCAGCAACCAGATATACCATGAAACGCATAATTTTTTCTCTGACACTTCTTTTTAGCATTTTCATTTCAAGGGCAGACGAAGGCATGTGGATCCCGCTCCTGCTCGAACAACTTAACGAAAAGGAGATGCAGGATATGGGCTTCAAGCTCACGGCAGATGACATCTACAGCATCAACCACAGCTCCATGAAAGACGGCATTGTGATCTTTGGTAGGGGTTGTACGGGAGAGATTGTGTCTGAACAGGGTCTGCTGCTGACGAACCATCATTGCGGTTATGGGCGGATACAGCGCCACAGCACCCTGGAGCACGATTACCTTACCGATGGATTCTGGGCCATGAATAAGGGAGAAGAATTGCCGAACCCCGGCCTCACGGTTACCTTCCTCGTCAGGATGGAAGATGTAACAAATAAGATGCTGGAAGGTGTAACCGACGACATGACCGAGGCTGCGCGGGCAGAATTACTAAAGAAAAATGCTGATACGCTTGAAAAAACTGCAGTGGAAGGTACACATTACAAGGCCCGTGTGAAACCCTTTTATTATGGCAATGAATTTTATATGTTTATTACAGAAGTATATGAAGATGTACGCCTTGTGGGTGCGCCCCCCTCTAACATTGGGAAATTCGGTGGTGATACCGACAACTGGATGTGGCCCCGGCATACTGGAGACTTTTCCGTATTCAGGATCTATGCCGATTCCAACAACCAGCCGGCCAAGTATTCCGAAAACAATGTACCCTACACTCCCAAATACCATTTCCCCATTAATATACAGGGTGTGGAAGAAGATGATTTCACTTTCGTATTCGGGTATCCGGGGTCAACGCAACAGTATATCCCTGCATGCAGGGTCGAGCATATCTCAGAAGTCGTAAACCCCATCAGGATCGACCTTCGCGGCAAGCGCCTCGACATCATTAACAAGTATATCAACAAGGATGACCTGGTCAGGATACAGTATTCGGCAAAGGCTGCCGGTATTGCCAACGGCTGGAAAAAATGGATTGGTGAGAACAAAGGGATCAAACGCACAGGCATCATAGCCGAAAAAGAAAGTGTCGAAGGTGCTTTCAAAGCCTGGGTACAACTTAGTGGCGGTGAAAGCAGCCCTTATTACGGGATCATTGATGCCTTTGATGAGCTTTATGAAAATGTTTCCACACTCGATAAGGAATTGACATTGCTTTCAGAATCAGCTTTTGGCATCGAAATATTGCGTTACGCAAGAAGATTCCAGGGTCTTGTGAAGCTTTGCCAGGGCAAGGATACCCCGGAAGAGAAGATCACAAAGGAGATCTCCATGTTAAGGAGCAACGCCTCTGCTTATTTTAAGAACTATTACCAGCCTCTCGATAAAGAAACCTTTGTTGCCATGATCACTGCATATCTTGATATGGCAAACCCGGATTTCATGCCTGCCGAATTGGATATTCTTCAGACGAAATTCAAGGGAGATGTAAATGCATATGCCGATTATGTATTTGATAAATCCATATTTGCTTCTGAAGAATCTGTGAATATCTTCCTGGATAAGTATAAGACTAAGAAATATAAAAAGATCATCCAGGACCCTGCCTATGTGCTGGCCAAAGCTTTTGCCGATAAGTATAATAAGGAAATTCGTCCGCAGTTAAGCAAGTACTACACCGAGGACGACAGCCTGCAAAGAATATATATGAAGGGTTTGATGCAGTTTCGCCCGCAGGAACGCTATTATCCGGATGCGAATTTTACGCTCAGGGTAACCTATGGCAAGGTGAAAGGCTTTCAGCCCCGCGATGCCGTTACCTATAAGCATTATACCACCCTGGAAGGGATCATGGAGAAGGAAGACCCAGGAATATATGATTATGTGGTGGAAGACCGCCTGAAAGATCTTTACGAGAACAAGGATTATGGTCGTTATGCCGACAAGGATGGTAGTATGCACGTTTGTTTCACAGCCACGAACCACACCTCGGGCGGAAACTCGGGCAGCCCCTTGTTGAATGATAATGGTGAGTTGCTGGGGATCAATTTCGACCGTTGCTGGGAAGGTACAATGAGTGATATCGTATACGATCCGGAGATGTGCCGCAACATTTCAATCGACATTCGATATTGTCTTTTTATCATCGATAAATTTGCCGGTGCCGGGCACCTGGTAGATGAAATGACAATCGTAGAGTAGTGATTGCACGCTTAACATCTTTCTTAATACTGTTGCTACCGGCGATATTAATGTCGCAGCCTTCCATTCATATGGAGGAAGCAAATAAGTATCGTGAACTGGGCTTGAAGTCAGCAGCAGAATATGACTCTCTAAATTGCTTCTTGGGTATGGATGTTAGGATGAGAGCAGCTGAGCTCGAGAAGATCGTTTTCGGATACCATCCATTCTGGGGCGGATCAAATTACCTCAACTACCAGTGGGACCTGCTTAGCGACCTCTCATATTTTTCTTATGAGGTGGATCCCTACAGCGGACATGCAGCCACCTACCATGATTGGCTCACTTCTCCTGCCATCGATTCGGCCTTTGCCAATGGAACAAGGGTACATCTATGCGTTACCCTGTTTTCAGGCCATAGTAGTTTCTTCAATAATTCGACTTCCAAACTGAATTTAACCAATAACCTGATCGAATTGGTTAAACAACGTGGGGCCCACGGTGTGAGCTTCGACTTTGAGGCTGTCCCTTCATCTCAGGGTCAGAATATGATAGACTACATTGCCGACTTTTCAGCAATTTTTCGCGATAGCCTGCCGGATGGCATCCTGAGCATCGCCATGCCCGCAGTGGATTGGAGTGGAATCTTCGATGTTCAGGAATTGAACCAATACATTGACCTGTACATGATCATGGGGTACGACTACTATTGGAATAGCAGCAGCATGGCCGGACCCATTGATCCACACTACAGCATGACGTCCGGATATGATTATAATGTGTCAAGAACAATATCTTACTACCAGACGGAAGGGATGCCCCTTGACAGGATGCTGATCGGGGTATCCTACTATGCCCGCGAATGGCCTACTGCTTCCGGCACAGCTCCATCATACACCACCGGAAATGGTACCGCATACACCTGGGCGAAGATCAAGAACAACAATTCCGGGCATTATTCCACAGCGAACAAGCATTTTGAACCCAATTCATTCAGTCCTTATTTTTCATACGAGAACAATGGATGGTACCAGTGTTTTGTAAATGACACCCGTTCGCTGGAGCGGCGATACAAGATGGTAAATAATAGGGGCCTGGCGGGTATCGGTATCTGGGCTCTGGGTTACGATAACGGGCATACCGATCTATGGGAAACCATAGCCGGAAGCTTCTCCCAGGGCACACCCATCACCTGGTTCGATACCATTTATGATAGCGGTGGCCCCTCATGGTATTATTATAATAATGAAGATTATGTCATGACTTTTCATGGTGAGCCAACTGAAGCACTGCGCCTTGAGTTCAGTGACTTCAACCTGGAGAATGGGTATGATTCCCTCTGGGTATACGACGGACCCTACCCGGGAGGGATGCTGCTGGGTGGATACACGGGAAACAGCATGCCACATGAATTGTTTTCAGGTGATATGATGAGTCTTCGATTCCATTCTGATGGCGGGACGGGTGGCAGCGGATGGATCGCCACCATCGAAAGCTTTCCTGTTAAAATACTAGAAACCGAATGGCAAGACATAAATATTCAGGTTTATCCTAACCCTGTTTCATCAATCCTGACAATAAAATCTTCCCTTAACGGACAGCTCAGGCTTTATAATATGGAAGGGAAAATCCTTATTGATGAGCAGAAAAACCTTTTTCATCATAGCATGGATCTTTCACAACTTAAGAGTGGTATATACTTACTCATTCTATCAGATGGAATCCGGCAGCTAGATAAAAAGATACTTAGGCACTAAAGAGCCTCACCCCATTAATTCCCTATCCCAGGGGGAGAGGTGATTCATTTTCCATTAACTACTTAAAAGGGGTGCCCAATGAGGGTGGCCCCAAGCCATTGTACCCTCAATTGGGTGTACTGGGAATAGGGCATACTGCCGTTAAAGTATTGAGCCATTATCTGGAAAGTTCGTGAGGGACGGTATTCAAGTTCAATGCCTGCCCCCAGCATGCTGTTCAGGCTCCAGTCGGTTTCCTGCAAGACCTGGAAGTCGGCTCCGGCAATATAATTGAACTTCGAGCCTTTTTTTACCGGTGCCCGAAAGAGGAACCCACCCTGGAACTTCCAAACACCCCTGTTGTATGGTGAGTTGAAGGCCATACCAACGCCTCCGTAATAAAACATTCTATCAAACTTCCATGATGCATGAATATCGACTGCATCATAAGTATTGCGATTCTCACCAAATGTTATCAGCCCATTGCGAAAAATATATTCTTCCGAAAAATGTGAAGAGACGTGGTAAATGGCGGTCCTCATGGAAAAACGCTTCATGCGGAAAATAAAAGGTATTCCCACCTTAAAATCGGTATTGATGAGGTTGACCTGGAAAAGGGAACTGGGTTGCACAAACTCAAACTGGAAGAAAATGCTTGCCATAAACCCAATTTCGAATCCATAATCACCTTTGTCCCAATTTACTACAGGAAGCTGAAACCCCAGTGCAAGCGGGGAATAAATAAGGTCCTGCCGTTGGCTGCCTTCCCAATATGCATACAGAGAACCAAACGATTGGCACTCCACCGGGTCAAGGATAAGGGGATCAAAATAATGGTCTTCAGGCAGCCAATCCACAGCCTTCTCTTTCTCCTGTGTGTACGCTTTGGAGAGAAATAGCAAAAGGAAGGAAAATATAAGTAGTTGTGCTTTCATTCAAATAACAAATGTAAGAATTATCGTACTTTTGATGTCCATAAATTTACGTGATAAACACGTAGCGATCAAGCAAAGAATATGAGCGATCAGAAGAAGAAATTATTCAGCGAGTTTCCGCCGGTGAGCACTGCCGATTGGGAGGCCGTGATCAACAGGGACCTGAAAGGGGCTGATTACGACAAAAAGCTGGTATGGAAGACCGGACAAGGGTTTTCGGCAAAACCATATTACCGCGAAGAGAACCTGGAAGGCATAGAAACCACTTTCCTGCCGGGAGAATTTCCATTTGTCAGGGGAAACAAGATCAATAAAAATGATTGGTTCATCCGCCAGAATATCCGTGTGAACAAGATCGAGGCAGCCAATAAGAAAGCACTAGACATCCTGATGAAGGGAATCAACTCATTGGGATTCGTGCTCGACGATAATAAGGAATACAGCAGGGAGGATCTCGATGGCCTCTGCCGCAATATTTTTGCAGAGATCGTTGAACTGAACTTCGTTTGTGGAAGGAAGGCCGAAAACATCGCCGGGATATATCTCGAGTTGATTAAACAATATAACCGCGATTTCCAGAAGGTTCAAGGATCGGTAAACTTCGATCCTCTTGGAAGGCTGCTTATCAAAGGGAATTATTATGATTCACTTGATGAGGACTTCAAAGCATGCGGAAGGATGCTCAACCTTACTGCCAACTTACCTCATTTCAGCGTTATCACGGTTAACGGCAGAAATTTTCATCATGCAGGATCGTCTATCGTACAGGAGCTGGCTTTTAGCCTCGCTGCCGGTGCGGAATATCTTACTCAGCTTACTGAGAGGGGCCTTTCGGTCGATAAGGTTGCTCCCGGCATGCGTTTTAACTTTTCTATCGGGCCTGATTACTTTATGGAGATGGCGAAGATCCGTGCTGCCAGGCAACTCTGGGCCAATATTGTTAAAGCTTATGGCCCCAGCAGTGACGACATCTGTAAGATGAGTATACATACGGAAACGGCCACTTGGAACATCACTGTTTATGATCCTCATGTGAATATGCTCAGGACAACAACGGAATCTATGTCGGCGGCTATTGCGGGGGTTGATTCGCATAGAGTGCGACCTTACGACGCTGCTTTTTCAAAACCTGATGACTTTAGCGAACGCATTGCACGCAACCAGCAGCTCCTGCTGAAGGAAGAAGCCTACTTTGACAGGATAGTAGATCCGGCAGCAGGCTCATATTTTGTCGAAAACCTGACCGCATCCATGGTGGAAGAAGCCTGGAAAATCTTCCTGGAGATTGAAGAAAAGGGAGGGTATATCGAGGCCGTTAAGACCGGGTTTATCCAGCAAAAGGTCAGAGAAAATGCTGATTCCCTGGATGCTGATATCGCTACGCGCAGGATGAGTCTGCTGGGCTCCAACCAGTATCCTAATTACACGGAAAAGATAGAAACATATATTCCCGCTGAGGTATTTCAGTCCTCCGATTTCACCGACAAAGATGCGATCGTAGAAACCCTGAAGCCATATCGCGGATCGCAGGGCTTTGAGCTCATACGCAAGAAAACGGACGACTATTCGCGCGAAAACAAACGGCCTGCCGTGTTTATGTTTACTTATGGCAATCTTCCCATGCGAATTGCCAGGGCGCAGTTTGCAGGCAACTTTTTTGCCGTAGCCGGCTTCGATCTTATCGACAACCTGGGATTCAAGACCGTTGAGGAAGGAGTGAGGGCAGCTGAAGAGAAGAAAGCTGAGATCGTAGTGATGTGCAGCTCAGATGATGAATATGCCACCATCGCCCCTGAGATCATAAAACAATTAAAGGGTAAAGCCATTGTGGTGCTCGCCGGTTATCCTAAAGATATTATTGATGAGCTGAAGAAGGCAGGGCTGAAGCATTTTATCCACCTGCGCTCGAATGTACTCGAAAGCCTGCAGGAGATCCAGAAGGAACTGGGAATCTGATGTAAAAACCATAGAAGTAAAAAGACATGAAACCGAATTTCAGTCAGATCGATATTAAGAATACCAGGAAAGAAAAATGCGATATCCCCGTGTGGGAGCATAAGCACCATATAGAAAAGGATTGGGCCACTCCGGAGAAGATCAATCTCAAACCGGTGTATAATAAATCCGACCTGGAAGGGATGGAGCATTTACAATATGCCGCCGGCTTACCACCATTTCTGCGTGGGCCCTATTCCAGCATGTATGTGATGCGTCCGTGGACCATCAGACAATATGCAGGTTTTAGTACGGCTGAAGAATCAAATGCTTTTTATCGCCGGAACCTGGCTGCCGGCCAGAAAGGACTTTCTATTGCCTTTGACCTGGCAACACACCGTGGCTATGACTCCGATCATGAGAGGGTTGAGGGCGACGTTGGAAAGGCTGGTGTAGCAGTAGATTCTATTCTTGATATGGAGGTCCTGTTCGACCAGATCCCGCTCGACAAGATGTCGGTTTCCATGACCATGAATGGGGCGGTACTGCCTGTGATGGCCTTTTATATCGTAGCCGGATTGGAACAGGGTGCCACCCTGGAGCAACTCAGCGGAACAATACAGAATGACATCCTCAAGGAATTCATGGTGAGGAACACCTATATTTATCCACCGCTGCCATCGATGAGAATCATTGCTGACATCTTCGAGTATACTTCCCAAAAGATGCCGAAATTCAACTCCATCAGCATCAGCGGTTATCACATGCAGGAAGCCGGTGCCACTGCCGATATTGAGCTGGCATATACACTCGCCGACGGACTTGAATACCTACGTGCCGGGATCAATGCAGGAATGGATATCGATGCTTTTGCCCCGAGGATATCATTTTTCTGGGGAGTGGGTATGAACCACTTTATGGAGATCGCCAAGATGCGTGCGGCCAGGATGCTCTGGGCCAAGATCGTGAAGCAGTTCAATCCGAAAAATACCAAGTCAATGGCGTTGAGGACACACTGCCAGACTTCCGGCTGGAGTCTTACCGAGCAGGATCCATTCAACAATGTGGCGCGCACCTGTATAGAGGCCATGGCTGCAAGCCTTGGACATACACAGTCACTGCATACCAATGCATTGGATGAGGCTATTGCACTGCCAACTGATTTCTCCGCCAGGATAGCAAGGAATACACAAATTTATATTCAGGAGGAGACAAATATCACACGCAGCGTGGATCCATGGGCGGGATCATATTATGTAGAAAGCCTGACCAATGATATTGCTGCCCGTGCATGGGAGCATATCGAAGAGATCGAGAAGCTGGGTGGCATGGCCAAAGCCATAGAGACCGGCATACCAAAGATGCGCATTGAAGAGGCATCTGCACGTAAACAGGCACGTATCGATTCCCACAAAGATACCATCGTGGGTGTGAACAAATACCGCCTTGATAAAGAAGAACCCATCGAGACCCTGGAGGTAGATAATACTGCCGTTAGGGACGCACAGATAAAACGGCTGAAGAAGCTGAAGGATGAAAGGGATGAAATCGCTGTTCAGGCGTCGCTGGAAGCCATTACCCTGGCTTGTGAAAGCGGCAAAGGTAACCTGCTGGAATTGGCTGTGGATGCAGCACAGAAACGAGCCAGTCTGGGTGAGATATCCTATGCCTGTGAAAAAGTGTATGGACGTTATAAAGCAGTGATACGTTCAATTTCCGGTGTTTACTCCTCAGAATCTATGGGTGATGCAAGTTTCATGAAGGCTTGCGAGCTGGCCGATAATTTTGCTGAACTGGAGGGCCGCCGCCCAAGGATCATGGTAGCCAAGATGGGACAGGATGGCCATGACCGCGGTGAAAAGGTCGTTGCCACAGGATTTGCCGATATCGGCTTCGACGTAGATGTAGGCCCATTGTTCCAGACTCCGGTAGAAACCGCCAGACAGTCAGTTGAAAATGATGTCCACATCGTGGGCGTTTCCAGCCTTGCGGCAGGTCATAAAACACTGGTACCACAACTGATCGAAGAATTGAAGAAGCAGGGCAGGGAAGATATTATGGTCATTGTCGGAGGTGTGATCCCTCCACAAGATTATGATTTTCTCTATAAAGCAGGCACAGTAGCCATCTTCGGGCCGGGGACGGTTATTTCTGATGCCGGAATTAAGCTTCTCGAGATCCTCATTGCCAGCAGGAAACAATAACTTAACATCATCCTTGTATTTCACATTGTAAATTGTTTTTAACTTTACGATATGAAATTGCCACCCATGTTTACGCTTTCCGGACAGATCGTTGACATTGTCAACAAACGTATTTTCCCGGGTAGTATACTGGTGAAAAATGGGAAAATAGAAGCTATAACTGAGACTGAGGTCGAAGAAAAAGCTTATATCCTTCCGGGCTTCATCGATGCACATATTCATATCGAGAGTTCCATGCTCATCCCCAGCGAATTTGCCAGGCTGGCTGTAACGCACGGCACAGTGGCCACGGTTTCTGATCCTCACGAGATAGCTAATGTGCTGGGTATTGATGGCGTGATGTTCATGATCGCCAATGGCAAAAAAGTTCCGTTTAAGTTCTATTTCGGGGCACCCTCATGTGTGCCGGCAACGCCTTTTGAGACTGCCGGAGCAGAACTGGGGCCTGATGAGATCGATACTCTTATGGCAATGCCGGAGGTGAAATACCTGTCGGAGATGATGAACTTTCCGGGAGTACTGAATGGCGACCCTGAGGTAAAAGCTAAACTAAAGGTGGCTGCCAAACATGGGAAGCCCGTAGATGGCCATGCACCCGGCCTGCTGGGTGAACAGGCAGCAAAATACATTGATGCCGGTATCAGTACCGACCATGAATGTTTCACCCTGGAAGAAGCACTGGATAAGGCTGTAAACAGCATGTATGTGCAGGTCAGGGAGGGCAGTGCTGCAAAGAACTTCGATGAGCTTATCGTAATGATGGACAAATATCCTGAAAGGGTGATGTTCTGCAGCGACGATCGCCATCCCAACGACCTGGCGGAGGCGCATATTAATGATCATGTTAAGAGGGCCATAAAAGCAGGTTATGATCCTATGACAGTGCTTCGGGCATGTACGCTACATCCGGTACGACACTATGGTCTTGATGTAGGCTTGCTGCAAGAGGGTGACCCTGCCGATTTCATTGTAGTTGACAGCCTGAAGAATTTCAATGTGCTGGAAACCTGGATCGGAGGATTGAAAGTAGCAGAAAATGGAAAAACACTGATCAAATCGGTAAAGGAAAAGCCCATCAACAAGTTTAATGCTGCCCCCATCTCAGTTGAAGATATACAGGTGCCTGCTACCGGGAAACATATTTCGGTAATCCGTGCACTCGACGGGCAACTGGTAACGGAAGAGATCAACAAACGGGTTCAAACCGATGAAGGCATGGTGACCTGCAATGTAGACCGTGATATCTTGAAATTGGTAGTGCTTAACCGCTATGAGAAAGCAAAGCCTGCAGTAGCCTTTATCAATCATTTTGGATTTCGCAGTGGTGCCATTGCTTCATCAGTGGCCCACGACAGCCATAATATCATTGCCGTTGGCACCAACGATGAAGATATCTGCAAGGCCGTAAACCTTCTGGTAAAGCAAAAAGGAGGCATTTCACTCGTTGATGGAAAGAAAGAAGAGGTGCTGCCATTGCCTGTAGCAGGACTGATGTCGAATAAAGATGGATACGAAGTGGCTGCAGCCTATGACAGGCTCGACAAAAGAGCAAAGGCACTGGGATCATCGCTTCGCGCCCCATATATGACGCTCTCATTCATGGCCTTACTGGTTATTCCTGATATTAAGCTCAGTGACAAAGGGCTTTTCGACGGAAAGAAATTTGAGTTCATTCCATTGGTTAAATAGGGTACAGGGTTCCAAATTCCAAAAATCTAAAATATTAAAACATAATCCTATCTGCTACTTCATAAAGTATAGGGTTAATATTCAAATTATTGATTCAGGCACCCGCTTTCCAATATCAAATGTAAACTGGTAAATGATAGTTATGTTTCAAAAAGATGATAAGTGAAACTTGCTT